>CAZTHA010000625.1:0-2111 GCA_964613435.1 uncultured bacterium
AGCTTGTTATGGGCATAACGATAAAGGATAAATTCCTTGGCGGTGCGTGCATGCCCTGATTCGATCAATTCTTTCTCGATGATGTCCTGCACTTCTTCAACGCTTGGCAAAGCCGGCGGATTGCGGGTCACTTCAAGATGATGCACAACCTTTTCGGCAAGAATTTCCGCCAGGCGACGATCTTCACCGCCAACCTGAACTGCAGCCTTGAAAATGGCATTGACAATTTTCTCTTTGTCGAACGGCACAACCTGGCCGTTTCTTTTAACGATTTTACTGATGGGTGTGTGTGGCATACTCATTCCTCCCCTTAATTTGCGTCGTTGACAACCTTGTAGGTCACAGCAAGATTGCCGAGAATACTCATGACATTGGCCCATTCCTTCATGCGATCAGGCCTGATCAGGCGCGCTTTTGGCGGCACAAGAATCATGTCGCCGCGTTCGATGCGCTTAACATGCCGCATTGGCATGACTTCGCCGTTAGCCCGAACCACAACCGTACGCCCATGGTTCGAAGTCGACGAGAAGCCGCCGGCCCGATTGATATAGTAACCGGCGTTGCGATTGCGGCTGAAAAGAATCGTCGTCGGATTGATGACCGCCCCAAGCACGGACACGGTGGTCGGCACGACCGGAATAGTAATCTGATCACCGTTAAGCAGCGCAATGTCTTCATATTTTTCGGCTTTACCTTCGATAATGTCTTTTACCGGCACCGGAATCCGCACCATCTTGTTTCCCATGCCGCGGCCAGCCATTTCAATGCCGCCGAAACCGGATCTTTCATCTTCACTCGACTGTTTTACCGCTTCTCCGCTCTGGACAGAGGTTTCATCGCCGAGGATCTGCTCGCCGATGTTCTTGCCGCCCTCGACTTCCTGACGGATCTGGCCGAGGTTATCAAGCTTTGCGCCCGATTTGAGCAGATCGGCACGCAAATCGAGGGTAGCCTGGCGAAACATTTCCTTTTGCACTTCAGCCGCTGTTTCCAACTGCTTCTCGCTGGCAATATTTTCAACTTTGCGCATAAATACCGCACCGTCGGCAAAGGCCATATTGGTCAGACCACCGGCGCGCCTGATAACGCTACTGAGCGGTTCACCCCGATATTCCAGCGCGTATGGTCCGGGTCGCTTGACCTGGCCCTTGAGCACCACGACCTCGGGTTCGATCATCACGTCACCCAGTGAAAGGATGCTGATGCGATCGAGAGGCTGCAACAGAATATTTTCTTCCGATTTCGGATTGTTCATCGCCGATTGAGCATTAACTTGGATAATTTTGCTGGTTGAACCATCGACACGGGCGACTTCAGCCTCAGGAGCGGCATCTATGGCCAAGCCGCGAGCCTTGAGCAACAAATCACCGAGTTTCATGCCATCACGATAAATGTATTCGCCCGGCTGACGCACTGCGCCGTCGATGTTTACCGACCTGATGTCAGCGGTTATTTCTTTTTCGGCAAAGATTTTTACCCGATCGAAGGGCTTGAGCACGATATTTTCTTCTTTGTCGCCGAGCATGGCAAATCTCAGGTTGAAAGTTACGATCTCCTCAGCTCCTGCACTGCCTTTTCTGACTATCTGCCCGAATTTGCGGTTCGCTTCTTCTTCGATCAGTCCCCCGGCACGAGCGATCAGCTCTGCAACGGTAAGCCCCTGATCGACGGCATAATTTCCCGGCTTTTTCACCGCGCCGCCAATGCTGACCAGGTTGCCGACCGTGTCGATGGCCTGCTCGACTTTGATTTCATCGCCATTAACGACGACAAAATTTTTCAATTCATCGAGATTGCCGAGGCTGACGTCGAAGGTTTGTCGACGCTGATTACCGGTCCAGCGCAAAACTCTGACCCGACCAGAATAGGCTTCTGGAAGCGCGTTTCCAGCCATGGCAATAATTTTTGCCAGACTGTCGCCAGCGAATATTTCGTAAACCGCCGGACGCGTGACCATGCCGGAAACCTTGACACTGGCTTCGATTGCCGGAACGAAAAGTGTGTCGCCATTTTTGAGAGAAACGTCCTGGTGCCGGTCGCCACCGAGAAAATACTTATAAAGATCGAATTCCTGGCTTTTTCCGGCTGAACTGAGCACTTTGATACGGCGC
>CAZTHA010000626.1:0-2108 GCA_964613435.1 uncultured bacterium
GCATTTTCGAAGAAATTGTCAAATGTCTTCAAGATCACCATGCTTCGGTAAGATCCGCTGCTTGTCAGGCTTTGGGTTCTCTGGGCGACAAACGCGCGCTTGCGCCGCTGATGGCCGTGCTTAATGACGAGTCTGAAGAGGTGCGCACCGCCGCAATTCTGGCTCTCAGTCAGATTGGCGAAAAAGATGAATTTTTGAGTAAGCCCTCGATACCGGCTCATCTGCGCAAAGAAAACACCTGTGCCTGCCCCCATTGCGGCAAACTGGTTGGGCGTAATTTCACCTTCTGCCCATTCTGTCTTGGGCACCTGCGCAATACCTGCCGCTCGTGCGGCCGCGTTGTCGAGCCAGGCTGGAAAGGTTGCCCCGATTGCGGTGCTCCGCTTTGATAGACCGGTGTTCGTAAATCATTTGCATTGATGATTTTTACTATAAGTCTATAATGGGCTGTCCCAACCGGGGCAGCCCATTTTTGATTGTTGCATAAATTTTGTAACGTGTAGTTTTGCACTCTTCCGCTAACGCCAAGGTTTTGTCGAAAAAATTCGTCCTCTATAAATTTGGCTTGTTTTGCCGTACCTTGTAATGACTAAAGTTTAGGGAGGAATGAAATGCGTTACACCGTATTTGCTGTCCTGATGATCTGTATGCTGGTTTGTACCTCGGCCTTTGCTGCAAGCCAGACTTTTGAAAAAGAATTTTTCCACCAGCTCAAGGTCGGCGAACCCTCACAAAGCTGGGAACACAAGATAGATCTTCCTGATGAATATAAATTCAACGGCTGGGCTTTCGATACCCGCGAACTGGACCTGCGTGAAGGCAAACTGGTCATCGAGCATGAAGAATTCACTCCGAGCTATTACTATGTAAAAGTTCGCCTGGCCAAGCCCCATGCAAGCGTACCCATGGCCGGAAAAATCAAAATCAGTCTGGTGGCAACCGATAACCCGACTTATTTGCTCGCTCCCAAGGCTCCGGTAGAATTGAAGCTTTCTGAAGTGGGTGCCTCCCTTAAACCGATTTTCACCTGGAAAACCGATTGTCGGTATGCTGCCGTTGCACTTTTCGACCTGACCGAGCAACAGACCGTATGGGAAAGAATTTCGACAACCCAGGGCTATAAAGCTTACGATGAAGGATACCTGAAAAAAGGCCATCGTTACATCTGGGCTGTTAAGGTCAGCAACAAATTCGGCGTTTACTCTGCCGAAGCTCGCGCTGCTTTCCGAATTGATGAAGTTAACGGAGTAGTCGTAGCAATACCCGAATAACTACCCTTTTTGCATATATAATTCTCTTTGCTGCCTCTTGGGGCAGCTTTTTTTTATCAATTGATTTTAGCTGCTCAAAAAGAGTATCTTTTGAATTGAAAATTGTAGTTTTATAAGAGGGCTTGATGGAAGAAAACCGGGTTCTGACCATTGTTTTTACTGATATAAAAGGCTTTACCGAAAGAACGTCGAGCATTGACCGCGAAGCAGTCTCACAGTTGCTCAAAAAACATGAGGAGCTGCTGCTTCCGCTGGTTTCCAGCTATGACGGCCGCTTGATTAAAACTATCGGCGATGCTTTTTTGCTGACCTTTGCCAGTCCGACCAACGCCGTTTTATGCGCGGTAATGATGCAGGAAAAATTGAAGGAATTCAATGCCGACAAGCCCGAAAATGAAAGAATCGAGATTCGTGTGGCGATCAACACCGGCGAAGTGTTGTTGCGCGACGGCGATGTATTCGGTGAGCCGGTTAATATTGCTGCCCGCATCGAGGGTTTAACCGAAGCCAACGAGGTCTGGTTTTCCGAATCGACCTATCTCGCCATGAACCGAAAAGAAGTGCCGACCAGCCTTATCGGTGAATACCGGCTCAAGGGCATTCCTGAGGCGGTTAAGGTCTATCGCGTCGTAAGAGACCCCAATGACCAGGAATATGCTAAAACCGTGCACAGTCAGGTCGAGCGCCTTAAATTGCAGATCAGTTCCGGCAATCTCCCGGTTATACCCAAAAAAGGCAGTTGGCCTTATTTGGTCGCCGCCGCCGTGCTGGGCCTGGTGCTTTTTCTTTTCATGGGTGAATCGGAGTTTGACCGAAACATGCGCAAGGCATTAGAAT
>CAZTHA010000627.1:0-2097 GCA_964613435.1 uncultured bacterium
GCGCCGAAGTCGTGCATGGCGCCGAAGAAGATGCCGCCGATGACGATCCACAGGAGGACCGGCAGCCAGCCGAAAACAGCCGCCTGGATAGGACCGTTGATGGGGCCCGCGCCGGCGATGGACGAGAAATGGTGGCCCATCAGGACCGCGGGGTTGGCAGGGACATAGTCCTTGTTGTCGAACTTGGTGTGTGCAGGAGTCGGACGATCGGGGTTCACGCCCCACTTTTTAGCCAGCCATGAGCCATAGAATATGTAGCCCAGTGCCAGGAGGATCATGCCGATAACGAGAATTAGAATCGTGCTCATACTTTTTCACTCCTTAATAACTTCTTCAAAAACTTTCCAATATCCTCTCCTGGTTTGTTTGAGGCAACCATCTCCTTTTCCATGTCAATTGTTGCCGTCTTCAAAGCCGACCAGCCGTGAAATCCCATTTTATAGCTCTTATCGAACTTGCGTTTGCAGATTTCCTTTTGTACCGAAAAATCGATACCGTCAGCGACGAAGATAGCGATAATAAAAGAACTTTTGTGCTCCGAATGAGGTTGGATGCGGGCCGTACCGTCCGCAAGGGCATAGTCGATGCAGCGGCATGCGGTTTCACTGTCGAAATACGGCGCGGAAAAGATGAAAACATATTCGTTGGATTCTGCGGCCCAGATCTTCGCATTCTTCGTGAAGACGTAGCCTTCGTCCCGCACGTGGAACTCAGCCGATAGGACCAGGGGCAGATCGCCGTTTTCATCGGGGTCATGTGTTGTGACATCGTAATAATACTCGTAGGAATCTCTGAGTTTATCAAGAAAGGCCGCTCTGTCGTAGGACAAGACAACACCTCATTCTATGAAAAGACTAAAAATAAACAGTGTTAATAATTTATTCACATCTGGGAACAATATACGCCAATTGCGTCAAAAAATCAAGGATAAAATGAATTTGTGTTCTTGTTAAAATCACTAAAATGGATTTTTTCTCATCATTTGTACAGGAATCGACATAATAAATGCAATTTTATAAAACTTCTCGATTCAAAGCCGCTTCAGACCCGCCGGAAACGTGTCCCCTATTTACAATCACTCAGAATTATTGTATCTTATTTAGGTAGTCGAACCGAGGAGAACAAGATGAATATTTATGGCAGAAACGTGAAATTCTCCGTCTCCGGTGAGAAGAGCGGGCCCATCCTTTTCACGACCCTGGACGGGATGCCGGCCGGAGAGACAATTGATATTGAAGAAGCCGTGCAAGCGGCGCTCCGGCATGTTCCCGGAGCGCTGGAACTGGGAAGCGAACAGCAGCCGTTTGATACGCCCGTGGTCGTTTGCGGCCTGCGGGACGGGGTCACGGACGGAACGCCGTTTACCGCGATGATCCGGGTGCGCGAGGAAACGCAGCGGATGGTGAACGCGCCGCGGCCGGGACACGAGGATCTGGCCGCCCTGAAGGGCTTCGGCGTCTGGGATTTCTCCGCCGGGGCGTACAGCGGACGGCTGAACTACGCCCTCGCCTTCGCTGGCGCCTTCTGCGCACAGATTCTGGCCCGGCGGAATATCGGGATTTCCGCCCGCGTCACGGCCATAGGCGGCGCCTGCGGCGAGGACCTGGATTTTGATATGAAAAAGGAACTGCTGGACGCCCGCGGAAACGGCGACTCGGTGGGAAGCGTCGTGGAATGCGTCGCCACCGGACTGCCGGCGGGTCTGGGGTCTCCCGCCTTCGACGGCCTGGAGAGCCGCATCGCCGCGCTGCTGTTTTCCATTCCCGGGGTCAAAGGCGTTGAGTTCGGTCTGGGGTTCGGGTTTGCCGCCGCACGGGGAAGCACTGTCAACGACCCGATCGTCCTCAACGGCGGGCAGATCACGGCGGAGACCAACAACTCGGGCGGCGTGGACATGGGCATGACCACCGGCCAGCCCCTGGTCGTCCGGGCGGCGCTGCGCCCGACGCCGGCAATCGGACGCGAGCAGCGCACCGTCGATCTGGATACTATGTCGGACGTCACGGTGCGCCTGCGGGGCAGGCATGAGCCCTGCCTGGGACCGCGGGCCGTGCCCGTCGTGGAAGGGGCGGTCGCCCTGTGCCTGCTGGACGCGGT
>CAZTHA010000628.1:0-2096 GCA_964613435.1 uncultured bacterium
TGCAATAGCGATAAAAGAGCTGCAAAAATTCGATCTTGCCATTCTCGACATGAACCTGCCAGATATCAGCACTGAAGAGCTGTACGCCATTTTAAAAGAAAGCGCGCCCGAGACAAAAATCATTCTTATTTCCGGCGAAACCCAGAATGATGCCTGCAACCGAATGCTCGACCAGGGTGCCGGAGCCTACCTGCAAAAGCCCACTTCAGTCCAATTACTTTCGGAAACCATAAACATGGTTATCGGGGCTCCTTAATGCTTGTAGTAGTTCGAATTTTGCCTTATCATTATTTGATAAGGATAGTTCATGAGTAAAATCAACGAAAAAGTTCTGGTGGTCGACGACGATCCCGAGATTCTAAAGTCTTATAAAAAGCAATTCTCGGCGGTTGTCGATATTCACACTGCCGAAGAGCCATGGCTTGCCCTTGAAATTCTCAAGCGCTCAGGCCCCTTTGCTGTGCTGGTCTCAGATTTCAAATTGCCAGGCATGAATGGCCTTGAGCTGATCGCCGAGACAGAGAAAATCGCTCCAGATACCGTAAAAATACTTTTGACCGGCTACGCCGATCTCGAACTTGCTCTAAAGGCAATTAACGAAGGACGGGTGTTTAGATTTTTGACCAAACCATGCCCACCCAAAGACATGGCGGCCTCGTTCATCGCCGGCATAAACTATTACCGGCGCACGATAACTGAAAGAGACACCCTTGAACGGACTTTCAACGGCTGCGTACAGATGCTCAGCGATGTCATATCTCTATCGACGCCAATGGCTTTCAGCCGGGCAAGAAAGCTCAAGGCCCTGGCAACGAAAGTAGCTCCGCACATCGGCATCGGCGATCTTTGGGATTTCGAAACCGCGGCGATGTTTTCCCAGCTTGGTTACGTCACCCTGCCCCATCAATTGCTTGAAAAAATCACTTTAAAAATCCCGCCAAATTCGGTAGAGGAACAAATGCTGGCCAAGGTTCCCGAGGCCGGCGAAAAATTGTTAAAAAACATTCCCCGCCTCGAAAAAATAGCCCACATCGTCAGATACTGCGAAAAAAACTATGACGGCAGCGGCTACCCGGAAGATGAAGTTGGCCTAGAAGATTTGCCGGTTGAATCAAGAGCACTGAAAATACTCGAAGCCATTTTGCGCCTCGAAGAAGAAACGGAAGATTTCGACGTCATTTCGACAAAAATTCGCAAT
This sequence comes from uncultured bacterium, assembly GCA_964613435.1. Lineage (GTDB taxonomy): Bacteria > Muiribacteriota > Ozemobacteria > Ozemobacterales > Ozemobacteraceae > DYKG01. The sequence continues at coordinate 1,199 of CAZTHA010000628.1, forward strand.
GGCAAAGGCTCATTCGACCCCAATCTCACTGAAATGATTCTGGCCGAGCTGGAAATCTCGTCTCTGGCCGCTATCGCCGACGAAATAGAAGTTATAAAAGTTTCAGTTGCAGATTTGCGAATAGGAGATATTCTTTTAGCAGATGTAGAAACGGCTGAAGGCAAACTGCTATTCTCTGGAGGCAACGAAGTGACACAAATTATACTCACCAAACTGATCAACTACTCGGAAATCACCACAGTGGTTGAGCCTTTGACGGTTAAACGCAAGTCATAAAATGGATCTCGTAACTCAGGGTCTGCTTGGTTCAGCAGTTGCACAGGCAGCCTACAGCCGAAAAATTGGCCGAAAAACCGCTCTATACGGCTTTTTAATTGGCCTGATGCCCGATTTCGACATCATTGCCGGTTTCTGGGGTGAATGGGCTTCGCTTAAATATCACCGTGGTCCCACCCACTCATTGCCGCTTCTAATGCTAGCTTCGATACCTCTGGGCTATCTGTTCAAAAAAATGACCGGCTCTCAGGCCAGTAGCAAAGACTGGATCGGCATGACCTTTCTGGCACTGTTCACCCATCCGCTTATCGACTGGTGCACCACCTACGGTACGCCATTGTTCTGGCCCTTCAGCAACGCGCGCCTGGCCAACGATGCTTTGTCAATCATCGATCCCCTTTATTCATTGCCTCTGTTGATCGTTTTTTTCATCGGGCTGTTCAACCTTCTATCCCCGGGAAAACGCAAAGCGCTTGCTGCTCTGGCCTTAGCCGTCAGCACCATCTACGCATTCTGGGGATATCGCAATTCACAGTATCTGGTTCGGGAAGGATTCAAGATCTTTTCCGCCCAGGGTTTCGAACCGGTTGAAGTAAGGGCGACACCAACCATGTTCAACAAT
>CAZTHA010000629.1:0-2087 GCA_964613435.1 uncultured bacterium
TTTCCGGAAGACTTTATGTTTCAGCTTACAAAAGAAGAAAAATTGCAATTAGAAGGAATTACCCAAGCCCAGAAGATGATACAAACATTTATAAATGCCGAAGAAAGAGGAAACATTCCGGAGTTTAAGCAAAAGCTAACAAAACTTCTATTTCAAAAAGTTGCTTTTATAGAAACTGAAATGCCCGCAGGAATTGACGAGAACAGACTCTTTGAGGTTCTAAACAACAGGGGAATACAGCTTCAGCATCATGAAATTATAAAATCAAAAATTATTCAATACCTACCCGATGATGAAAAAAGAAGATACGCCCAGATTTGGGAAGTGGACTGGTAAAATAAAAGTGGACACCTGATTAAGATAGATTAAATTCAGTCGCGAGGTGTTCAAATGAAAAAAGCAGAGCATGCCAGAAGAAGGTTCAGCAAAGAATTTAAGCAGGACGCAGTAAAAATGATAACCGAAAAGGGCCATAGTATCGCAGAAGTGGCAAAAAACCTTGGAATAAATTACAACCTGCTGTGTCGCTGGAAAAAAGAATTGACCGAAGTTAATTCAGTCGAGGTTGATGCCCTTAAGCTTGAATTGAAGAGGCTTCAAAAAGAAAATAAAAGGCTTGAAATGGAACGCGAAATCCTAAAAAAAGCAGCGGCCTTCTTCGCGAAAGAGTCAGAATGAGATTTGAGTTCATTAATTCGCAGAAGAAGGCCTACCCAGTTCGAGTAATGTGCCGCACCCTGGAAGTTTCTTCCAGCGGATTCTTTGCGTGGTTGAAAGGGCGTGGAACCCACAAAGATGCTGAAAGAGAGCGTCTTAAAACCTTAGTCTTGAATATTCAAAAACAGCATCGTTCATCCTGTGGAAGCCGCAGAATGGCTCAGAAACTTAGTCAGGCAGGCATCCTTGCCGGTCGATTCAGAGCTGGCAGGTTAATGAAAGAAGCCGGTGCTCTTTTTGTTCCTGCTCGAAAATTCAGAGTGACAACTGATAGCCGGCACAAGCTGCCCGTCAGCCCAAATCTTCTTGAACAGAATTTTCACGTTGAAGCCCCAAATCAAGTCTGGGTCTCAGACATAACTTATTTGTGGTCTGGCGAAGGATGGTCATACATGGCCACAATCATCGATCTTTTTAACCGTGAAGTCGTTGGTATGGCAATAAAAGATCGCATGGATCGCAGCCTGATAATCGAGGCTTTAAAAGCTGCTGTTTGGAGCAAAAAACCAGCAACTGGTCTAATTTTCCATTCGGACCGTGGCAGCCAGTATTGCAGCGACGAATTCCGTTCATTGCTGGCTTTTTATGGCATGAAAAGCAGTATGAGCCGAAAAGGGAATTGCTGGGACAACGCGGTCGCAGAAAGCTTTTTCGCCTCATTAAAGAAGGAAAGGACCTTGAGGACGACCTACAGGACTCGCCAGGAGTTATATTCCGATGTTTTTGAATACGTAAATATGTTCTATAACTGTAACCGGGGGCATTCCTACCTTGCTTATAAAGCACCGATAGAGTTCGCCTCAGTCAACAAAGCGAGAATGGCCGCTTGAAAAAATGTCCATTTTTACTTGACCATTCCAATGAATACTTATATCATTAAAGACAGCGATAGGAGATCTTTTACGTGGATTTTATTGATAAAATAAGACTTTTGAGTGCCCAAGTTCAGAAAATTCCCTTGGATAGCATAAAAACTGAAGATTCAACCAAGCTTTCTCTTGTAATGCCTTTTCTAATAGCCTTAGGTTATGATGTTTTTAACCATACCGAAGTTAATCCTGAATTTATAGCAGATGTTGGCGTGAAAAAAGGCGAAAAAGTAGATTTTGCCATAAATATTGATGGGAAGCCAAGGATTTTGATTGAGTGTAAATGGTGCGGTGCAACTCTAGATAAAGAGCATGCTTCGCAACTATATCGTTACTTTTCTGTTACGGATGCAAAGTTCGGCATTCTAACAAATGGTTTGGTGTATAAGTTCTTTTGTGATCTTGATCAGATCAACAAAATGGATCAAAAACCATATTTTGAATTCAATATTTTAGATGTAAAAGAGACAGATGTTGAAGAATTAAAAAAGTTTTCCAAAG
>CAZTHA010000630.1:0-2087 GCA_964613435.1 uncultured bacterium
AAATCCCAGAGCCAGCTGGTGGGGTCGTTGGTGCTTTGATCGGTGAAGTTTACGGTGAGGGGGGCAGTGCCGCTGGTGGGGTTTGCGGTGAAGGCGGGAGTGGGAGGTTCACCTCCTCCGATTGTGCCTTCTGCAACCACTTGTTTTATATCAATAACATTAGCAGTAAAATCAAATATAGTATGCTTCCAAATCTTCATTTCAACACCCAAACCGGCTTCAAACCCTTTACTTAATTCCCAGTCTATCGCTCGTGTTTCTGCTTCCAGTGTTTGATAAAGCTTGGCTTCCACTTTCGGAGATAAGACTCGGTATATTTTAAACAACAATTTTGGTTTGATGTAGGCTTCCACCTTCAAGTTTGCCGCCAATGATGGCGGTGTGTAATCACCATATTCCTCTACAGTTTTGGTAGTTGTCCAGTCGCCATTTTGATAGGAGATAGATGTAACATATTCAATTGTTTCCTCTATCTCCATTTGTACGTTTCCACCATGTTCAAAAACTATACCGGCATTAAGTTCCAGCACAGGCTGAACCGTAATGGGTATGCCTGCCGGGATAACAATGTCATGGAATGGGATACTCGCTATTTTTTCTTCTTTATTCAGTATAATAGCAGCAAGGAAACAAGAAACATGGAGTTTCTTTTCTTTCTTAATATTGTAAGTAAATATTAATTCTTCAAGGTTAAAATCCTTAATTTTTACTTTTGGTGAAAACGTAGTGCTTGTACCAAAATTACCTGTCAATTTTATTTGATCACTAGTTGTATTTGGGTTGCCATCCGCATCATATATAATGAAGTCCAGGTCAAAATTTAGATTCGTTTGGTCTGAATTTTTCAGTAAGTCATGATCAATTGTGACACCTTCTTTTAAATAGGCTTTCTTCAATGCTTTCTCATCAACGGTTAATGCTACACTGTAATCGATATCAGCATTTTGAATGGCTTCCGTGATGCTAGCAAACTCTGTTTCAACAATAATATCATCACCTTCCTGATTAATAGCTGTTACCCTTCTTAGATATCCTCCATCAAAAGATGAAACAAGAATATCTCCCTCCGTGACACCAGGATTCTGCTCAAAACTAAAAGTATAATCTGTTGTGTCTATTGTTCTGATTAATTCCACCCAATTGTCGTCAGAAATAACTTTGGTGGTTTCAGGAATGTCTGATATTTGAAATTCAACGTACTCTCTTTTGCATGTTCCTGTCAAAAGCAGAATAATGGTTAGAGAGAAAGCAGCGATAATAAACCTTTTCATAATAAATTCGTTTTGAATGAATTAATACAGTCTTCCAACAATTTAAAAAAAGAACTTCAAGTCTAGAGAAACAGCAAAACCTTTCCTCTCATGAAAGAAGTCATCAGCGTAGTGGTATGGCTGCCAGTTTTCGGAGCCTGTTTCCTTTGCTGCCAGTACAAGATTATCCTTATTTGCTGTTTCCTGCATCATGCTGTAATAATTTACTGAAATACCCAGCGCAATATTGGTAGAATCAAGATAAGCCTGCTGGTTTTCCTGTTGACTGAGATTTAAAAGTTCATTCTCCAGCTGTTGTACAATCACTTCAGGAAAAATTTCCCGGCTTTTTTCAATGATCTCTTTTTCTTGTGCTGAACTGTTTCTGTATTCAATGTATTCCCCCCTCTTGCATGCTGATAGCATCAAAGTGAGTATTGTTAAAATTCCTATTAAAATTTTTATAGTTTTCATTTCCATAGCTTGTAGTTAATTCATTTAAAAGAAAAAGTGTCAACCCTTCGACTTCGCTCAGGGCTAATCCTTGAGGCAACGGACAGTGAGTCCGTACGCACGGTTGATGTTGTCCATGCTATTGCTACTGCCGAAGTACAGGCCGCGTGCGTCGGTGCCATCCACGGTAGCTGACCAATAGTAGCCGTTGGAGCCAACACTGAGGAGCGAACCAGTGCTGCGGCCGCGGGCGCCGGCAACGGGCAATTTGAGCGGGGAGTTGAAAGCACCGGCAGCATTGTTGCTGCTCCAGCTTTGGCGTTCGGCTTCCCATTCTGCTTCGGTGGGCAGACGATACCCTGCAGGGCAAGGATTATTGATACC
>CAZTHA010000631.1:0-2084 GCA_964613435.1 uncultured bacterium
GCCGGCATGCCCTGGCTGGGAGCGACAATCAAGGCCGGGTTGATCAAAAAGTTTGGCAATCCCCTGAAAGCCCTGACCGCCGGCAAGGCGGAACTGCTCCAGGTGCCTGGCTGGGATCATCAGCGCCTTGAACGTTTCGTTCAGTCGGCAGCCAAAGAAAAGCCGGTATGCCCACCAGAGCTGCTGGAGCAGAAAAACGTAAGGCTGGTCTGCTTTCATGACGAGGATTATCCGCCTTTGCTCCGGGAAATCCCCGATTCTCCGGTCGCCCTGTTCTGTGTCGGTGAGTTAGACCTGCAGTCTGCCCCGGCAATTGCGGTTGTTGGCGCAAGAAACGGCACTCAGCTTGGTTATGATATTGCCCGTGAATTCGCCCTGGAACTGGCACGGGCCGGATTTGTCGTTGTTTCCGGACTCGCACTCGGTATCGATACCTATGCGCATCGCGGAGCACTCGAAGCCGATTCGCGCACCATTGCCGTTCTTGGTTGCGGCCCCGATGTCGTTTACCCGAGATCGAACCAGCGAATTCGCGAAAATATCCTGAAAAAAAATGGGGCGCTTATCTCTGAATATCCGCCCGGGGTTATCGCCCGACCCTGGCATTTTCCCATTCGCAATCGCATTATTTCCGGAATGTGCGTCGGTACGCTGGTCGTTGAAGCCAGCGCCCGCAGCGGTTCACTGATCACCGCCCGTCTGGCGGCCGAGCAGAACCGCGAGGTGTTTGCCATTCCCGGAAACATTCGCTCCTCAGTTGCTGAAGGCACTCTCTCTTTGATCCAGGAAGGAGCGAATCTGGTCACCGATCCGGCCGAAATCATCGAATACTTCGCTGATCTCCTGCCGGAAAAGAAAAAACTTGAAATTAATCCCGGAATAGATGATCTTTCTGATGAAGAAAAAAAATTGCTCGATGATTTATCGAGGCAACCGCAAACAATCGACAGTCTCCTTGAAACCGGCTCTTACCGGCGTGACAGATTGTTTTCTTTACTTTTAACTCTTGAGATGAGAGATTATTTGATAAAGCTCCCTGGTAATTCTTACCAGGCTAAAGTAAAAAATGTCGCATGAAGGTAGCTTATGAACAAGATTAAAAGCCCATTATCAAACATCATGGCGATAATGGATATCGTTATAAAGCGCATTGAAACCAAAGGTATCGATGAAAGCGGCCGTGACCCCATGGTCAGCAAGCTTCTCGAAAAGGGTTTTCGTCTCGACGACATTGAAACGGCAATGAATCTTGTTTCGATGATGACAACCAGAGTGAATCCTCTGGTCAGCGTCGGCAATCGCGATTTTCAACTCGACGGCACTCCCCTGGGAGTTCGCCATTTACACGCTTCAGAGGCCCTGCGTTTGAGCCCGGATGCCCAGCAAATGCTTTTGAAGCTTGTTGAAGAAGGCGCCATCACACAACTGCATTTTGAAAAAGCTGTCGAATACCTTTGGGCCAATGATTTGCGGCACGTTTCATTGTCGCGTCTCGAGTTGATTATTCTTCTGACCAGGCCTGAGGCTGAAATAGAGGAAGATCAGCAGATAACCGTTTCTCAATCTCTGTCACTGCACTGATTGACTAACCACACCCAGGAGGTTGAATGGCCAGGAATCTGATAATTGTAGAATCCCCGGGTAAAATCAAAACCCTTTCCAAATTTCTCGGCAAGGATTTCATCGTTGAAGCATCGAAAGGGCATGTAATCGACCTGCCACCATCACGTTTTGGCGTTAGCACCGACAGTGGCTTTGTGCCAGATTTTCGTGTCGTTAAAGATCGCAAGGACGTGATTCTGAAACTGCAAAGGATCGCTCGCACAGCCGATAAAATTTATCTCGCACCCGATCCTGACCGCGAGGGAGAAGCTATCAGCTGGCATCTGGCCAATGTCCTGAACATAGATCCACTTTCCTGTTGCCGCATCACTTTCAACTCGATCACCCGTGACGATGTTCTCAAATCACTCGAACATCCTCGTGAAATCAATTTTAGTCTGGTTAACGCTCAGCAGTCACGCCGTATTCTTGATCGGCTGGTTGGTTACCGTCTTTCGCCGCTGCTTTGGCAAAAAATTTGC
>CAZTHA010000632.1:0-2075 GCA_964613435.1 uncultured bacterium
TGCGTTGTCCGGTGCGGTTTTGTGCTTCAGCTTCTACCAGCCGGGCCAGTAACTCATGTGAAGTGGGTTGTTCATGAGTTGGAAGTGCAAGGGCGCCACGGTAGGCTTGTGCCATTCCATTGAGCTTGAGTTGTTCAAGCTGTTCTAATGTTGCATTGGTGTTGATCATGATGATTTGGGTTTAGGATGAATGAAGATTGGATATTATTTGTAATCACATCTTCTACGCCCCCTTTTACACCTGGAGTAGTATGTGGTCCGAAGGCAGAAAGGGGTGCGGAGAAGATGTGGATATGGGGGTTCAACCATAGGCGCCGGGCCCCCGTAAGTTGTCATGTTCAGGAAGGCTGAAGTCCAGGGTAGTTTGCAGGGGTTGCTTGTCCAGGTTTTTCTCCAGGATACTTTGCAAACTGCCGTAAGTTATTCTGGTATTGAAAAACAATGCCCTTGTACAGGCCGCTTCAAGCCGCTCATTGCCGTATTTCTTTGCAAGGGCTAAGGTGCCTCTGCACGTACGGTAGGTTTGTTCAATAAAGACCTTTTGTTGAAGGATGATCCGCATGGCCGCCAGCGTGTTTTCTCCCACAAGGGAGGATGCCTTCAAAAAGTAGTCTTTATCCCAACCTTGCTGCGACATGTAATGCCGGTGATTGGAAGGCATGTGTTCTGCAATGGTTGAATATCCGTTATTGCGATAATTGCGCTTATGTGAAGCTATCCTCAGGTGTTCAAGGTAAATCTCCACGTTCTCGGTGTCGTAAACCAGACTTACCTGCTTTGCAATATATTGGTATGGAACGCTGTAAAAATGACGGTCTTCACCAAGCATTACATGATAGTTCCGGGCTACTTTGGCCGACCGGGTTGACTTGGGGATAAATGCTTCATCCGGCAAAGGACGCAACAAAGGTTGCTCCAGGCTTACAAACTTATCGTACCGGCTATAATCACGGCCCTGGTATTTGCTGCGATTTAGCGTTTCAGTCTTTTCCAAAATGGCTTTATTTAACGCTGTCAGGGAATGAAACTGTTCGTTGCGCAAGGGGGCATATACCCGGTAATAAGCCGTATTCACACTGCTTTCAACTCCCGCTTTGTCACGCGGTTTGGCAACTCGGGTTGCTGTAAGGGTGGTGTTATAATGCAGGGACCATTGTTGTGCATATTCATCAAACGAGGGTTCATAGCGGTTTGTCTTTTTTACAAACTGCTTCATGTTGTCGGTGCGGACCATATACGGAACCCCGCCAAAATACTCAAGCGCCCTGCAAAGGGCAGCTATCAGGAATGGACGCTGCTGCGAGGGCAGGGCTTCGATATAGGTGTAGCCCGAACAGGGTAAACGACAAACCAAAACAACACACTTGACAATCTCACCTGTTTGTAAATCAACATAGTGGATTGGATCTCCTGCAAAGTCAAACTCCATGAGTTCGGCCGGCGAATGCTCAAAATGCATCACGGCTTTGCGGCTTTCCAAATACCTGCCCAAGTGCTCACAAAACTGGGAACGGCTATACCCTTCAGGCACAAGCTTCCGGTATTCTTCCCACAATACAACCCGTGTTGTTTTAGAATTCTTCAGGTCTTCAGCAAAGCCAGGTAAGCGACTTTGTAAATCAGTGTATTTGTCGCTTAATGCAGTGACACCTGGCTGCTGAAAGGCCAATAAATGAAGCAATTGATCATCGAGCTTAAGAAGCTCTTTAAAGCTCTTTTCTGTAAGCTTTAAACGATTTACATAATCATCAACCGTTTGGCGGGACAATTTTATCATCCCGCTTATCCGACGGTTGGAAAAGCCTTGTTCCTTGAGTTGTAGTACCCTGCGAAGTTTCAGCATAGTGATTGTTTTATTAGCCATTATTGGAAGAATTATTTCCTCCAAACCTAACTCAACTTTCATCACTAATAAGTGGCCTACTTTCTGCCGGAATGGCAGTAATTTTTTTTGAAAAAAAAATAAGCCAGCCTATTCCTGAGCGCAACATGTCAACCATTTTTGGCATGTTTTGCCCCGGAATAACTGGCCTACTTTGCTCCGGAATGGGTGGCCTACTTTAGTCCGGATTATT
>CAZTHA010000633.1:0-2074 GCA_964613435.1 uncultured bacterium
GTCCGTAACCGGTGTCGATGTCAGCGTAGGGTAGGGTGTTCGAAGCCCCTGCAGATGTACCGTCGTGCTCGGTAATGTGAATCCGGTTGTCGCTTTCAAGCCAGAAAAGGTAAATTCTGCTTTTTGAAACCACCATTGCATGAGGCTTGGTTGAGACATTTGAAGCAACAAACATCGGAGTTGGGTCTGGAGCAGAAATCAGCGTGCCTTCATCGCTGTAGCTGAGAAGTTCAAGATCGTAAACCAGGCCAGAAACTCTGGAAATTCTTGACTGAACGATTGTTCCCGCTGCCAGGGTTAGCGAAGGCTGCTTATCTTGGGGAACCTGGGCAATTTTGAAAAAGGCTGAAAGTTTCGAGCTGTTGATGCTCGCCGCCGAAGACCAGTTCTCGTTGGTGGGGTAGGTGGTTTTCCAGTCTGGATAGTCGGCAACGTAAGGAGTTATCGGGGAAAAGGTTTTGACGCTGCCCGAGGCGTTGAAGTAAACCCGGTCGGGAAAAATGTGCACCCTGGGCGAAAATTCACCGATGTTGAAACTGAAGCTGGCGTTATAAGTTGCCGATGCTATATTTTCTTCGTTTCTTGTCTGTATGGCCTCGAGGCGGGCATGGAAAAATATCCCCAATAACAAAAAAAGAATAAGGGAAAAATTCCCTGATAATTGATGTCGCCTGTAGGGAGGTTTTGGAGAAACCCTTTTGTATTGCGCTTTTTCGTGATTAAAGAGGCTGTGGCAAATCGGGTACAGATTTTGCGTGTATTTTAGTAGCGCCGTTATATTTTTAGATTTGCAAGGGGGTAACCGGAACATGAAAATCCTAAGTAAGCTTACAATCTTGATGCTTGTAATGATACTATCATTGACTACCGGTTGTCTATTCAGAAGCTCATCTAACCCTGTGGGCACTTCTGAATCGGTTACTGCTCCCCAGCCGGCGCTGGCTCAGGTTCAGCCGAAAATCACTGCTAAAGCTTATGCTCCACCAGTTGAAAGAAATTACACCTTTTCAACCTGCACCCATAAAGTCAGTCACGAATTCAGAAAAAACGTCAAGCGCCTCGCCGGAAGCCTTAAAGTTTGCCTGCTTGGCGCTGACAGCACCGAAGAAGTCCTGGTATCATTCGAAAAAATGAAGGTAAAGCCTGCTCAGGGCGCGCCGATGAAGTTCAATATCGATGAAACGACAGTGAATCTCCTTGATTCTGCGCAGCTTTCAAGTGTTCTTGGCGATGCCGAGCTGCCCGAAGGCGTTTATAAATACATGGAATTCTATGTAAAAAGTGCCCAAGTTGTTAACGACGGCAAAACCTACAATATGCTGGTTCCTTCAAAAAGAGTGCGTTTCTTCGGTAGTTTTGAAATAAAAGAAGGGTATACCACCGTTTTAACCGTAAAATTTCTGCACCGCATCATCAAGTGGAAAGTATTCGGCAAGCAGTTTTATATGCTGATTCCGATCGTTAAAATTTCTTCGACTCTTGAACTCAAGCCAGTAGACCCGGCAATTACCGACGGCGATATCAATGGCTCGGTCGAAAATATTGTTGATGCCGGCAAGGTCGAAGGCGTTAATGTTTATCTCGAAGGAACAAATTTTACCACTACTACCGCTGCCGATGGCTCATTCTCCTTTACCCAGGTGCCAGCCGGTCTCTATACTCTTAAGGCCAACCATCCCGATTATCTCGACTACAGCTTCCAGGTTGAAGTTGTCGCCGGTCAGGCCGCTGAAGTCGCCGTGCAGTTACACCCGGCGGTCATTCGCAGCAATGTTGCCAATACCGGTAACTTTGCCGATATTTGGCCCTTTGCCGATGCAAATGGCATGTATGCTGAAGTGTCCATGGAGACACCGATCAAGATCGACTTCGTCAGTCTGGCTTTCACCAAAGCCGAAATCAAGTTCAATGGAATTTATAATGCCCCTGGTGCAGCCCAGTTTCAGGCCTATCTCGGTGTGTCCCAGCAGGTCAGTGCCTCGACCGATCTGGGCTCCTGGTGGGTCGGCAACAGCGCCGCCTTTGAAAACTATCTTGGCGTGTTCTATGCGCGCACAGAAGGCAGCGAATACAC
>CAZTHA010000634.1:0-2072 GCA_964613435.1 uncultured bacterium
ATGGCGAATGATCCACCACTTCGGTTTCTTCTTCATCTTCGTCTTCGTCTTCGTCAAGATGTCGTCTTTTAATGCGGGTTGGCCTGTCACCATCATCTGGGCCGCCCAGATCTACTTTTATTTTGGTCAGCAGCCAGACAAATTTCCAGATCAATCCGCCGCTAATGGCTATCCAGAAGCCCAGGTTGGCCATATCACCGATAGTTTTCAGCTGCAGGTCAATCAAAGAGAGCAAAAGAATGATGACCGCCGAGAAAGTAATTTTGATCGAGTATTGCATAAAGGCCCCGGAAACAAAATAGAGGCCGGCGAACAAGGCAAGAACAAAAGCAAGAATTTCTCCGGCTTTAAGTGCCGAAAACCAGACGTAGTTAAGTTTGACCGCCGGGCAGGTTCGGTTCGGCAACAGTGCACCATTCGAAGCAATATCAGCAATTACCAGTTCTCGTTCAAGACTGTAATGGTTGGAGGTCATCACGAATTTTTTGCTGATCGGAAGCGAGCCTTTGCTTTTTACTGCCCCAAAGCTTGAAAGCCCGCCGGCAGTAGTTGGCACTGGCGCAGAGCTTTTCATTTTTGCTTCCATTTGCACTTCGTTTCTAACCCTGCCATCAAAGTCGGCCCTTGCTGAAACATTCGCCAATTCATGTTCTCTGGCTTTCAGTTCTTCATCGGTTTCAACTGCGCCATGCAGGCGGCAGTATACATAGCCACCGGCAGCAAGATCGCCACGGCTTTCGTAACGGCAACCCTGTTCTGGGGCAGATACATGGCTCCTGAGGTATTTGCCCTTGACCAGTTTGTCAAGATTCAGGCTGTTCATCATTTGCTCGTTATCCATGTTGTACATTTCAACCGCGCCTTGAATTACCCTGATATTGGCATAGCAGGCCTTGTGTCTCGATTGCTCCCGGGCCTTACGAAAGTTGGGCACAGATATGGCCGCCAGAATTCCGATAATAGCGAAAACGATCATCAATTCGGCAAGGCGGATACCTTTCCCGCTGAAAACGAACGAGAATATGCCGCAAATCAGTTCGTAGATTACTGTCAGCACCTTCCAGAGCAGGTTGCGAGCAAGTGCAAGCAAAATCATGAAAATCAGAAAAATCACGGTGATAAGGGCTTCAGGACTGGAAACGATATTCCAGGCAAGGCGCAGAATGCTCATGAAGCCGCGGAAAAAGAACGGGTCCTTGCGGATAAAGCTGTCTTTAACCGTGCCTTGAAAATTGTAAAGATAATACTGTTCAGGCGCGAAAATCTGCCAGTCAAATCGCGAAACCGGAATGTCGACCAGCGGGGGCATGAATTCAAGCGAACCGCGCCACTTTATTTCATCAACCGGATGCTTTAGGCTTACCAGGAGTTCCATTTCGACCGGTTTGCCAATGGTTTGGCTCATTTCCAGCGGGATCTGTACTTTGCCATCGTTTTTGCTGGCTACCAGTTTTACCGGCTTACGATTGCGCATCGCTGAAATGACTTCAGTTCCAGAAGCTAGTTGCAGTTGCAAATATTGCTTGTTATTGTTGCGAATCTTCATGACGACCTGAGTGTTGCAGGTCTGGTTGGTCGTGAAAGTCGATTTCACTTCCATGCGGTCGGCAACTACTGTTTGCTGGTTCACGTCCTGATAACGTTTGACTCGGAGCAGAATATTGGCTGTGCGGGTGTTTTGTCGATAGGCTAGAAGAATCGGGCGACTGGCCCGGTCCTTAAGTGGCTGGGGAACTTCGAGCGGGTCGAGGGGGTAAATTCCGCCGCTGAGAGGGTTTTCATCGTCATTGCCCGGCTGAACTTCAACCGAGGTCAGCGCTTCGATAGCCAGGTTGCCAAGCTCTCGCTCAACGCCAATCGGTGATACTTCCGGTAGTCTGGTCAGCGCTTTGGTCAAATCTATGGGAGCTTCAAAAGCAATTTCAATCTGGCAGGTATCTTCGCGACCAGCCATGAATTCAACCCTGAGTCGGCGACTTTCGCCTTCGCGAAGAAGTCGATAAGAATGTGGTCGATCAGCATTTACGCTGGTTATTTCAACATTTGCCGGAAGCAGAAAGGAAAAGCTTGAA
>CAZTHA010000635.1:0-2071 GCA_964613435.1 uncultured bacterium
CAGGTTAAATACCGAATTGAACGTATCCCCGGCGTCGCCTCACTCGATGTTCGCGGCGGCAACAAAAGAGAAATTCATGTCGACCTCAATATCGAAAAAGTTAAAGCCCTGAACATTTCCACCGATCAGATTATTTCCAGACTACGCGCCGAAAACGTTAACATGCCGGCCGGCACCATCGAATCAGGCAACTACGAATTTCGCCTGCGCACACCCGGCGAATTTTCCGAAGTCTCGCAGATAAAAGACGTTATTATTGCCGAAGTCGATGGTAAGCCTATCAGACTGAGCGATATCGCCAATGTCGTCGATCGCTGGGAAAAAGACAACAGTATCATCAGAATCGACGGCAAACCCGGCATTCGCGTTATGGTCAGCAAGCAATCCGGGGCAAATACCGTCGCCGTCGCCAAAGCCGTAAAAGAAGAAATAGCCAGAATCAATCAGGACATTCCCCAGCTCAAACTGAACCCGATCGTCGATACCTCGACCTATATCGAGAGGGCGATAAACAACGTTAGTTCATCGGCATTTTACGGTGGTTTACTCGCGATCATCATTCTGCAGTTTTTTCTCAGCAATATCGCCAGCACGGCAATCATCGCCGTTGCCATTCCGATCTCGATCATCGCCACATTCGCCCTGATGTATTACTTCAACTTTACGCTCAACATCATGTCGCTCGGCGGCGTGGCTCTGGGCATAGGCATGCTTGTCGACAATTCAATCGTCGTTCTCGAAAACATCTTTCGCTATCGTGAGCAAAAGATGGACATGAAAGAAGCTGCAGTCAAAGGGGCATCAGAAGTGGCAATGCCGGTTCTGGCCAGCACTCTGACCACCGTGGTCATTTTCCTGCCCCTGCTTTTTGTCGAGGGAATGACCGGGCTGATGTTCAAACAATTGGCCTACATTGTCGGCTTCTCGCTGTTCTGTTCGCTTTTCGTTTCCCTCACCCTCGTTCCCATGCTTTCTTCGCAGTTTCTCAGCATGAATGGCAAGCAAAAGCCCGGCCTGATTAAAAATTTCTCTGAATGGTTCATCAGTGGAATTTTAAATCTGCACGCACTTTGTTTGCGACTAATTCTCAACAATCGAGCGCTAACCGCTTTCATTCTCGCAATTCTCGTCGGTGGTTCGGCACTGATGATTCGCTACGTCGGCACCGAACTCATGCCCAGTGCCGACGAGGGTGAAGTTCGCGTATCGATAGAGCTTGAAGAAGGCACACGCAAGGCTATTACCGAACGAATTTTCATCGAAGCTGAAAAAATCGTCACTGAGGCCGTGCCTGAAGCAACCATCGTCTTCACCAATGTCGGCGGTGGCTGGGGCTCAAGCAGTGCCACTTCAGGACAAATAAGAGTTCCGCTCGTGCCCATTTCCGAAAGAAAGAGATCGACCTCGCAGATTGCCGCCGACCTGCGCAAACGTCTTACCGGCCTTCCCGGCTGCATTGTCAGGGTTCGCGAAGGCCAGGGCCTGTTCTTGCTACGCATGGGCAATAATAACGACGACAAACTGCAGATCGAAATCCGCGGCCATGATTTTGAAACTTCAAATCAGCTTGGCAAAGCGGTTGAAAAGGTTCTTGAAACAATCGACGGCGTAACCGATGTTCAGCTGAGCCGCAAAGAAGGCATACCCGAAAGAGTAGTCGTCATCGACCGTGTCAGAGCCGCAGACCTGAAACTTACCGTAAACAAAATCGCCGGATTTCTCGAAACCATTTTATCAGGCTCAACTGCCGGTTATCTTCGCGATGGCGGTGATGAATACAAAATTCTCGTCAAAGCCGAAAACGCTGAATACAGCACTCTTGAAGAAATTCTCAACCTGCACATCATTAACTCCATCGGCGAGCCAGTAATGCTGCGCAACGTCGCCAGTATCCGCAATGAAGTCGGGCCAACCGAAGTCGAACGCGTCGACCAGCAAAGAACTCTTGAGGTTTCTGCCAACGTCGAAGGCCGAGCGCTCGGCTTCGTAATTGCCGAAGCCCAGCAAAAAATACGCGAGATTCCATTGCCCGCCGATTTCAGCATTATTTTATCCGGCGACTATGAGGAAC
>CAZTHA010000636.1:0-2071 GCA_964613435.1 uncultured bacterium
TTGATGGCGCCAAGGTTCGGGCCAATGTCAACCAGGATGATATCGGCCTGGACTTTTTGTGAGGCCATTTGCAGAACCTGCCAAAATGAGCTTAAAATGCGCATCGGGCGGTACAGATTATTATCGCCCATGCTGTTTGGCCATTCAGCAGACAAGGAGTCCTCATATCCTGATAAACTGACATCACCGGGAAGGAGATACAGATGCTGGGCAATTTTTTGCAGAACCGGCTCTGTAATGTCTCCAACCCCTGTTAACGGCTTGACGCATTGATAAATGGTCGAGCCGATGTTTTGTCCGTTCCAGATTTCTTCGATTCTGTCTTCGTCCATAAAGGCGGCGGTGAGGTTGGCCTGGGGATCAAGATCGCTTACCAGCACGCATTTACCCAGAGCAGCAAACATCCATGCCAGATGATAAACCAGAGAAGTTTTGCCAACTCCTCCTTTGTTGTTGAAGAAAGTCAATACAGGTGAAGTCATGGTTTTTTCCTAAGCAGGCAAACAACGGCGCTCTGGTTGGTGACAAATTCCAGCGGCGGATTACCATTTTTTTCCATCTCTTTTCGAGCCACAGCGATTCCCCTGCCGAAGGCCTGGATGAAGCCAAAAGTTTTCAGAACATCGCCAATGTTCGGATTGCGATAGTCAGTTATTCCCGGTTTGCCGAAATTTTCGGCGGTAACATTGCCATAAGGCCCGCCTGGGCTGCTTATTTCAATTCTGTCATCGAACCAGTAGACGCGGACCGGCGAGTTGGTGCTTTCATAAGTTCGATGAAATACGGCATTGTATAGAATCTGCTGAATTGCCGCTGGCGGATACGGCATTTCCATTCGATGAGCAGGGCCGGAAGTAATATCAATGGCGACAAGATTATGTGCCTTGAGTTTTTCATCGATGCGGCGCAATATATCTACAAGCGTTCCGCCAATGTTCTCTTCATCGATAACCGGGTCTGACAATTCTTTCCCGGAAATTCTCAAAAACTGTAGATATGCTCCGGGCAGAAAATCCTGAGGTCTTTTTCCAAGTGCAAGAAGGCCTAAGACAGTCGGGGTGGGATTTTCGACGGAAGCGATCATTTTGCAGCTGGCCAGGCGCTCTTCATACGAACGGTTGTTTGCCTCAAGAACATCGGCAGCAAATGAAGCCGGTAGAAACTCATTTTCAAAAACGGTTTTTGACAAATCTGAAAGCCTGGCCGTCGGCACGGGGTAAATATCGAAAGGAATGTTTTTGTATCTTCTTTTTTCGTTGAGAATACGTTCTTCCTGTTCATTGGCGATTGCTCGCCGAGGGCCGGTTCGAATCCAGATTCTGCCCTCATATTTTACCGGCGGCATATCTGAAGGCATTACGGTAACCACCGCCATTTCAGCTTTTTTCAAAATTCTTTTTTCTACAGAAATGACCGGCAGCGGCAAAATGTTGCCGTCCGTTTTCATATCGGCCAAAGCACGCAGCAGCTCATCAGTAATGGGCTCGTTTGCGGGTGAACCATCATCTCTGGCGCCAATAAAAAGAACTCCCGGCTGATTATGGTTTGGCAGGTCGTTGGCAAAGGCGCAAACAGCCTGGCGGCACTTTTTAGGCGCATCACCCTTGAAAGACTGTTTTCTTTCCGCAAGATCGGATTCTGTGTCGTTCAAAAGCGCTTCCAGTTCAATGTCGGAGAATCTTTTCATCTTGTCTGCCTCTTGCCGAAAACACAGCAAAATTAAATGTGAACTTTATTTTCATTCTGCTGAAAGATTGTAGCAGCTTTTAACCATGGCATCAATCAGGTAATTCAGGCTGTGAGAAATGATAATTTAGCAGGAGCTGGGGGAGACCAGTTTGATGCTGCTCGTGCATCCGACGCTGACTGAGCAGAACATCGAAGATACCATCAGGGTTGTAAAAGACGTTATCTGCAGAGCTACAAAGTAAGTCTGTATTTTTCGTGCTCGCGTGCCGCGGCGTAGCGTAAGCGAAGACGGGTGATCGTAATCGATTCTCAATTCTCACGCACAGGCGCAGAGGCACGGAGAAGATGGATTCTGCGACTAAGCCTGCGGCTCCGCGCAGAA
>CAZTHA010000637.1:0-2070 GCA_964613435.1 uncultured bacterium
TGCGCTGCCCGTCGAATCTGTAAAATACCGACTGACACGGAAAAGTAAAGGCTGCCACCCCAACCGGCTACACCGGCCGTAAAAAGAATCCTAAAGAGAAATTCGCCTGAACCAGGCGAACATTTAAGCTTAACAGTAAAATCTGATTTTTAGCTTTGTCCCAGTCTTGCTGCAATCAGTGACATAGTTCAATTCCGAGTAAACAACGCTTCCGGCAATGAAAATCGTTTTGAAAGCAACTCCGCATGCCGTTCATTCAGACGTCTTTTGCCGGAAAGAATTTCGGAAACAACCCCCTGGCTGCCCAATTCAGCGAGATCCGTCTGCCTCAATCCGTGTTCCGCCATCAGATTTTTCAGAAACTCAACACCGGTAATAGTTGGTATTTGGTTGTGCTCTTGATCATAGGTTTCAACCAGCACTTCCAACACTTCCAGCAAACCAACCAAGGGGTGCTTTTCATCATCATTCACCACATCTGCAAGATATTCCATCGCTTTAACAACGACTTTATACTGCTTTTTACTGTGTATCCGCGACAAAGGTATATTTCTGGTCAGCTCCAACCAGGCCGATTGAATGTCATTCCCAAATATTCCGGACTTTACAATACTAGTCATTTTTCCATGCTCCTTTGTCGTATTCCGCATGCGTCAAAACAAAACGAATATATACTTTTCTGCGGTTAAAATGAATTCCACAAATTACCCGGTAGTTATTCCCGGCAACATTGAATACATAGCGCTCCTGCCCTGTTTTCAAACGAATCCTGTCCACCGACGGAAACACCTGGCGCAAATCATTAAAATCCTTATAGCTTCTCGACTCCAGACTATCAAACCATGTTCGCATAGGCCCGACACTTTCCGGGTGTCGCTTAACAAAGTCTCTGATTTTTGCCCAGCTGATTATATGCATTTAATTTTATACCTATTCAAACAATATCTCAAAAATGAGATATTGTCAATTGGTTAAAATAAAACTAAAAGCAGATTCAAGTCCGTCATAACCAAAGTCTGAGCTGGTAAGTTTATTATTAGCCAGGGCAGAAGCCCTGGTTCGATCATCAAGGGCTATCGCGTAACTGAAATTCCAGGAAGGATTTTTGCCAACGATTGAATTACTGGCGTTAAGTAGTTGGTATCTTCATGCTCAATAAGATCAGCCAGTTCTTTGGCCAAAGTTTCGACGGTCAGAGGATCTGAGAAGTTGCCAAGAGACTCGAATCCGTATTCCTTTTCGCTTTCTGTAAGCTCATCGTTACGCATTTTTTCTGCAAATACTTCTGGAAAATTTTGTTCTTTAAGCTCTCCCAGAAGTTTTGCACTAACCTCACCCAGCGTTCCTCGATGGTTTTTAAAGAGTCGTAGAACCTCGGGACCAATCGCTGTATCTGGAATGCCCTGAAGGCATTCCAGGGCTTCTCCAGCCACAGCATCATCTGCAAATCGTTGATGGAGATATTGTAAAAAAAGCATCGGCTCAAACCGATGTTCTTCTCTTTTCAATTAATCAGTGATAATATCTGGTTTTCCAGGTCTCTTTAAATAGTTCTACACGCTCGCCATCACCCCTGATTGCAAGAGAAACGGTGTGTTTTGGTGGTAACTGCGAATTTAAACGCCTCTTGAAAAAATCAAGCTGCCATGCTGTCGAAGTTTATGTGAATCCGTTCCATAATTATTATCAGCTTTTAAACTTGCACAGGTTTTCTTTTTATGCTATTTTTTTCTCTCAACGGGTCTACCGTAGATCATACAAAATATTAAGGCAACTCTATTGTGAAGCAGAACGAAGATTCCAGTGGAGTCACAACAGCGAACGCAAAAGCCGTCGTAGATGCCGAAGGTGTCTATATGGTGCCTGTTGACCTCGATGAACTGCTGGGTCGAAGTTCGGTCGCCCCCGAAAACAGTATCGACTTGAAGCAGGTTTTTATCTGGCTCTGGGCAATTAGAGGCAATATCCTCAAGGGTTTTTTCAGCGGCGCAATCATTGCGGTCATTATCAGCTTTATCGTTACGCCGGTGTACAAGGCTGAGGTTACTTTCATTCCGGTTGAGTCCGGCG
>CAZTHA010000638.1:0-2059 GCA_964613435.1 uncultured bacterium
AACCCCATTGCCCGCCTGGCGTTGGATGGTCCGGTGCTCAAGCCGGAATTTTTCACGTTCGTCGGCGGTGCCTCCATACCGCTGTGCCACAAGATGACCATAGGCGAGATGGCCAACTGGATCAAGGAAAAATATTATCCCAAAGCGCGTCTCAAGGTAATAAAACTTGAGGGCTGGAACAGAAAGATGTTTTACGACGAGACCGGCCTGCCATGGGTGATTCCTTCGCCAAATATGCCGACGTTAAGTACAGCGATTGTCTACCCCGGCACCGTTCTCATTGAAGCTTTGAACCTTTCCGAGGGAAGGGGAACAACGAAGCCGTTCGAACTGATTGGCGCTCCTTGGCTGGACGCCAGAGCGTTGAAAAAGAACCTTGACGCCCGTAATTTATGGGGCTGCGCTTTCAGGATACACAACTATATCCCTACGTTCCACAAATACGCCGGCAAGCTTTGCAATGGAATACAGATTCATATAACCGACAGAACGCTTTTTCATCCGGTAACCACGGCGTTGGAGATATTTGACGCTATCATAGAAACCAGTCCGGACAACAGTCTGCTTTTCAACCCTCCACCATACGAATACGAGGAAAAGCTGATGCCATTCGACATTCTGGCCGGGGATTCAATAACGCGCGAAGTTTTGATCAACAGAGGTTCAATTATATATGAAAGAGTAAGATGGTTTGAAGAAGGAAAAGTTTTCCAAAAAGAGTTCAAGGAGTTCTCTCTATATGAATAAATTGGTGCTTTTGCGGAAAATTACCTAAAAAGCTAACTTAAAACAATTTAAATTATATTGTTTTTTAACTACTCTATTTATCTACTGCTATTTATAATAAATATCAGAACTATCTGACCACTCTGGCGTTTCCCCCAAAAATTTTCCAAACCTGCTCCTCATTGGCCGGCTGGCAATAGTCGGTTAAAAATGTAGTTGCCATGGCTCCTGTGGCCCATCCAAACTGTATCCACTTCATGGGCTCCCATTCCTTGAGCATTCCATAGAGGAGACCTCCCACGAATCCGTCGCCTCCCCCGATCCTATCGATTACCCCAATTTCACGCGGTTCAATCTCGAACCATTCATCGCCGGCCATCATAATAGCTCCCCACATATGGCTGTTGGCGCTTATCACTTCGCGAAGCGTAGTCGCGAACACCGAAGTTCCGGGAAACGAATTTTTCACCCTATAGGTCATCTCCTTGAAGTAGGCAATTTGTGAAGCGACATCCTTTCCACCGGCGGGGGGGCCTTCAACGCCGAGGCAAAGCTGGAAATCTTCTTCGTTACCTACAAGTATATCGGTCTGTTTGGCTATCTCCACGAATATCTCCCTGAGCTCTTTCTCGCGGTTTTTCCAGAACGAAGCCCTGTGGTTGAGGTCGAATGATACCAACGTGCCGTTTTTCTTGGCTATTCTGGCCAGCTCAAGACAGAAAGCGCCTGTCTCAGGTGATAAGGCGCAGATCAACCCTGAAACATGAAGAACACGTACGCCTTCATCGACAAAAATCCTCTCAAGATCAAAATCCGCGGCGTTAAGGGTGCGGCCAATCTCGCCTGCGCGGTCGTTCCATACCTGTGGTCCTCTGGTACCGAAACCACTGTCGGCTATGTTAATCTGATGGCGGTAACCCCAAGGTCCACCCTGTTCAACATCTTTGCCCTCATAAGAGATATTACGGCTCCTGAGGTTGTCTTTAATGAATCTAGCGACAGGGCTATCCTTGACGAATGTTGTCAGCACCTTCACCGGCAATCCCAGATAAGAAGAGACACTGGCCACGTTAGTCTCGGCACTTGTGGCCTGCATGAAAAAATTATCGCTGCAATGCACGGGCTGGCCCTGGGCTGTGGGTGTGATCCTGATTCCCATGCTTGTGGGAACCAGCAACGACCACTTATAATTTTCCTTGAGTTTCATCATTCAAAATATTTCAGATTTCAGGTGCCCCAGAAACCGGATATCAGTTTCTTTCCGCTGCAATACTATTCAAAAAGTCCCTCGTCGCGCAACAGTAACAGGATAGCCGACTGGGATACAACCACA
>CAZTHA010000639.1:0-2052 GCA_964613435.1 uncultured bacterium
GCTGCGAAACAACCACCTGATTTATCGTTGCCGGAACGTTGTATATGCACCATTCCTCGTTTTCAAAAACCTTATAGTAGGTTGCGCCGTTGGCGACCGACCATTGCAGGGTACAGGAAAAAGATGAAACATCAGAAACCGCCAAAATTGGTGTGGCCGGCAGCAGTTGCACGATAATCGCCTCTGAGACCTCAGAAGCCCCGGACGAATTTTCGGCCTTCATCTTGACGCTGACTGCAGTTCCAACCGGCAGGTTTTCGGCCCGGTAACTCAGGGTGCCTGAACCGACCTGGGCGACTTCGGCTTCATTTATGTAGATGGTATAACCGACGGCATTTTCTACCGCATTCCATTTCATACTGAACCAGGTTGGCCCGATTTCATTCTCGACGATGGTCAGGGCCGGCGGTGGCGGCAACAACTGCACGGCTTTACTTTCCGACTTGTATGATTCACCGCTGGAATTTACTGAAGTTACGAAAACGCTGAATTTCTCACCTGGGTTGAGACCGTTAACCGTTGCTTTATTGGCCGGGTCATCAACTTCGGCAAGAAGAATATCGGGTAAACGGTAAACTCGGTATTTTACGGCGGTTTTCATTCTCTGCCAGATAACTTTAAAACCGGCAGACGCGACATCGTAGACATAAACGTCGACCGGAGCAGGCGGACCCATCAAAACGTTAGTGGCACTCGAAACCCCCGCTACCTTACCATCATGATAGGTAACTATCGCCACATCGTAAGTTCCGCCCGGTTCAAGCCGGCGCACCGTTGTGCCGGTTGTTTTTTGCGAAGAACCGTAGAGGCTATGATTAAGCTGCACCTGATAATTGGTGCGTTCATTGAAATCCGGAAAAACAGTCCAGGCAACATCGAGCTGGTCTGGCTTGATATTGGTCACCGCCGGGGCCATAGCAAAGTAGGCGGCATTTTCCGGGCTGGCCGCTTCAATAAAGCTGATCAGGACAACAACGCTCATGATCGCAACCAGCAAAAAGATGTTTCGATAAGATCCTGTTTTACTTTTTTTCATGTCTGTCATAATTTTACCGTCTTCAGGTTTTTTTTTGCAAAATTCTTCCGTACAGAACCAGTAAGATATTCAAACATCCGGCTTTGTCCAGAACAATTGAATCCTTTGCCGCAAAAGACCTCAGAGATAGCGCAAAAGATCTTGAGAAGCAGGCATATCTGGCGATTGAAGATTTCCCACAAAAAAGTTACAATGGCAAAAAAATAACCGGAGGACGATCATGAGCAACTGTGACAACAAATTGCCCTGCACCTGCACTTATTCCTGCGACAAACGCCACAAATGCTGTGAATGTGTCGCCTATCACCGCAGAATGAACCAGATTCCCGGCTGTTTTTTCAGCAAAGAAGGCGAAAAAACCTACGATCGCAGCATCGAGGCCTTTATCAGAGATCAAAAGCGTTGAATCCCGATCGCACTTGCCGGCACAACTTCGGCCCCGACTCTTTTATTGCCGGTTAACAGGAAGGAATAAAGCATGTTTTTCTGCGCTTCATCAATTGTAATCTTCGGCGGTACCGGCGATCTTTCGACACGCAAGCTTATCCCGGCCCTTTGCCGCCTGGAGTCGGCTGGACAATTGATCAAGAGTTTCCATATTTACGTCACCGGTCGCTCATCGCTTGCCAGTGGCGAATTTATCGAAAGATTCATGGCTCGCTCAGAAAAAGCCCTGCAAAAGGATGAAGCTTTCAGGAACGGTTTCGACTTGCTTCGCGACCGTATCATCTATGTTCAGGCTGACCCCGAGGCCGAAAACGAGGCTGAAAACTTTTTCAAAAGGCTTTCGGACATTGAAACCGAAGCCGCGCCAGCCCGGCTTTTTTATCTGGCGGTTCCGCCCGACAACATGCAAAGCTTCATCGAGCTGATCAAGCCATTTTCTGACAAAAATGCCGACACCGGCTGTCCTGCACGGGTGCTCGTCGAAAAACCTTTCGGTCATGACCTGGCCAGTTCGCTTGCTCTGAATAATCAGCTTCTCGCCGCTTTCAGCGAAGAGCAGATTTTACGCA
>CAZTHA010000640.1:0-2052 GCA_964613435.1 uncultured bacterium
TCCTTTTCCTTGAGTAAAACGGCGTTTCGATAACGGTTGCCGGATAATTTTTACCGCGAATTTCGACATCGAATTTGGTCCCGATTGCACTTAGTTCAGGAGGAACATAGCCGAGGCCGATATTTTTCTTCAGGGTGGGGGACATGGTTCCAGAAGTAATTTCACCGACAGGTTTGCCGTCTTTAACGATCGGGTAGCCATGCCGGGGCGCAGGTCCTTTACCCATTTCCAGACCGACGATAACTTTTTTGGTGCCTTCTTCTTTTTGTTTTTTCATGACATCGCTGCCATTGAAAGCGCCTTTGGCAAACTTGACCGTCCATTGCAGGTTGGCTTCAATGGGCGTGGTGCCATCATGAATGTCATTGCCGTAAAGCATGAGGCGGGCTTCAAGTCGCAGAGTGTCACGGGCGCCCAGGCCAATTGCCTTGATTCCGACGTCTTTGCCGGCTTCCATAAGAGCATTCCAGAGTTCTTCGGATTTTTCGGCGGGATAATAGAGTTCGAAGCCTTCTTCGCCGGTATAACCGGTGCGGCTGATGATACATTCAACATTGGCGACCTTGCCGGTGGTAAACCAGTAAAATTTAATCGGTTTCAGACGCTGGCGGGTAAGCTTTTGCAGAACCGCTTCGGCATTCGGGCCCTGAATGGCGATCAGACCGGTCGGGTCAGAGTCATTGGTGAATTGCACTTCGCCTTCAAGCTGGCTTTTGATCCAGTCGAAATCCTTGTCGAGATTGGCGGCATTTACCACCAGCAGAAATTTATATTCGTTCCAGCGGTATACGAGCAGGTCGTCGACAATGCTGCCATCGGGACGACACATTGGGGTGTAGGCAATCTGCCGGTCTGAAAGCGCTTCGATATCGTTGGTTACGATTTTCTGAACATTTTTCATCGCGTCTTTGCCGGTGAGCCAGAATTCGCCCATGTGATAAAGGTCGAACAGGCCGACGTTTTCACGCACTGCCGTATGTTCTTCGATGATCGAAGAATACTGAACCGGCATATACCAGCCGGAAAAATCGATCATGCGTGCACCGAGTTTTTCGTGAACGTTACAAAGTGGTGTCTTCTTCATTATTAGCTCCTTGCCTTATTAAAAAAGTCCTGTAATCTGACCATTTTCATCAATATCGATAATTTCTGCCGCCGGTTCCTTGGGTAAACCAGGCATCGTCATGATTTCGCCGGCAATAGCGACGACAAAACCTGCACCGGCACTGAGCCGGGCTTCTCTTATCACGACATCGAAGCCTTTGGGGCGCCCAAGAAGATTGGCGGTGTCGGAAAGCGAAGACTGGGTCTTAGCGATACAGACCGGAATGTTGCGATAACCCATCTGCTCGAATTTTTCCATTTGCTTGCGGGCTTTGGGAAGAATGGTTACCGAGCCGGCACCGTAGCAGCAGCGGGCGATAACGTTTATTTTTTCCATAAGCGGCATTTCAAGGGGGTAAAGGTAGTCGAACTCATTTTTTTCTTTGGCAATGGCATTTTCGACCGCTTTCGCCAGGTCTATGCCACCATCAGGGCCTTTGTCGAAGATATCGGAAACGACAGCCTTCATGCCAAGCTTGCCGACCTGATCGATGACCCAGTTGATTTCTGCATCGGTATCGGTATTGAATTTGTTAACCGCCACCACTGCCGGAACACCAAACATTTTGATGTTCTCGATGTGCTTGGTCAGGTTTTCAAAGCCTTTTTGCACCGCTTCGAGATTTTCGACCTGAAGATCGGTTTTCTTAACCCCACCATGCATTTTGAGGGCGCGAATCGTTGCTACGACGACCGCCGCATCTGGTTTGAGATTGCCGTAACGACACTTGATGTCGAAGAACTTTTCGGCACCCAGATCGGTAGCGAAACCGGCTTCGGTTACCACAATGTCAGCCAGTTTCATGGCAAGCTTGGTCGCAATCAGACTATTACAGCCATGGGCGATATTCGCAAACGGCCCGCCATGCACGAAAACCGGCGTTGAATATCGGATTTGCACGAGATTCGGCTTGATTGCCTCTTTGAGAATGGCAGCCATGGCACCCT
>CAZTHA010000641.1:0-2050 GCA_964613435.1 uncultured bacterium
AAAGAAACTAAACCCCAAAACCAGCAAACAAAAGTAAACCCTGGCTGAAGTTTGTCATTTATTGTCATCGGCGCTTGTTCGGCCCTGCAGCAATTTGCCTATAGTGTCAAAATATAGTATTATTATCACAGGAACCATGAACAACAAACACCGCAAAGTCCTGGAAAAAATCTTTCAAAATCCTGTCAAACCAATCGAATGGCAGGACATTGAAAAGCTTTTTCTCGCCCTGGGTGCCAGCATTGCCGAAGGAAACGGCTCACGCGTAACGTTTTCTCTTAACGGAGTCACTGCCGACTTCCATCGACCGCACCCGGGCAAGGAAGCAAAACGATACCAGATTATCGATACCAGGGAATTCTTGACCAAAGCCGGTATTGATCCGAAAAAAGTTTGAGGTGAGAAACTATGAACAGCTTGAAATACAAAGGCTACACCGCCAGAATTGACTTCGACCCCGAAGACGAAATCTTTGTCGGGCGCGTGGTTGGTATTAAAGACATCATTGGTTTCCATGCGGAATCAGCCAAAGAATTGCGCCAGGCATTCGAAGAAGCCGTTGACCACTATCTTGCATCCTGCAAACAACTCAATATCAAACCCCAGAAAAGCTTTTCCGGCAGGTTTGTTATCCGCCTTTCCCCTGAAATACACGAAAGAGTTGCCCTTGCTGCCGCCGAAACCCATAAGAGCCTTAACGGCTTGATAGAAGATATTCTAAGGGGTTACGTTAAAGCCGCCTGAGCCTGACCGAAGTCTTACATATCTTAACCGCTGTAAGCCGTAGCGGCTTTGCTTATTCATTTGCTGACTTTTATCCCGTTCTTGCTGGCAAACTCTCTGATTTCAACACAGTTGCCCTGCTCATGCTGGTTTAAGGCATGCTCTGCCAGAGTATCAAAAGGGTTTTCTGTCCTGGCCAGGTGAATACCGGTTTTGTCGGCACTTACCAGGAAACAATCACCTGGTTTGAGATTGTAATCTTCCCGCATTTTCAGCGGTAGCGTCAGTCTACCCCTTGCATCGAGCTTCAGAACAATTTTCAAACCCTTGCGCCTGACAGCTCGATCTATGTCTTTCTGAGTAAGCTCAGGATAATCATCTGAAGCTCCTGTTCTGTTTCCTTTGCTCATACTTAACCTCAAAATCCCATTTTTACCAGATTTTCACTCTTATAGCGATTTTCACCGAATCAGTGAAAATTCCTGTAAATGTGAAAACCAGCCTCTGAAACCCTATTCTGGTTTGCACCAGTTTTCAATTCTCAAACCAGCCACCCGGCCAAATTCTCGTTCATTATTGGTGACGAGGCAGGCGCCGGCAGACATGGCATGCGCAGCAATAAGCGTGTCCAGTGGCCCGATCGGCGAGCCAGTTTTTTCAAGACAATGCCGGATCATCCCATACTCGACCGCTGCCCCCGCATCAAAAGGCAGAATTTCGAACGGAAGCAGCAACTCCTGAAAGTGCTTTCGGTTCTTTTCAGGCTTTGCGCTTTTTGCAATGCCAAATTCCAGCTCTGCCAGAGTAATCGACGAAATACAGACCTCGCCCGGCCCAAAAGTTCTTATCCGCTTCGCAATTGCCGGAAAAGTCCCTTTGCACAGGTAAATGAAAATATTGGTATCAAGAAGATACTGCATCAGTCAAACAGTTCCTCTCTGGTTTCCAGAATGCCCTGGTCGCGCTCAGCCATGAAATCATCAGTGAATTTACCGATATTCCGGTCCATCGGCGCCCACCAGTCATCTTTTGGCAGAAGCATAATCGCGTTGCCGATCCGCTTCACAAATACTTCCTTGCCGCTGAACCTGAATTCCTTCGGCAGCCGCACCGCCTGACTTTGGCCATTCTGAAAAATCTTGGCAGTTTTCATCTTTACACACCTCGCAATATATACTAACTAGTATATATTATCTAACTGGGGTTTACGCAAGAAGTTTCTTAAACCCTGAACCGGTTAATGTATTTTTCATTGTATTCTATCCGAGGCACTAGTTAACAGTAAAACCCTTTACTGATCTGACTTTCACATTGTTGCCAATAATAA
>CAZTHA010000642.1:0-2047 GCA_964613435.1 uncultured bacterium
GAAGTAGAGATAATTGCGCCTGACTGGATCAAAGACCGGGTGATGGCAGTGAAATTTCTTAAACCTTCGCTCTGGATCCCGGTCAGCAAAAATATTTCGGAAGCTGTTGCCACCGATTACTGTGCGGTGCTGATTCCAGGCGGAGCATGGAATCCAATAATCATGAGAACCGATCATCAGATTCTAACCTTTATCAGAGATGCGCAGAAAGCCAACAAGCTGATCGCAGCTGTGTGCCATGGTCCTCAGGTTCTTATAAGCGCAGGACTGGTAAAGGGAAGAATGATCACTGGTGTCGGTGATATCAGGCAGGATCTTGCAAATGCCGGAGCAGAAGTCATTCACGACCAGCCGGTAGTAGTTGACGGCAACATTCTTACGAGCCGAGACCCGAACGATATGGCTGAGTTCAGCCAGGCAATCGAAACGTATCTGAAGAAAAATCTCGCATTCTGTAAATCTCAGGAAAAAGATGCTTCAACTGGGCTTACCGTCATGAAATCGATGCAGCAGTCCGGCCGCGCCACTGAAATTTGCCAGGTCTGCAAAGGTACCGGCAGAGCTTATGGAGGGCCCGGCATGTATCCATACGATTGTCCAAACTGCAATGGCACCGGCCATATTCACAGCAACAAGCCGCCGGTAAGCACTGATCACTAAGAAGCTTTTTCTGGGATTGCCTCAGAGGTCTGATTCCGTATGAATGCCATCGCCTGACTTTATCAGGCGATCCATTCATAAGCACTGCTCTTGCGACACGCCGTTCGAACTGAGGCAAGACAAAGTGATAAATTTCAGCCCATGAGGCAGCTTTTTGAATTTTCGTCTGGTTCATCATTATCAAGAAACTTGTTGTATAATTCACCAGGGGTGAGAAATGGGTAAACAGGATATTCTCAAGTGCGAATACTCAAAGCTGGTTGAAAAGAACGACTCCTTCTCACTCTACCTTTTCAGCGCAACTCCTGAAAAAGATGTTGACGTAATTTTCCAATCAGACCAGCTTGCCATTTTTATCTGTTTGAGCGGCAAGCTCATCAGCAGCACCCAGACCCTGAGTTACCACCTGAGCGAGAAACTGATTTCCTTCGCACTCAGGCACGACTGCAAAAAAATCGTGCCCAAAGGCGTTTTTACCGAGTTTCTCATTTTAACCTTTTCGCAAAAAACGCTTGAAAACCTTATTAAAACAGCCGGAGAAGATGTCTACCTCACCATGAGCCATTTTACTTCTTGTCAATGCACGGTTCACAACTGCAGCAGTGAAATCCTGACCCTATCCAGGAAGATTCTTAAAGAGTGCACTGAGAAATATTGGGGACATCGAATGAATCTGCAGTTCATTTTTCAGGAGTTGCTGGTTTCATTTGTGCGTCTGTTCACTGCTGACAAAACTGCCGAAAAAGACCTAACCGCAGAAAAAGCTAAAGAAATACTGGGTGCGAACCCGCAAGCCGACCTTGATCTTGACGATCTCGCCGACAAATGTGGAGTCTCAAAAAGCCATCTGTGTCGGTTGTTTAAAAAAGCCACCGGTCAAACAGTCAGCCAGTATCTGAATAAAATTCGGATTGAAACTGCGTGCCAATTGCTTTCAGATACCGATAAGCCAATTGAAGAAATCGCTTTTCTCGCCGGATTTAATAACCCAAGCTATTTTTTCAGGGTATTCAAAAAACAGACCGGCAAACTGCCCCTGGCGTGGCGAAAAACCGCATCGTTTAGCGGTTGATCCCGACGGTTTGGGCGTTATGCAAATTTATTTTTGACAAGATAATTTCTCAGTTGTTGCAGGACCTCGGGTAAGTTGGCCCGTCCGTAGCCAAAGCGCATATACTGGCCGGGGAGATCGAAAAAGATGCTCGGAATAAGCATTATTCCAGATTCTGCAACCATTTTGTCGCAGAAAGCCAGGGCGTCGCCTTTGCGAAACTCCGGGAAAGTCGTAGTTCCTGCTTTTGGGCGCTGCCATTTGAAAAGCTCTTGAAAATCATTGAAAAAAGCCTCGAGAAGATCGAGGTTGCTTACCAACCTGTGCCGCTGAATT
>CAZTHA010000643.1:0-2045 GCA_964613435.1 uncultured bacterium
CATCATCAACCATACCTAAGACAAAAACATCGTCCATAAGCAGATATGCTTCATTTGTATCTTTGAATGTTTTCGATAAAATCTCTTGAGGCGCAATCGATTTCTCATCGAGGTAATTCACCGGAACATTAAGCGATGCGAATAGATCTTTCATGCCATTGAAAAAGTTTTCTTTTTTTAATAATTTAGATAAATTCATTTTCTTACACCTTAATTCACTAGGAACCATGTGATTAAATCAAAATTCTTGAGGTTGTACTTGTCACTCATGCTAATATTTTGTTTCACTCTTGAAATTGCTGCACTATCACCTGTTTTCAATTTTGATAGTATGTCCTTGGTTTCAGAGCCTGCACGCTTTTTAACAGACCCGTCAGCCAGTATTTCTTCGTCAGTTGTTTGCGCATCAAGCCATTTTTTCAGGCTACTTACCAATTCATTGATTGCAGTTTCTTCGCCCTTGTCTATTTCCTTCGGAACAAAACGTTTTTCGCTCTTGTGCTGGGAAAGGGCATCTAAAACTTCTTTTTGATTGAGAAGAACCTGTTGTCCTTCTTTGTTTATATATATCAAATCAAAGGTAATATAGTTATGATTGAGAGCTTTCGGTGGCTTAGACGGAAAACCCAATAATGCGATAATACCATTTTGAGTGCAGATCGTCTTATTAGCCTTAAAGCCGGTGTAAACACCTTTAGGCATTCTTTGAAAGAAATTTTCGCTATTTTGAAGTTCTGCTAATAAATCTTGCCTATAATCTTCGAGTGAAAGGTTATCAAAACCCAAACCGGCTTCGTGACCTTCAATTTCATCCCATGATGTTTGCATCTGTTTGAGCATTCGCTCATTCATTTTATCTTCAAAATCATTATCAGTAGCCATCTCTTTAAACGAATCTGAAAATTCAAGATTAACTTCGGAGCCTGCTAGCTTCATTATCGCCATTCGCTCTTCAATGCGGCCTTTAAGATTCAGATAGTTATTGATATTATCCGATGGCCAATAGTTAATTCCGAATTTTTCTTTATTTGGTGAGCCTAGCCTGTCTATGCGCCCCATTCGTTGAATTACACGAACAGGGTTCCAGTGAATATCATAGTTGATTACCATATCACAATCCTGCAAGTTCTGGCCTTCACTTAAAACATCTGTGGTAATAAGAATATCAATAGGTTTCTTTATATGCTCATAAATCTTTGGGTCATTTTCTGACAACCATTCAAACCACTCTAAATACTGCTTTTTCTTTGATAGATTTGGCTTGCTGGGTAAATAGCCCCATTCTTTTTCATTGAATAGCTTTGTGAAGGGTGCAAAACGCTCTAAAATAGGTTCGAATAGTTTTGTTTCATGTTCTGACGAATCAGTTTTTGAGACATCACCACTTATAACAGCGATGTTTTCAAAACCCCTTTTGCATAACTGGTCGAAGAGGTAAAAGGCGGTGTCTTTGTATACAGTGAAAATGACAACCTTCTGGTTATGTTCATTTTTTCCAGCCTTTCGTTTTTCGCTAATTTTTTCAATAAGTGATTGAAGTTTTTCGTCTTTGCTTTTATAGTTGCGCGGCTTTTTTGTTTCATTTGTTAAATCTAAACTGAATCTAACTAGATTTTGTTTAAGCAACTCAAGGGCATCAATGTCTTTTTTTAAATCATTTTTAAAGTGTGTTAGATTCCCTGCCTTTTCAATTTCAGCAAGGCCAATTCGACGCTTTTTGCCAAGGGTAAACTCATCTGCAATATCTTCAAGTTCGTCTTCAGCGAAGATTTCTTCCTCAAAATTATCTTCAATCTCAGCCCTCTTTTTTCCCTTTTCATACTGATAGATTTTATCAAGTGCATTTTGATGATGATCAAGAATTTTACAAACGGTCGAATGGAATGAAAACCACGAGGATTCCAACCTTTTTACAAGCAGTATATAAATCATTTTAACAAGGAATCTATCTCGTTGCCGCTCGTCATGGAGCTTAGTGACATCTTCTGCTTGCTCTATGTAAAAAGTCGGCTGATAGCCTGACAATAAGGGGGGGAAATGATCGA
>CAZTHA010000644.1:0-2044 GCA_964613435.1 uncultured bacterium
TGATCGGAAATGATTGTTAGATAAGGCTTTTCTTCGAGCAGGCGCAAAATGGTTTTGACGAAATTTTTGCCACGTGGGCTGTAAAGCCATGAAGTTCTGATAATTACCGCCCGTTCGTAAAGATGGCGCTGCATCTCCTGTTCGCCGGCCAGCTTGCTTTGGCCATACAGATTAAGGGGCCCGGTCGGCGCCGATTCATCGAGTGGCTCGCGGCTGCTTCCGTCGAAAACGAAATCGGTGGAAACATGCACCATGCCGGCACCACAGCTACGCGCGGCCATGGCAAGGTTTGCCGTGCCGTCGCGGTTGACCCTTAAAGCCAGCTCAGCGTCAGTCTCAGCTTTTTCAACATCGGTATAGGCAGCGGCGTTGATTATCCAGTCGGGCTGCAGAGCTTCCATTTCAGCCAGGCAGGCGGCGGGATCGGTTATGTCGAGCATGCTTTCGTCGTAAGCCTGAATTTGTGCCCATTCTGGCATGGCAGCCTGCAATTGCAGACCAAGCTGACCGCCGGCTCCGGTTAGCATTATCTTCTTTTTCATGGAAACACCTCGGCTTCGGCAAAGCTGCCGGCTTTTCGGTCTTTTGAGGAAATGGTCAAAGCCTCTTCTTCCCAACCGGCCCAGTCGATCGCCAGATCAGGGTCGTTCCAGGCAATCTCATGCTGATCGTCAGGGTCATAAATTTCACTGCAGCTGTATTGAATCACAGCCTGCTCGCAATTTACGAGATAGCCGTGGGCAAACCCGGCCGGGATCCAGACCATGCGCCGGTTTTCTTCGCTCAGTAATTCGGCATGCCATTTTCCGAAAGTTGGCGAACTGCGGCGCAAATCGACAGCGACATCATAAACCTGGCCGGCAACTACTCTGACAAGCTTTACCTGAGGTTTCTTTAGCTGATAATGCAGGCCACGCAAAACGCCAAATAGGAAAGGCAGTGGTTTTGCTGTTTAAAGGTTTCGGGCAGACCGGCATTGGCAAAATCGTCCTGGTTCCAGGTTTCGATAAAATCGCCGCGCAGGTCGGTAAAAACATCTGGCTCGACCAGAACCAGCCCGGATAAGGGTAAAGGCGTAAACTTCATCAGCGCATCTCCCGGAACTGCTCGAGCATGGTTGCCGGTGGCTGCCAGTTCAATTCCCGTGCAAACGCCGAAGAATCGACGGCAAGTGAACCGCTCAGGCGGCGAACTCTCGCGGCCAGGAAGGGCATTTTTCCAAGAAGCTGCCAAAAAGCTTTTGGCAAAGTGATATTGCGACAACCCGGAGCAAAAACCTCGATCATTCGGTCTATCAGTTCAGAAGTGGAAATGGCTTCGCCGTCGCTGAGCATGTAAGTGCCCGCGTTAACCCGTTCAGATTCGAGCACTGCCAGCACCGCCGAGGAAAAGTTTTTCAGCCCGAGAAAGCTGCGCCGGTTGTTCAAGCCACCGAGGGGCAGCATCGGCATTTTTCTGACCAGTTTGATCAGACTGGCCATATTGCCTTTGACGTTCGGACCGTACATCAATGGCGGTCGTAAGATCACCACGGGCAGGTCTTTTTGACCGGCAATTTTAACCAATTCAATCTCGGCCTTGAATTTGGAGCGGCCGTGGGCGTCTTCCGGCTGGCAAAGCGTATTTTCATCGTAAATCAGGTTTTCACCACCCTCGCCCATAGCTTTAACCGAACTGGCAAAAACGAATTTGCCAACACCGGCCGCGGCGGCCTGATTTGCCAGATTGATCGTCGCATCGACGTTGGTTTCGAAATAGAGGTGAGTGTTTTCAGGCTTATCACGCATCTGATGAACCCGGCCGGCAAGATGCACGACGAAATCAGCTTTTTTTAGCGCCGCAGTCCAGTCGGTATGTGCATCAAGATTGCTGATTGGAAAAAACTCGATTTTTTCGTTTTGCGGCCGCTGCCGGGCGGCACCGATAACGTGCCAGCCTCGGTCGAGCAGATAGTCTGCCAGATAGCTTCCGGCGAAACCGGTGACGCCGGTGATTAGAACGGTTGCTGGTGTTTGCTTCATCATTGCCTGCAATCGGGAAAATT
>CAZTHA010000645.1:0-2042 GCA_964613435.1 uncultured bacterium
CAATAGAATTTGGCAGTGAGAACTCCAGCCAGTGGGATCAGGACGACTGGTTGAATATTCCCTCCGGCGATAAAGCAGCAAGAATAAACATCTGGGGATCCATCAGCGGATATCTGGTTTCTCCGCTCTTCAATATTCCTGCGGATGGTTATGAACTTGGAATTTCCTGAAATGAGTTGACACTTGTATTGTTATAAGTTGATCTCATCTGTCAAGACCTATTTTCTTAATCTTAACTACCAATGATTTAGAGTAGGTTCTTGCCCCTCGCCCGGGCGAGGGGCAAGAACCTCGTTTTCCCTCTGGCTTTCCTGATTTTTTACCCGTATAACTCATTAGTACTACATGTGGTACACGTTTTCCTATACTATTATGGGTATGCTCATAATTGTAACTATTTATTGCCGCCTCGATGCTCTGATATGCTTCTTCTTTCGTGGTGAATTTTTCCCTCAATCCCAAGCAATATTTTAGTGTCTTGTTAAGACTTTCCATATAGGCGTTTTCGTAACAGTGATTTTTACCTGTATTGCTGATCTCTATGTTATTGGAGGCTGCCAAAGTTTTTACTGCGTGGTTTACAAACTCAGATCCCCTATCTGTGTGGAATATAGTCTTGTAATGTAGCTTTAAGGATGCTTTCAGCTCAAGACTTTCCTGAAGCGCTTCCACAACAGGCTCTGATTTACAGGTGTTACTGACTCGAAACGCCGTTATATAGCGGCTTACCAGATCTTCAATTAACAGCAGTTGAAGCTTTCCTTCATTGGTAGAAATCTCGGTATAATCAGCAAAAAGTACTTCAAAGACTCTGCGGAATGTATGGTTTAGGATCAGATTTGGTGCTGCCTTGCTTTTGTAATGCTGTCTTTTCCATGCTTTCTTACGCGAGTTTAGAGTTAGCTTGTAGCGATTAATGATCTTATAAAACTTATCTCTGCCAACGCTTACTCCTCGTGTGAGCAGTTCTTTGCGTACCTGAGTTCCGGATAGACCTCGCCGCTCCTCAAGAATGGAGATGATTTGATCCCGGATCTTGTCATTACGCTGAAGTTTCTCCTCATCGCAATGCAGATAGGTCTTGTAAAGATTCTGCCGTGATATCATGTTGGCCTCTGAAAACAAGCTCTTGTTTAAAGCTTTCCCGTCTTTTTTAGCTTTGCTCGACGAGATGGAGAGAGCCTTTCTGACAGTTTTTTTTTAGTCTCTTCATCAGCTTCTGAATATAGTGCTTCGATAAGAGACTCCTGATACATGATGATCTCCTCATATTTCCTTAACTGGCGATCAATTGGCTCATGAATCAATACCATCGGAGCATTCTTACGCTTCGTTAACGTTCTTGGTATCCTTATCATACCACGCTTTTTCATATACTCTCTCACCCATTCGCGGACCATATAGACTTCGTCTATCTTAAGTTGCATACATACTGAGGCAATACTTGTGCCTTCTGATACTATGCTATGGATTACCATACTCTTAAAAGATTTGGAGTAGCTAACTGCTTTCCTGACTTTGCGTTTCATTATTCATCCTCACTATTTATGTCAACCAAAATCAGGAAAGACCAATGAATTTTCAGTTATTAATTTGAATTATCATAACTAATGATTCTCTAATCATTCCCTAATCAATCCCTAATCAGATTAGGGAATTACTAAGGTTATACTATTGAATAACTGGTTATATTAAGCTTCTTTAGATGGCAATTGTTAAGTGCAATTGCAACGTGACATCGAAAACTGCAAATTGTGCAGCGAAAACTGCAAACTGTCGCATCGTTACTCATCCGTACTCATCCTTACTAAGACCTGTTTAGGTGGTTTTTTAACAGGCTTTCTGCAATTCGGATCACTGAATATTGCAAACTGTGACAGGATTTCTGCAATTGACCGAGGTTATCACTTATTCGCCATAACCTCCCTTGTCAAACTCAGAATATGGGGGAGTAACTAGTTTTGGATTTAGATATCCTCTTAGCTTGTCAATTTGATCATTATCCAAATTGGTGTTTTTTAGTTCATTTAACATCTGTCTGT
>CAZTHA010000646.1:0-2040 GCA_964613435.1 uncultured bacterium
CATGTTTCGTCAAAAGTGGATTGTGTTGATTCTTCGATCGTAAATCCATCCATCAGCGATTCGTTGTCTTTTAATTCCAGTCCAAGCCGGCTGGGGTTAATAATCGAATGGTTATTCAACTTTAACTGGTAAAAGGGAATTCCGTCTTTTAGCTCGAAGGTGAGTTGCATTTTTCCGTCGGGCGACGTGATTTGTTGTGCCTGGCTGAATACAGACGTAAACGCCAGCAAAAGAATAATGACTAGTTTGTTCATGATACCTCAGATTTATTTGCCTTATGGGGTTACGACAGCCGGAAAAGAAGTTTCATTCTGATTGAACTTATTCCCCGGAAATTAAGGCTTTGTTTTTGTAAATAGTTAATTATAAGCAAGTAGAAAATACTGCAAACGTTTGTGGTTGCATTATTTTTTTTTGCTTTTTAAGAGGTTCTGAAAAAAAACTCCTGGTAAAAGGAATAAAAAGTAGACTTTCAGTAAGTTACCTGGGAACCCAATGCAGACGGGCTCTGATCAGTTCGACGCCGTCGTTTTCGCGAACAACACTGCAAAGATGGTTATTTTCGTCAATAATTTGCTTTTTTACTGAGAGAAAATCACCCGGAATACCTTCCTTGGCAAAATTGATCTCAAACTCTATCAGCCTGTTTTTGTCATGAAAATCAAAGTCGTAGCTGTCAATGATCCGTTCGAGGTAGCGGCCACTGTTGAAATGCTGGTTTACGTCAATTTCATTCAGCAGTACGGGTGTAAATACAAGCTCCTTTTCCGATTTTGGGGATGGTACTTTGCCGGCAAATCCATCAAAAACCCGCTCGTCGTGAAACGGAAAATTATTAAAGCTGTCGAAACGAAGAATGCGTTTGGTTTTCAGATCAAGTACCAGCCAGCTTGTGGTGGCCCTGATAATGGTGGTTCCACTTTCGTCAATAAAACGAATATCGCGGTGCGCCATAAACCCGTCGGTTCCGGCAGGCCATGTTTCCAGTCTGAATTTTTCGCCCCAGCGCGGACGCCGGTCAATTTTTACCAGCAGGCGCGACAATACCCAAAACTGTTTGTCCTGCTGAAGATTCTCAAAACCCACTCCCAGCATTTCGGCATGTTCCCAGGCAATCTCCTGGATTTGCCAGAATAAATAGGAAGTAGACAGTTCTGCGAACCGGTTTACAAAATACGATTTGGTAGAAAGTTCCTGTCGGTGAATATTGACGATTGTACTCATGGTTTTCGATTAATACAAACGGTTCGGTTTACACAAGCTTAATGAGCGGGTAAACTTTTTTGCAAATTTATTGTTCGGTTTTGAAAATCGGTAACAAATGTTCAATTTTGCGTGCATATTTAAGGTTTATGGGAAAGATTGTAATTAAAACACCGGAGCAGATCGATGGTATCCGAAAAAGTGCCAAACTGGCTGCTCAGGCCCTGGATTATGCCGGGCAATTTGTAAAAGAAGGTGTAAACACAGAGTTTATTGACGACAAGATCGAAGAATTTATTCGTTCCCATGGAGCTATTCCCGCGACCAAAGGATACAACGGGTATCCCAAATCGAGCTGCATTTCGCTAAACAATGTTATTTGCCACGGAATTCCTTCCAAAAATACAATTCTGAAACCCGGAGATATTCTGAACATTGACATCACCACCATTCTGGATGGTTATTATGGCGATACTTCAAGAATGTTTACGGTAGGACAGATCAGTTCAGATGCTGACGAACTGATCGATGTGACCCTGCATTGTCTCGACCTGGGGATTGAACAGGTAAAACCCGGAAACCGTTTTGGAAACATTGGTTTTGTGATCAGCCGTTACGCCAAAGCCCAGGGATTTAGTGTGGTGTATGAGTTTTGTGGTCATGGTGTAGGCATCGACTTTCACGAAGAACCACAGGTAGACCATGCGGCCCGTCGTAATTCTGGACCGGAGATGCGGCCCGGAATGATCTTTACCATTGAGCCGATGATCAACCAAGGGAAGCCCAAGGCAAGCATCGACAAAAATGACGGCTGGACAGCGCGTACCATCGATAATA
>CAZTHA010000647.1:0-2038 GCA_964613435.1 uncultured bacterium
AAAGAAAACAATCGAAAGCCCTTTTCAAAGAGCATCAACACATTGAGTGGAAAGAGTCGTGGCGCGATGAATATCTTAAATGGATTTGTGGTTTTGCAAATGCCAATGGTGGAACGCTTGTTATTGGTCGTAACGATAAGGGCGATGTTGTGGGGCTATCAAATGCCGCCAAACTTCTTGAAGATATTCCAAATAAGGTTCGAGACATTCTTGGAATAATGGTTGATGTGAACCTACATCACGAAAAGGGCCAAGAATACATCGGAATCGTCGTTGAACCCTATCGTTATCCAATTAGCTACAAAGGCGAATATCATTATCGAAGCAGTGCCACTAAGCAGGAATTAAAAGGCGGTGCTTTAGATAAATTCCTTTTAAAAAAATATGGGCGCCGTTGGGATAGTGCGCCGATTCCTAAAGTATCGATAAAAGACCTAGACAAACAAAGCCTAAAGAAATTTAGAGAACGAGCAGCCAACAGCAAAAGGTTAACTCCTGACAGGGCAAGCTCATAGCTCTTTTCCGGCTCCTCGGCTAGCTGTTTCGAGAAATGGTAGCGATAAAACCTGAGCGAACGCTGAAAACTCGAAGTAAA
Organism: uncultured bacterium; assembly: GCA_964613435.1. Taxonomy (GTDB): domain Bacteria; phylum Muiribacteriota; class Ozemobacteria; order Ozemobacterales; family Ozemobacteraceae; genus DYKG01. Next base: position 596 of record CAZTHA010000647.1, read on the forward strand.
AAGTTGCAGGCGATCCGGGGTAATGTCGGTTTCATAACCGTTCATGAGTCGTTCTTCTTCCTCATCGAGCAACATTTTAAATGTTTGATTCAATTCTGGAGCGAGCGAAAGCTGAACCGGCTTACTGGCAAGCTTGGCCTTGGCGAAAGCTTCGGCCAACTCTTTGAGTTCGAGCTGCCATGCACCATTCTGGCGCGTCGTGAGCTCGATCGCCCGCGAGGCTTCTTCGCTGAAACCAAGCGAAAGCTTTGCCTGATTTACCCCGAACTGTTTTAAAGGCCCCTCATCCATTTTTACCGGCACAATCAAATTACCGTTAATTTTGCTGCCGGTAACCTCTTCAGGCATTATTTCGACCGGCTGCTGTTCCGGGTCATTTTTCAGACCTTTTTTCTCGCCCGCGCCATGTATGATAATTTTAGGAGCGACGGGAAAAACAACCGTTTCCTTTAGCTGTAAAGGGTTTTCACCCTCACCGACAAGAATGGCAACTTCATCGAACAAACGTTTGTTGGGCTGATAAATCAATTCTTCCGGCGGATCATAAAAAAGCTCGACCATACCATCGGCATCAGTACGCGCACTGGTTATATCGAGTCGTCCGAGCGGTGAAGACTTGCAGCTGTCAGCCCAGACGAACTGCACCAAAGTATCGTCGAGTGGTCCATCGAGCCCCAGCTGTTTGAGCTTGAGGCGGGCACACCATTGCTGTCCCGGCAATACCGGCAGCTCTGGAGTTATTTCCTTTTCCATGACAATCTCGGCCGAAAACAAAGCCCAGGGGATATCGATTTTTCCAGCCTCACGATTGCTGCTCGACTTTTTGGAAAAGGCCCTGACGGTGACTTCGCCCTGCATCGGCTCCGGCAGATCGGCAAGCACCTTGGCGGTCCGCCATTGGCTTTCGGCAGGGATCACGCCCTTGTTAACATCCAGGCAAAGCAGCAATTTCGGATCAAAAGTCGTTTCAACCTTGAATTCATAGTCCTCTTCGGGAGCACGGTAAACCTGTCCGCTTTCAGGGTCGACTTCTTCGACCCAGACAGTCAGGTTGCAAACGGTTTTGGCATCGGCGGGAAGAAAAACTCCGCCATCTTTGTAACATTCATCCGGACTAACCGTGAATCCCATCTGGACACCAGGCTCTTCGACCTGAACCTGGCAATCGACAGAAATCGGCTGCTGCTGATCTGATGCGTGCTCTGGACGAGCTTTAACGACAACGGCAATTGGCCGGGAAAATTTCTGCTCCGGCGGCGCACTGACAAAAGCATCGGTAACACTTACATCGGCACAAACGATGTCGCCTTCGCTGCGCGGACTGAAACTAAGCCAATCAGCAGGCTCGGCAGAAAATTCCACATCTGTGAAAGCGCATGGTTGATAGTTTTCATCGATATTTTCGAGCATGCGCACGCGGATTTCGGCGGGCAACCAGCCTTT
>CAZTHA010000648.1:0-2034 GCA_964613435.1 uncultured bacterium
TGGTCGCTGCGGGTTTTGCCGGAGCGACAAAGGTTGTCTTCTTTTCGTCTTCTTCGGGCTCAAGGTCATCTTCAGCGCCGATGGTGGTTTTGATAACCTCTTCAGGGGTAGTGCCGCCATGAATAAGCTTATAAAGCGCCGATTCACGCAAAGAGAGCATGCCGTCAGCCATGGCTTGCCGGCGCATGTCTTCGGTGGTTGCCTTGTTTTCGACCAGAACCCTGAACTTGTCGGTCATGGTCAGAACTTCATAGATACCCTGTCGGCCCTTCAAACCGGTGTTGTCGCAGTCGGGGCATCCGGTCCCGCGAACGAACCTCAGGGTATCGAGAGTAAATTTATCTTCAAGTTGCATCTTTTTCAGCAGTTTTTCATCGATGCCGAGGGTTTGCAGCAGGTCTTTGTCGGGCTGAAATTCAGCAGCGCAGGTTTTGCAGACACGCTTGAGCAGACGCTGGGCTTGAACGACGCGCAGTGAAGTTGAAAGGCTGAACGGTTCGATTCCCATGTTGAGCAGACGGGCAACCGTCGCCGCCGCATCGTTGGTATGCAGGGTCGAAAGAACCAGGTGACCGGTCATTGCGGCTTTGATAGCAATACTGGCAGTTTCATAATCGCGAATTTCGCCAAGCATGATGATATCGGGATCCTGGCGCAGGAAAGAGCGCAGCGCCGCCGAGAAATTCAAACCAATATCGGGATGACACTGAACCTGATTGATGCCCATCAGATTGTATTCAACCGGATCTTCGGCGGTCATGATATTAACTGCCGGGTTGTTGAGCAAAAATAGAGATGAATAAAGGGTAGTTGTTTTTCCTGAGCCGGTCGGGCCGGTTACGAGAACGATACCGTTGGGCGCTTTAACCCCGCTCATGAATTTTTCAAGAACGAAGGGTTCGAAACCAAGGTCGTTAAGATCGACTTTCAGATTACTCTGGTCGCAGATACGCATAACGACCTTCTCGCCCCAGACACAGGGAATGCAGGATACGCGGATATCGACCTTCTTGCCCTGCAAATTGAGCTTGATACGTCCGTCCTGCGGGCGGCGGGTTTCGGCGATGTCAAGATTCGACATAACCTTTATGCGGCTGATAACCCCGGCATGAGCAGCTTTGGCTGGTGTCATGTGCAGTTTCAAAGTGCCGTCCTGGCGAAATCTTACTCTGAGTTCGGTTTCATAAACTTCGATATGAATATCGGAAACATTCAGCTGAACCGCCTGAGTCAGAATCAGGTTGACCAGTTTGATGATCGGGGCATCGTCTTCGCCCATTTCCGGCATTTCGTCATCGCCGCCAGTTCCAGAACCGCCGATTGAATCGGCAAGAGCGTCGATGTTTTCACCATAAAGATTGCCCAGCGCCGCGACAATAGATAGCTCGGAGCTGACCACCGGCGAAATGCGCATTCCGGTCATCATTTCTACGTGATCGATGGTAATGATGTCGGTCGGATCAGTCATGGCCAGCACCAGCTTGCCGTTTTCGCGTTTGACCGGGCACATGATCTGTTCATAACAGAGCTTTTTCGGCAAAAGAGTCGCCAGAACAGGGTCTACCAGGCTTTCATCGAGATCGACGAAAGGAATATTGAACTGTTTTGAAAGGGCAATTGACAGCTGTTTGTTGGTCAGAATACCGTGTTTTACCAGGTATGCGCCCATACGCAGTTTTTCATTTTTGGCGCCCTGCAAGGCTTCGCCAAGTTGCTCAGCGGTAATATATTTCTGATCGATGAGAATATCGCCAAGACGCTTCTTCTCAGTTTTTTTAGCGGTTTTTGCCGATTTGTCACCGATCATCTGACCAAGTTTGACTTTGAACTGGTCAACCAGAACCTTTGCCGGTTTTATCGCCAGCGAAGTGTTTGGCCCGGCCGCGGTAAAAATCTCGGGATCGGCAGGACTAACGGCTCCGGTAAGGAGTTCCTGACCAGAAATCTTGATGGGAATGACCTGCTTGGCCTTGATTATATCAAGGCTGATCAGTTTGAAGTTTTCAGCGGTAATCGAGGTTTCATCGAGATTGA
>CAZTHA010000649.1:0-2034 GCA_964613435.1 uncultured bacterium
TATTTGCCGGGCGGCACTGTCGAGGTGGCGGCTCGTGTTCTCTGTGAGATAACTTATCAGGTGCCGTTGAAGAATTCGCATTGGCAATTTTATCTTGGCGACAGAGGCAAAAGGCTTTATGTTATTGCACCATCGATTGGTTTCAATACACCGGCTGTTGATTTGAGCCGCTACGAGCTTGAGGTGGTTAAATACAGTTTTATTAGAGATGAGGAAGAGGTTAAGCAGCTTTTGCAGGCTCAGATTCCGCAGAAGCTCAATGAGGTTGCCAGGATCAGCATCGACTCGGTCAGAGATACCGCCAGACTTGAAATTAAGGATTTCGTCGACAACTGGTTGTTGGCGAAGTTTGCCGATAAGAACCTCGATTTGCCGGTAGTCGACCGGGTGTTTTTTGCAGATGAAGCGCATCTTTACCAGAAATACGTTTTTGAGGGCAATTTGGCATCAGCCACGAAGGGCATGGGCTTTTAAGATGAGACAAGTTTTTTCTACGGTGATTTCCTGGTTCAAACGCTGTCGCAATAGCCATGAACTGTTGTTGTTGAAAAAGTATCAGTGTTCTTCGGCTGAAATCGGAACATTGAAGGAGACTTTGGCCCAAGATGAGGGTGACCGGCAAAGGATTCTCGAACGGTTGCAGGAGTTAGAAGGGGGGATTGCCGAGCTTCCCAGAGGAAGAACAGCTTTCTTTTTTATCTTTGCCGGAGCTTCTTTGGCTGTAATATCTTTCCTGGTCCATTATTTCGGGATTTTTTCAGAGATCGTCCAGTTGAACTGGGAAAACAACCCTGAGTATCTGATGGAGTTTCGTGGAACTTCGGTATTTATCTGGCAAGTTCTGCAGTGGTTTGTCGAAAACGGTTTATTGGTACCGGCGGTAATCATCTGGTTTTCTGGGATTTTCTTTTTGCAACGCCGTATGCTCTGGTTCAGAGCCTACAATACCATTTTTATCGCCTGGTTGCTGACTTTTGCGACTCTTTTTCTGCTGTTAATGAGTTTTTCACATCTTGTTTTCCGGCCGCTTCTTTGAGGTCTGCAAGCGCTCAGGGAAGCGCATAAGCGCTAAAACTATTTTCGGCGGCTGCCAGACTTAAGCCACAAAAAAAAGACCACTCTGCACGATAAACAATTGCTGTGGCCTTAAGATGTTGGATTTAGGTTGGAAAAATCCGTTGAGAGTTTGTTGGTTCAAACTCTTAAGAATACTTATATCAAAAAAAAATATTTTTGAAAAGTTAAATTTAAAAAAAAATTTGTAATTTTGTCAGTGCGGTTTGAAATTTTGGCAAAACGCCCGAAATTTTTCCAGGGTTTTCGCCGGGACATCTGGCCGGGAAAAAAGTTGCTGTTTTCAATGCCATACAAAAGCTCATTGAAAAAGAACAAATTGTGAAAATCAATTAGCTTTACCATAGTGTGATTTTATTAAAGTATGGTAATATTTGTGAGCAAAATCAGACGAAAACCATGCAAAAAAGGGATAAATCTTGATCGAAACAATTTTATTTTTTGTTTTACTGTTAATTGGCTCAGCCGTCTTTTCTGGCACTGAGACTGCTTTTACTTCATTGAATGAATTAAAGGTGATGAATGAAAAAGAGGGCTCGGGATCTAAGAGACTGCTTGAAATGCTGCGGCAAAAAAGCAGCGTAATCGCGGCAATTCTTGTCGGCAATAACATTGTAAATACGGTTTTGGCGGTTTATGCCGGTGCTTTTTTCGACGATGTTCTGGTTAGTTCCGGGGTTCTTTCTGAAAGTACGGGCCCTTTGGTCGCTTCGATAGTTACGATTCTTTTTCTGTTGATTTTTGGCGAAGTCATCCCCAAGCATATTGCCGTTACCTTTAGCCGTTTCTGGATGAAAATTTTTTCCTGGCCGTTATGGACCGTGGTAAAGTTGCTGAAGCCGGTTACGGCAGCAATGGATGCGTTTGGCCGAATGCTGATAAGCCTTTTGCCAATTTCTGGTGAGGACGGGAATTCTCCCAGCATACAGGAGCTGTTGATGATGGCCAGATTTAGCGCAA
>CAZTHA010000650.1:0-2032 GCA_964613435.1 uncultured bacterium
GCTTGCACTGTGTTCTTGCTGAAATGAAAGCTGATTATCAGTTCGTGACCCACGGTAATCCCTATATTCCCAGTGAGAAATGGTCTTCACCCGCGCCGCACAAATATCTATTTCTAAAAAGCTACAAGCTGCTCAAGCTCGACCGCAATGAACGCGGCACTTATTCCGGGCGCATCGAGCTTCCCGAAATGAAACTGACCGGCGAATTCAAGGTCAGAATCAAGCTGATCGGCGCCAAAAACAGTCTCGATACCAAAACTGCCGATGAATCACACCGGTATTTTCTGCTGGAAGCAGTTGGCAAGGTCGAGGGAGCCTGTCGCAAGATTTCCACGGTCATCGAAAAAATTCTGCCCGGAAACTTCGTATTCTATGACGGCCAGGTGCTTGATACTGGCGGTTATGGCCCCTATCGGGTAATTTCCGGCGAAGTCAAATCGGGCCGACTCTATGGTCACGAACTGGTCGTTTTCAGTCGCCGCGGCCCTTTCGATCGCGGTGCCGAGATGGTCGACACCGAAAAAATTTCGACCCCCGGACATGTTCGAGCTGAAAGCCCGCTTCAGGTGCAATTCAACAAGGGGCCTCGTGCCACGATAAAAAAGGGAAACGACTCATCCGATCCCGAGCAATTTGCCGAGCTGGTGCGCAAATCTGGTGACACGGTCATCGATTACTTTTTTCAGGACGGCTATCATGGCGCCAAGCCCCAGAAGTTGCCGCCACTCAACCCATTATACTGGAAAAATGCCGCCAAACCGCGCCCTGAGTTTCTTCGCCCCAACTGTGGCTACAAAGGTTTTGCCGAATCTAAATGGCGCAATCCGGCCCGGCCCGAAGAAACCGTCTACGACCTCTTCTTCGGTTGGGAATACAAGAAAATCGAAGACAAGGTTCTGTTGTATTCTGAAGTGCCTTTGCGCATCTGGGGCTGTCCGCCGTATAAGAGCATGACCATTTTCTGCGAAAAGGATGTTTACATCGCCGGCGATTTCAATCAGAATCCCGAAAACCCCCAGAATTACACTCTCGGCTTTAAAGATTACACCAAAGATCCTGAAAATGGCACTGACAAAAACGGTGTCGCGGTGCTTTCGATGGAGCGAATCTGGTTCGACTATTCGCAGCCGCTCAATTTTCTGCGCAATGAGCTGAAAACTTTGCTTGATTATGAAATAGCCATCGCTCTGGGCGGTGACGAAGTTAACCAGCTCGTGCTCGGTGCGACGGTTTTCCCGCCGAAAATGAGCACCACTTCTTCTGACAAGCGTCTGCCGATGACCGCCTTGAACTTTCACGTCATCAACGCCCTGGCGGCTCTGCCCAAAACTCCTGCCGAGATCATTCCGGTTACCATGGCGGGTATCGCGGCGCACCCCTCATTGAAGAAGCTGCGCGACTATCTGAACCATTCCCCAAACCCTGAAGAATATAAAACCAGATTTTGTCTGAAAAGCGATCTGAAAAGAATTGCCATCGTCGAGGGAATTGCCGGCCGCGCCTACATGACCGGAACCATCCTCGCTGGCGCGCGCGACAAGATCATCGAATCGATCTTCAACCAGGCTCAGAAAGAAATCGACGAATACCCCGACGACCCGGCCCTGGGAACCTGGAACGCTGCCGATCGCCTGTTCAAGCTGGCGATGAAATACCCGAAAACCGGCTTCAAGATTCCGGAAATGACAGTTAATGCTTTGTTGGTCGACTCTGCCGAGCTCAATGCCCGCTGGAGCACCGGCAATATGCCAACCAAAGTCAACAATGAACTGGGCAATATCAGAGATGCGAAAATGGGCTCACACCCGTTTATCGATAAAAACAACCGTTTCATCCTCAGGCACATGGGCGCAACCGTGCATTTGCGCAATCGGCCGGCCAAAACTTTCTTGAGTGGGTCTTTGCGCGACGACCAGTCGCTGGTACGCCGCAACATTTATGACCCGACCTACGTGCGTGGCGGCGGCGACTATTTTCCGCCCTATCCGCCGGCCGGCTTCACCATCATCAACTGGCAGGACAGCTCCATCCC
>CAZTHA010000651.1:0-2022 GCA_964613435.1 uncultured bacterium
AACTTTAAGCTGGCAGAAAAAGTGTTGGCAAAATTCGGAGAAAAACTTTTCAAGACCGTCTTTTTGTTGAGAATTGGTCACCATAGTGGCGCTGAATTTTTAACGATTGACGGCAACCGCAACATCAAGATTATGCAGGGGCCTGGCCGGCCGCCAAAGTTCGAAAAGGAATCAACGACGGTCTGGCTGGCTTCTCTCACAAAAGAACCTCAAAACAAAGAAGGTCTGGCGCCGTTTGGCTGGGCCGCTGTCGAATTCGAGAAAATTACTGAATAATTACGAATTCCGAAACACGCTTTACAGCTTCTTTTCTCAGAAGCTGTTTTTATTTTAGATTTTCTTAAAAGTTTCGACTATGGTCGAATATTCTTGGGCAGAGGTGGCGAGATGTTTCAGCAATTAGACAATTTCGAGAGCCCGGCTGAAGGTCTCTGACTTCATTCCGAAAGCTCGTTTTCCTGCTCGTAATAGTAGGAATAATCTACGCCTTTCATAAACATCTCGCGGTCGTTTATCCTGTCTGTTAAAGCGGATTGCAATAGAACTTTTATTTGCCCGGGATTTGAGACGCTCTTTTCCATGGCGCTCAGATAGTCTTTTTTGTTGATTTTGCTCCAGTCCATGCAGAGTTTCAGGTTCTTTTTCAAGATCAGGTCAAGCCAGATGCGCGTGCTTCTGCCGTTGCCCTCCACAAAGGGGTGGGCGATGTTCATTTCCACGTATTTATCAGCGATCTCATCAAAAGTGCTTTCGGGCATTTTTTCAATATTTTTCAGGGTTTCAGGCAAAAATCTCGCCATAGCAAATTGGAAACCGCCTTTGGCAATATTCAGCGTCCGGATTTGCCCGGCGAAATCATAAAGACCGCCGAACAGATAGGCGTGAATCTGCTGCAAGCCTTTAACTGTGCCAACTTCTATGCTCGCGAGAATCGAACTCTCAAAAAGGGCATATGCTTTGGATTTGCTCTTTCCGTCAATCGTTTCATCGCTGTATGTGAACCACTCGATAAAGCGATTCGCTTGTTTGCCCGGGAAATTTTTAGCAAGCTTGATAATGCCGTCATAATCAAGAACGTTTGCTGCGCGCTTTTTGCCGTCAGGTGCGGTAAATTTGAACTGGGTAGTCACGCTACCCAGTTGATTGTTTTCGCGTTTCAGCTTGGCTTTGAGGTATTTCCAGTAATTACGGTTTTTTTCGTAATCGCTTGTAGCACGCAGAACGCCAATGATATCGATGACGGAAAACCACCATCTGGATTTTTCATCGTCCCATACGGCTCGAACTTCTCTATCGTCAAAAAATCTTATCGAAACCCTGCTCATCTGTCGGTCTCCATTTCAATCACCCGTTGGTATTTTAACATAGTTTTTAAGCTTCGACTATAGTCGAATGTTTGTGTTATAATTAAAAAAGTTTCGAGTATAGTCGAAGGTTTTTCACGACAGTGGGCGGTGTGATGTTTCAGCGCAGACGCTATTTTGACAAAATAGCCCCGTTTATCGGTAAGCCTGTGATCAAGCTTATCACCGGCATACGTCGCTGCGGCAAAAGCTCGTTTCTTAAGCTGCTGATCGAACATCTCGAAAATACCGGCACGGCCGCGAAGAACATTCTATACATCAGCATGGAACTCATGGAATTCAGCTTTATCACCGATCATAAAATCCTTTATGATTACATCGCAAAAAAGCTCGCATGCGGCAAACAGAAAAAATACCTGTTTATCGATGAAGTCCAGGAAATCCCCGGTTGGGAAAAAGCAGTCAATTCAATTCTCGCTGAAGGCATGTCCGATATCTACCTGACCGGCTCCAATTGCCGCCTGTTCGCTTCTGAATTCGCGACTCTGCTTACCGGACGTTACGTTGAACTCGCCATGTTTCCGCTGTCGTTCGAGGAGTTTCTCACCTTCCGCCAGTCACAAAAGCCGGCCGGTGTCGAAGATGAATTCGCCAGATATCTCAAATATGGAGGCCTGCCCGGCATTCATCATCTCGAACTGACCGACGAGGTCGTATT
>CAZTHA010000652.1:0-2015 GCA_964613435.1 uncultured bacterium
GACGACGATGCCGATTCGCTGACACTGAGCTCTACCCTGATCTGTCCAGTTCCGGTGATTGCCTGTGACGCGTTGAGCAGAAGGTTGATCAACATCTGCTGAAACTGGTTTTTGCTGCCTTCGATGGTTGGTTTGAGACCATTCGTTTCGAACAATATTTCAATCTGGTCGTTTTCACGCTGGTAGCGCAATAGTTTGAGCGTTTCTTCGATTACTGGCACCAGATTGAAGTTGCCCCCTTCATAACGTTCCTGGCGCGAAAAAACCCGTAAATCATCGATGATGCGTGAAATTCTGGTGATATTGCTAAGAATTAGTTCGAGAATTTCATCTCTCTTTTTCGGGTCGGTCGAATCGCGTTTAAGAATGTGAATCGCATTGGCGATGCCGGCGAGAGGATTGTTGATTTCATGAGCGATACCAGCGGTAAGAATGCCGAGCGAGTTGATTTTTTCGGCCCGGGAAATAACTTTTTCCATGTTGTGTTTTTCGGTTACATCACGCATTACCACCTGAAACATCAGGCTGCGCGCGCCCGGGATTTCCGAAGGAATACCGCGAATTTCAAGAAAGCTGGTATGCCCTTTCTGAATGGCGAGCGAGAAAGTGCGGGTGACGATGAGCCCTGTTTCACGAACTTTTTCGAGCAAAGTGGCAATTTCGGCGAAAACCAGCGAATTGCCGCTCAAAGAATTGATCGACTGCCCGATTTCAATGTTGTCGAATTTGCCGGGAAGTATCGATTTAAAACGCGAATTGACGAACAATAGCTTGAGATCGGGCGAAAACAGCAAGATTCCATCGGGAGAATGCTCGATGAGCTGACGATATCGGCGCTCGGAAAGTTCAAGGTCGCGGGCCAGCATATCGATGCGCAAATGCGCTTCGATACGTGCCAGTAATTCGCTGCTGGAAAAAGGTTTGACGATGAAATCGTTTGCGCCGGCCTGAAAGCCTTCGAGCTTTTCTTCAAGCGAGCCTTTGGCGGTGATAAAAATGATTCGTGTCGCCCGAGTCGATGCATTTGAGCGAATCCGGCGACATACTTCGAGACCATCGAGGCGCGGCATCATAATGTCGAGCAGAACCAGGTTGGGTTTTTCCTGCTCTATTTTTTCAAGACCCTCCAGGCCATCGTAGGCCTGGCGGACTTCATAACCCGACATCGCCAGAGTATCATAAAGATAATCGCTGATATCAGGCTCATCTTCGATGATGAGAATTTTGTTGAGACGACTCGCTTCGGTGCTTGGATGCATATCAGGCTCTTACGAACAGACTCAGTAACTCCATGTGAAAGGTTCCAGGGAAGAGATCGAACGAATAGATCTTTTCTAAATTATAACCGAGAGAACGGATATATTTGGCATCTCTTCTAAAAGTCGTTGGATTGCAGGACAGATAAGTGATTATTTTGGGCTTGATTCCGGTAAGGCCTTTCAAAACCCTCTGAGAAAGACCTGTTCGCGGTGGATTTACGTGCAATGCCGCGATTACCCCCTTGGTGATCGGCGAGTTGAAGATGGTTTCAGCTTTGCGGCAGAGAAATTTGATTTTCGAGTTGGTGCGGGTCTTCTGAAAGGCAAGGGCGTCCTGGAATGAAGCCTGGTTGCATTCGACTCCGTGAACTTCGTCGAAAAGGTTTTCAAGCAGAAAAGTTTGCGTGCCGCAGCCACAGTAAAGATCGATCAGCTTGCCTTTATGGGGCATCGAGTGATAGATCGAAATCAGGGTGTGCAGAATTGCCTCCGCTCCTTCAATATTGTTCTGGAAAAACGAACCGGTCGAAATGCGCCAGTTCTTTTTCATGAAATTGAACAGCGGCTTTTCGCGCAGTTGGGTCAGATGATTGCCCATGAACGACTGGGCTTCGAGTCGGCTCAAGCTTTCATTTTCGTCAAAAAAGCTTTTCAACGCATTCAAATCTTTTTCTGCAGGAGCTTCTTTCAGGTAAAAAACACAATGCTGCTGAGGTGAAAGGCTGCGAACCATAATCGTTTCAGTCTTTTCAAGCA
>CAZTHA010000653.1:0-2012 GCA_964613435.1 uncultured bacterium
TATGAACACATCGGTAACCGCGCCGCCGAGATTTCACGAGTCGATATTCTGGTAAACGGTGAAAAAGTAGATGCCCTTTCTTTCATGTGCCACCGCGAAAGGGCAGAGTACCGAGGTCGGGCGGTAATCGCCAAACTTCGCAAGCTTATTCCCCGCCACCAATTCCAGATTCCGCTTCAGGCTGCAATCGGCGCGAAAATAATCGCCCGCGAGAACATTCCCGCTTATCGAAAAGATGTTACTGCCAAATGTTATGGCGGTGATATCACGCGAAAACGCAAATTGCTCGAAAAACAAAAAGAAGGCAAAAAGCGCATGAAAATGGTTGGTAGGGTCGAGATTCCGCAAAAAGCCTTTATGTCGGTCTTGCGACCCGAAGATTGATCAGATCTGTTCAAGCATTTCGTAGTAAGCAAAAGAATCTGTCTGGGCACAAACCAGGCAGATTTTTTCATTACCCTGCATCTGCAAAAATGATTCATGACAAGTCTCGCACAATGCTGCAGACGGCACCGACGGCTTCTGATAATTCTTTACCTGAACCCGGGCAATGCTGAAGATGTCTCTGCCGCTGGCCATGAATTCTTCAACGATTAGTTTGGCCGAGGCCTTTCTCGCTTCTTCATCGGTCTGAACCCGGGCATTTCTCTTTCGAGTAAAAAACTTGCGGGTTTCGGGCATCTTTTCCGAATCGATTTTGTCGAGATCGACGGCAACCCTGAAGCCCTGGCCGTTTTCGCGATCATAAAGCGTCAGCGCGTATCTTCCGATTTGGTTGAGAAGAATAAGATATTTGTTTCCGATGGTGCAGCCGGTTAAGAATTGAATTGCATCTGAGAGGCAAACTTGTGTCTCAGCAACCGCGCCCATTTTTTTGATCTTGCCCAGCTTTTCACGGGCCAGCAAAACCATCTGCACAGCAATGGGAATTCCCGGGGCTCTTTTGGTGTGAAAGGCGTAAACATTTTCGACCAGGGCGAGAAAATCGTTATCATTCATCATTCTTCTCCTGAAAATAGCTCTGATGTCAGATTGTAATCTTTTTCAGGAAAACTTTCCAGCCGCCCAAAAGCCTCACTTTTTATCGAGAGCCGCCCTGGCCGCTCGCTTTACCTGGTTGGAGGGATCGGATTTAGCCATTCTTTTCAGGCATATTTTGGCGCCGTCCTGGGAAAACTTTGCCAGAGACTTTACCAGCGCATATCTCACTTCTTCAGAATAATCCGAGGTCTTTTCAATAAGGAATTTAAGGGCTTTTTCGTCGCCGATTCGGCCTAGAGAATTAATAGCCGAAGCTCTTACAAATTCATTTTCATCGTCTATGGCCTCTAAGAGCAAGTCAACCGCAACCGGATCCCTGGAATCCCCCAAAGCATTTGCAGCACTACCGCGAATATTGTGATTCTTGTCCTGAAGTCCTTCACGCAGTTTTTGCAGGTTCTCTGCCACATGAAGGGTTTTTCCCGCATTTTTGAGCGATTCGCTCATGTTTGCCGATACTCCAGATTCGCCTTTGTTGCCACCATGCCCTTTGATAAAACTCACTAGTTCCTGATCAAAGCGCTTTGAAGCTTCGATAAGTTCGTCAAGAATTTCAAGATTCTCCTGACCAATCAGCGCCATAGAAGCCTTATAACTCAATTCCATATCGGAAGACCCTAAAAAATCACGCAGAATTTCTACCGATTCACTGGCCTTGATGTGGCCGAGTATTTCAAGCAAGGCAAGTTTGTTTTTCTTGTTGGCAAATTCAAGACGATTGCGGACTTCATTAATTACCTGATCGCTATCGAAACAGGCAATCGCTTTTGCCGCCGAAAAGCTTACTACCTCACTTTCATCCGCGACGCAGTCGAATAAAACGTTCAAAGCCATAGGATGCCTGGTAGCACCAAGAGCATAGGCCACCGACGAACGCACGTATTTATCCGGGTCAGTGACTGCGCCAATCAAAGCCATGGTTACCGATTCTTCGTGACGACCACTCAAAGCAGCTGCCGCCGAATATCTTA
>CAZTHA010000654.1:0-2005 GCA_964613435.1 uncultured bacterium
GGCTAGGGCTGCGCGCGGATCGAGAAGCTGGCTGCCGTTCTATTCGGCAGCGGAACCTTTTCCGGCCTGCTTTTCGGGGTTTTCAAACCACAAAATGACTATTGTAGTTTGAGAACAGTTTTGACCCTGAAAAAGTAATAGTTCGTTGGCTTTCAGCTCTGAAAGCGGATTATTTCTTGTTCACCGCTTCGCGCAGCGCTTTGCCTGGAGCGAACTTAACCAGCTTCTTTTCCGGGACCTGGATCGGCTTTCGGGTGTTGGGGTTGATTGCGGTTCTGGCCAACTTCTTTTTCGTATAGAAAGAGCCGAAACCGATGATCTGAAGGCGCTTTTCCTTCTTCAGATTCCTCTCGATGATGTCCAGCAAGTTATTAAGGATGCTTTTAGCAACCGAATGTGTGAGCTTGGATTTCTTCGCCAGTTCCCTGACAAGTTCCATTTTGGTTACAAGATTATCGTTAGAAGCGGTTTTTTTCATGCTTTTGTCCTTGTTTTGTTCGTTTTCGACTATTGTAGTTTGAAAACAGTCAAAGCTGGTGTCAGTATAAAATTTTAGCCGGCGGCTTCCAACTGTTTTTCTGGTTCCTGGGTGACTGCTGATGTTTCAGGTTTGGGTTTCAGGCCAACATGTTCCATGACCACATCTTCCAGGCGGCGCTTGAATTCGAAGTTTCCGATAACATCTTTCCGGAGATAACGCTCCAGAGATTCTTGAGACATGCGCTTTTTAGCCTCTTCTTCGAACTGCTGCACGGTTTCCGGAGTATATGAAGAGAGGAAAACTCGGGCTTTTTCGCGGTTTTCGCGTTCCTGGTCGATCTGGTTCATTTCGCGCTGTTTCTCTTGTTCAGCCTCGGCAAAGGTTTTCTGTCTAAGCTGTTCAGCTTCCTTTTTTACCTGCTGATCTTCCATGTAAGCCAGGCCATAATCATCATTCAATGCTTTACCCAAATAAGCGCGATAGTTGCTGCCTTTGTCGCTGCCCCAACCAGGTTTAACAGCATTTGATCTGTCGTTAGAGTAAACAATGTTACGCATGACATAATCGAAACCATGCTTCTGATAGGCTTTTTCAACGACTTTCCGAATGCTTTGCTTGGTATGGAAAACCGGCGGTAATAACTCAAACAGTTGGAATAACTGTGGATCAATCACAACATTGCTCATGTCGTTAAGATCAATTCCCTCGATAGCTTTCAATGGTATCTGAGATGTAATAATAAAGCGAATCTTGCCGACTCTTCTCGAAATTTTGATTTCCTCAAAATCAAAGCTCAAATCCGTTTTCTCCGCTAATTCAGCTTGAGCCACAAGAATAATTTTGCGCTTAAAATCGCCATAAAGCTTGTATTGGGACTCTTCCAGGCCGAGACATTCGCGCAAATTGTCGAGCAGAAAAGTTCGTTCACCTAATTTTTCATACTGCTTCAACAGTTCATAAATCCGAATAGAGAAAGAACTTCGCAACTGGATCACGTTTTTAAGCTTATAGCTGGTAAAGCGATCTTTCAGTTGCAGTAAAAACGGCTTCAACTGAGGATCAAAGCATAATTCGACAATGCCCTGACCATCAAGATACTTTGCAGATGATAACCAGCCAATTTGTAACAAAGCATCAGGCATTTTGATTGAAAAAGCCCTGGTTAAAAGCTTTTTGGTAACTGTTTGAATGTGAGAATACTCATCTTTGTTTTTCAATTCTAACAAACCAGCAAACTCTTTAATGTTTAACTGGTATTTCTTAAATTCATCATCGGCTGGTTTTATTTTTGAAGCCAGGATCATAACAATTCTTTGTTCTACAAGAGTAAGCTTGTAGGCCGCTTCTATCAAAAAGTTAGATTTCCTTATCAGCTTATGTTCCATATATTCGATCCTCAATGTTTGATGAAAAATACTACCAAACTATGACTAATTTTTCAATAGACATATAAAATGATTAACCTTAAAAAAGTCATAGTTGACCCTAAAAAAGTCATAGTTTGACCCTAAAAAAGTCATAGTT
>CAZTHA010000655.1:0-2003 GCA_964613435.1 uncultured bacterium
GCGTCGAGATCTTCGATCAGCCGGTTGGTGCGAATGTCGACTCCTTCCTTGACCAGGTGGTAGGGCGAATCGAAGCACTGACTGTCGGGAAAAATATAGCGCTCAGGGTTGAAGTTCCAGGCTGACATGGCTTTGGCAATTTCATCGATGGCCCATTTCTGGCCCTGATAGGTTCTTTCATTCAGGCAGGGCGGGAAAATGGCCAGCCTGGCCTTTTTACTTTCAAGAAAGCTTTTGAATTCGCCGATGTCTTCGAGGATATCCTTGCGGATACTAACCGACCCCGGGGCAACCTTGCCACCGGGCGGGATCGGCCGAGGGCTCATGCTCCAATGGATATGAGCGTCGCCGAATTCGTTGAACGAGCGCCGGTCATAGACGCCGATATGCTTTTTCGGCTTTTCGCCGACAATCTTTTTGGTCAGATAATCGGGCAGGCGTTTAACCTTGACGGCGGTGTAGTTGACCAGATAAGGAAAAAGATGGCGCCATTGCGCCCAGGTTACGTATTTGCGCCCTTCGGGGTAGACATCGAACAGCACCGCCACCAGGCCGCGCGATCCGAAATAAAAATCCGAGAAGTAGTTGGCATATTCAGGCAGTAAAACCACGATATCGCCTTCGCCGACGAATGGTCGGATATCGCTGAGCATGTATTTCAGACCGATTTCGGCATAAATGCCCATGTTAACTACCGGCATGTTGAAATGCTCGTGAATCAGCTTGCTGTTGATGCCAAAGCTGGCGTTAGAGCCGCCGAGCAGAATAATCTTGGGTGAACCGGCCTTTTCGAGCAGCTGATGCTTGTCGTTGAGGGCGTTGAGCAGGGCTGGGGCGGCATCCTGATACATCAGGCCGAGGCTGAGAATTGCGAGCATGATAATGGCAAACACAGCCAGTCTTTTCAAAAATGCTTTTAAATTTTCCCGGGTTTTTTGCATGGCGGTTACCTAGAATTGAAAGTAAATGAATTCGGCGTTGAGGCTGAAAAAGGCGAGGCACATGACTATCAGGGTCGGATAAAGCACCCAGCGCCAGTGCACCTTGATTCCCGGTTC
Organism: uncultured bacterium; assembly: GCA_964613435.1. Classification (GTDB taxonomy): domain Bacteria; phylum Muiribacteriota; class Ozemobacteria; order Ozemobacterales; family Ozemobacteraceae; genus DYKG01. The sequence goes on from CAZTHA010000655.1 coordinate 1,059, forward strand.
GGCCAGTCCATGCTGCTTATGGCGCTGCAGCCACTCGACCAGCAGCAGAAAGGCGATGGCGCGCAACGGGCGTAGCGGCCAGACTTCCGAAGGGGTGAAAAGTTCAGCGGAAAAGACCTTCTGCACACAGACCAAAGCCTGATGCAGGTTTTGCGCGCGAAAAAATATCCAGGCAATGCAGACGAGAAAAAAGTTGAAAGCCATCTGCGCAGCCTCTTTGACACTCGGCAGCAGGCGGCCTTCGGCGACGGTATCGAGATTTTTACGGTTGTTATCACTAAGCAGCAGCGGCATGAAATAGGCGGCGTTCAACGCGCCCCAGACGATAAAGGTCCAGTTGGCGCCATGCCAGAAGCCGCTGACGATAAAGACGACGAAGGTATTGAAGATCTTGCGCAAATTGCCGACCCGGCTGCCGCCAAGAGGTATGTAGACGTAATCACGAAACCAGGTGGTCAGAGAAATGTGCCAGCGCCGCCAGAACTCGGCGATATCCCGCGAGAAATAAGGAAAGGCAAAATTGCGGGTCAGATTGAAGCCGAACAGTCGCGAGGTGCCGATGGCGATATCCGAATAGCCGCTGAAATCGCCGTAAATCTGAAAAGCGAAAAACATGCTGCCGACAAGAATGGTGCTGCCTTTGTATAATTCGTAATTGCTGAAAATGTCGTTGACGAAAATGCCGCACTGATCGGCGATGACGATTTTTTTGAAAAAGCCCCAGAGCATCTGGCGCAGGCCATCGACGGCCTGGTCATAATCGAAATGTCGCTCCCTGGCAAACTGCGGCAACAGATCCCGTGCCCGTTCGATCGGCCCGGCCACCAGCTGCGGGAAAAAGCTGACGAAGGCGAAAAATTCGACCCAGTCGTCGGTGTGCTCGATTTTGCGGCGATAGACGTCGATCGAATAACTCAGCGTCTGAAAGGTGTAAAAGCTGATGCC
>CAZTHA010000656.1:0-1992 GCA_964613435.1 uncultured bacterium
ACTTTCATATTTCGGCCAGAACCAGCATCAACTACAGCATTGACGGAGTTCGCGAAGCTCTGCGCAAAGAGCATGAAGAAAAGCCGGAAAAGGGCAAAAAATTTGACTTGAGCGGTTTGCTGAAGCTGTTCGACCGGGAAAAATTCGGAAAGCGTTTCATGGTTGGGCCGCTGGCCTCTAAATGGGGGGTTTTTCCCCTTGAATTCGGCAAGGTTCAGCTCGAAATAATAGTTCCCGCTGATTTTTCAATGGTCTCCCAGGTAGCGGACCAATGGGAAACCCGTCGGCGCGGACGTGAGACTACTTATCTGTTCAACGGCGTCGAAGGTTTTGAGGGCTCGGTTTTTCTTCCGGAAACCGACCGCGAGGAATTCATCCAGACGCAAAAGGTTCTTACTTCAAGCGAGTTTATGCACTGAGCGCCATTCGGCAACCAGTAAAACCAGCAATTGCACTGAAAAGGCTGCCGCTGCGGCATAGCCGATGCCATTCACGCCATATTCGGCAACCAATGGTCGACCGAGCCAGAATTGAACCGCAGCTGCACTGAGACCGGCGAAAAAAGGGACCAGATATTTTCTTGCCGCAAAAAAGCCGCGATTGAGAACCATGCAAAGAGTTGTCGGCAAAAGCGCGTAGGCGTAACTGCGAAAAAGCCCGGCCGCCACCCGAGCATCTTCGATTGAAAACTGGCCGCGGCGAAAAACAATTTCAACCACCGGGTCGGCAAATATGACTATCAGCGCCACCACCGGCACGAGCACCAGGGTTGCATAGCCGAGAGTTTTAAAAAGAAAGCTCTGCCGCATTTTTCCACTTAGACGGCTTAATTCAGGCAAAATAACCCGAGCCAGCGAAATCGACAGAATGCCAAGCGGCAGATTGAAGAGTTTTTCGATATAATTCAGAGCTGCGACCGAGCCGACCGGCTGCATTGACATCAGATATCGCTCATAGACCGGAATGAACGGCAAAACCGAGATCCAGGCCGCCACCGGAAAAACCGAGCGTAGAAAACTTTTGGCCACAGTTGAATCATAGCCCGAAAACAGGTCGCCGCAGGCAAATTTGCAGCGATAATGCCAGAGCAGATAAATTAGCCACAGCAACTGCAGCAGCGAACCGATGACAACGGCCAGCACGATTTTTTCAACGGCGCCGCCGGCAACGATCAGGGTGCCGGCAATGATTGCCAGATTTACCAGCAATGGCCCGAGCGCCGGCAAGGCAAAAAGATTCTGGGCATTGAAAAAAGAGGTCAGCACCCCGGCAAGAATCCCGGTGACGATATAAATCGAAACCAGTCGCCACAGCCATTTCATGCGCTCAAAAAGGGCACTGTCGAATCCGGGCACTAACATACGGCAAAAATCATCGGCGAAATAAGCCAGCAAAGCCGTTGTTGCCAGGCTAATCCAGAACCCCAGAGTCAGAACGGTGGTCAAAGCTCGCTTTTGCCGAGCCTCATCGCCGCCAACATCGACGAACAACGGGACAGCTGCGCTGGAAACAAGACCCTCGCTTAGAAACCGATAGAGCAGATCAGGAAGAATCATAACCGCCAGAAACATGTCCGCCTCCGGCGACCGGCCGTAATAGGCGGCGAACAGGGCGACCTTGACGAATCCGCTGACCCGCGAAAGCAGGGTCAATGACGACAATGAGAAAAAGGCCTTGAGAATGTCCATAAGAGGCTATTCGGCAAAAATCAGCGCTTTTATGATAATTGCTGCAAAGAAAAACCCCGGCCTGAAGCCGGGGTCGTTTTTGTTTTGGTCAGCAGGTCAGATCGGGCAGGTTCCGCCAGAGCATCCACCGTGGTCGTCATCGCCATGATCATCGCCATGATCGTCGCCGCAATTGCCATCGGGGCAGCTGCTTTCGCCATCGTCGTCACCGTTGCAGGTGCCGTTGTGGGGGCAGTTGGCACAGTCATGGTCACAAGCCATGGCGGGAGCGGCAACAAAACCCAGCATCAGAAAAACAACCAAT
>CAZTHA010000657.1:0-1991 GCA_964613435.1 uncultured bacterium
AACCGAAAAATCGACATGGCGGTGCCAAGCGCTTCGATAATGGAATTCAGAGATATTCCAAAGATCGTTGGCGGCCCCGAGAAGGTCGTCATGGGCATTTTTCTCAAAGTCATGGGGGAAATATCCGGTCGCTTTCTTCTGCTGATCCCGGGTCGAACTGCGCTGCGGCTTCTGCACACCCTGATCCCGGGCTGTCAGATCGACGACCCCCTGAAGATGGGTGAACTCGAGAGTTCGTGCATGCGTGAAGTCGGCAACATACTTGCCGGAGCATTTTTGAATGCCCTTTCAGTCATTACGCGCACTCCGATGTTGAATTCTCTGCCGTCGATGACTTTCGACATGGCCGGAGCACTCATCGATTCGATAGTAGCCGATATGACCGCTATCAGCGACAAGGTTCTGATGATCGAAACTTCATTCGTCGAAAGTGAAGAAGATCTTAAAATTCATATTTTCCTTCTCCCCAACCCGGCATCGCTTGAGCTTCTTCTCAAGAAAATTGGAGTCAGCTGAAAAATGCCGGCAATCATACCCGTTGGAATGGGTGAACTAAAAATTGCCCGAAGCCCGGAACAGCTGGTAGTTTACGGGATAGGATCATGTGTCATTGTGTCTTTATACGACCCGAAATCGAAAACCGGAGGACTTGCTCACGTGATGTTGCCAGAATCAAACCCTCTTGACGGCAATGTCGCCAACCCGGTAAAATTTGCCGATACGGCCATCCCTGTACTTTATGACACCCTGGCCGCCTCAGGGGCATTTAAAAGCATGCTGGTAGCCAAAATTGTCGGCGGCGCAGAAATGTTCCCGCCAACAGAAGACTATACCAACAATATCGGGCGCGACAATACCGAAGCGGTCAAAAAAGCGTTGAAAAAGCTGAGTCTTCCCCTCATAGCAGAAGACACCGGTGGCCGACGCGGAAGATCGATAGAATTCAACCTGGAATCTGGAATAATCAAGCTCTCGATTCTGGGCGAAGAGCAGAGGGAAATCTGAATGTCACGACTTTCTTTATTGATGGGGCTTTTCATGGCGGTCGCCGTATCCGGCATCGTCGTTCTGCTCGCCATCATAGGGAATGTTGCCGCCGGAACCATCATATACAGGGGCGTTTTGGTGTTTTTTATTTTTGGCGTTCTTGGCTCAACCATGGGAAGTTTCCTTGAAGTTGTCCTTATGCCGGTCATCACTGAGCGTGAAGCAGAAAAACATAAAATAGGACTTTTGCACGAAGATGCACAACTGCAGGCAGAGTTGGGCGATCTTCTCGATGAAGATAAATTGATGTTGAATATAACTGAAACTTTTGGCACCCCTACCGATGAGTCATGGCCGGGCAATGCCAGTGATGGCAACAACAGTTCGGCTGCAGTCTCATAAGGCAGCCAGACACGGAGGGATGATGTGAACAAAGAACTTCTGGTAGGAAACGAAACTCAGGAAATTACTGATCCCAGGCTGAAGAGCCGTCTTCAGGACGAAGAAGATCAGAAACTCTGGGAGCAATACCGCCATACCCATGACCAGCGCATCAAAGATGCTCTGATCATGAAATACGCCTCGTTCGTCAAATACGTTGCCGGGCGCATCGCCGTGAACCTTCCCAGCAATGTTGAGTTCGACGACCTCGTCAGCTACGGGATTCTTGGTCTTATCGACGCGATCGACAAATATGACTCAGAACGCAACGTAAAATTCAAGACCTACGCCAAAACGAGAATTCGCGGCGCGATCTTTGATGAACTGCGCATGCTCGACTGGACTCCAAGGTCGATCAGACAGAAAGCCCGCAAGCTCGAAAAAGCCTATGCCAAACTTGAAGGCAAACTCGGGCGCGATGCTAAAGACGAAGAAATTGCCGAATACCTGAACATAGACATTTCTGAATTGCACAAACTCTTTGACGAAACGAAAAAGTCTCTGCTTCTCTCGCTAGACGAAATGTTTTATGATGATGACGAAGGTTCATCGAGATTCGACTT
>CAZTHA010000658.1:0-1990 GCA_964613435.1 uncultured bacterium
GTTTTGCGCTGGCGCAATCTTTTCAACGATGTTCTTGCCCAGGCGGCGGAAATCTCCGGAAAAGCAGCCACAATCGTCGACAGCGAAGACCGCAACCAGAAAACCACAGTTCTGGCCGACAGCCAGCCCGATTTCGACTTCTCGATCGAAAACCGCAAAATCAAACTCAGCCATCGTAATCTTGAAGCCCTTGAAATCAGCTACTACCAGATGGATATCGAATTGCTCTTCTCGAAAAAACCATTTGTCGGCGAAGTTTCCGGCCAGTTCTCGGTTATCCGCCCGAATGAAAAGCAGACGATCAGCCTTGCCGGACAGAAGCCCGAAATGGAACTCGACCTTCCGAACAAATTCTCGGACAGCAATATGATGGTCGAAATAACCGGCGCCGGCATTACCCGCAGCCGCACCTACTTCCCCCACTCGCTCGCGGTTAATCTGGCCGAGCAATATGGTCAGATTCGCATAAGCGGGCAGAAGACCGGCAAGCCTCTGGCCAAAGTCTACATCAAGGTTTACTCGAAAATGAAAGACGGAAATGTAATCTTCTACAAAGACGGTTACACCGATCTGCGCGGCAAATTCGACTACGCATCCCTAAGTACCGACCAGCTCGACCAGGTTGAAAAATTTGCAATCCTGATAATGAGCGAAGATCAAGGCTCACTGATTCGCGAGGCTGCGCCGCCAACCCGCTGATAACTGACAATCGTCTAAAAGAGATGGTAGCTGCCGACCCTGGCAGCTACCTTTTTTATATCAGAAAAAAGAATCAGATCTCAGTATTTCAGTTCAAGAATATCAAGGCTGCCACTGGCAATTTTTGCCATGTAAACCCGACCATCAAGACCTATCCATTCGGGACGGCACGGGTCATATCCTGGGTCGACAAATTTCGTTTTAACGGTTTTCTCGAGAGAATGCTTCCCATTAAAAAAGCTGAAATAGCGAAAATCTTCGGTATCGTGGATGACGCAAAGCTGTTTTCCCTGGTAAAAACCAAGAGCTGCCGCCCACATTACCGGCTTTGCAGACATTATCGAAGCGGCCTTTTCCACCGGCCGCCCATGGACCGGAGAAATGACGACGTGACGGGAGTTGAGGTCTTGCGTATCCATTACCAGCATTGCCACCTGGCCATCAGGGTTGACTGCCAGACTGAGTTCGCCTTCAAGCGTCTGCATTGGTTCGCCATCGGCGCTTAACACCAAAGTGCGCATCGAAGGAAGATCTTCGATGTAAATTCTACCGTATTTGTCTGAATGAATGCGATTGATCTGCTGCCAATGCCCCTTACCTTCAGGAGCTGAGCGAAAGCATCGCGGCTCTGCCTTGCCTCGAACGTCAAGTTCTATAACTACATTATTCGCAGCATCAGCAACAAGAATCCGACCATGCCGACCGGGCACCAGATCGAGCAAAACCACATCGCTGGCCAATTTCAGGGCTTTGCCGGCTGCGAGCAGATCAATTTCTTTTTGTGGCTTGCCATCGGGGCCAACCCCGACAATTCTGGCATTGAGGGTATCACCGATCCAGAAGTTTCCGTTTTTATCGGTCAAAAAAGCCATTGGCCCCTGAAACGAACCATCGGGGACGCCACCAGAGAGGGTAGCATTCCAGACCAGCTGTCCCGGCTTATCTCCATGAGAAAAAGAAGCAACGGTCTTGAATTCACCATTTATCGGTTCGGCGAAAAGTCTGCAAACACCGAGCATTATTGTCAGCAATGCCATGATTTTCAAACGTCTGTTTAACATAAAATTACTCCAGAAAAAAGATAAAGCCCGAAAAGATGTTTTATCACCTTTTCGGGCTTTGTGGCAATCAGAAAAAAACTCAGGAAGAAAGTCGGTTAAGAGTCTGTTCCATGTTCTTGATGCGATAAACGCCGGCCCAGCGCGAACGATAACGTGAGGGCAGCACTTCGATTCTGACTCCTGAATAGCCAACTTTACCGGCTACTCGGGTTGACGACTGAACTCTGGTC
>CAZTHA010000659.1:0-1986 GCA_964613435.1 uncultured bacterium
TTCGGCAAGCAGAGCATAATGAAAAGCGAAGCCAAACTTGAATATTGACCCGTTACGGTAAGCATTCAGAAATTTGAACGTGCTGCTCAGTAATTCTCTGTTGAAATTCTTCAGGCATCTCATCCCAGACAAACAGATCAACTCTGAAAGGAAGATTGCTTTCGGCAAAAGCTTCTTTGAGCTCCATGACCTGCAACTTTTGCTCTGGTTTTGCAAATACAACCATATCAAGGTCAGACTTTTTATTAGACTTTCCGTTAATTCTCGAACCATATAACCAAACTTCTGTATCTGGCAAAATCTTGCTGATCAGATTCACGATCAGGGCTTTTTGCTCATCTGAAACGCAGATATCTTTCACAGCCATTCCTCTTTACTCATTATGCTGTAAAGAGATATCGCATCTTCGATAAAAGAGGGCATTAATTTTATAGCTGCTAAAGCTTTTTCACCGCTGTAATCATGAGAAGTGCCAATTCTGGCTTCTGCATAATTCAACCAGTTCTCAACGCCACACTTCAGAAGGTCGTTTTCAAATGCGATTCTAAAAACCGGTTTAGGGCTATTTGGCGTTTCCGGTAATCCCAGTTCTTCGATAAGATATCTTTTCAAAACTTTCCAGAGACAGTCATAGCAGGTTTCAAATCGCTGAATAACCGATTCGGCCACAGCTTCCCGAATCAACTTTGGTTGCGATTCTTCTAGTGTCTGCAAGTTTTTAAACTGCAATTCAAGATGCTTCAAGGCTTTCTGAAGCTTACTGTAATCAATCATGAATTTTCCTCTATTATGTGAAAGTTCCTCACATGAGTTTACACTAGTTTTCTTGCTCAAGTCCTTTGAAAAATTTGCAAACAGGCTAAAACGAAAAAATCCTCGGATTAACGAGAATTTGATCGGTGCCGGGGCCCCATGCCAAACCATTTTCCCGTCAAATAAAATGTGATTTGGTATGCCATGAATCAAGACTCTTGCCAATCTCGTTAAACTTCAACCATTTTTTTCAGCCTCAAGTATTAAGTTAAGTTGTCCCCGGATTTCTTACAATGTTTTGCCAGAGAAGATATCCAGGATAGAAAACCAGACAAAGTAAAAGAAAGCCGATTTAGAGCAAGTCGTTATTAATCATGCTAAACTGCTTGAGGACAAAAGACCGACAACACTTCCTTTCTGTCAGGGTTGTTTGGTTTGTAACTCAGAAGGTAAGCAAAGGAAACAAATGACCAAGAAAAATACCGCTGAAGCTGAAAAAAAATTGCAGAAACAGCCTAATAATCCACTTCATGGGATCACTCTTGAAAAATTGTTAACGGTTCTGCGCGAGCATTACAGTTGGAAAGACCTGAATCGAAAAGTTGAGCTTAAATGCTTTTTTAGTCATCCCAGCATCAAATCAAGTCTGACTTTTTTGCGAAAAAATGACTGGGCCAGAAAAAAAGTTGAAAATATATATCTTGAACTTATAGATAGTCTTGAATCATCAAACCAAGAGAACGATCATACAGACACTTTTGGAAAAGCAGAATAGTATTAAACACCAGTAAGATTATCCTCTTCCTAGACCTTTAATACTCACTTGAGAAAAAAACTTGCTGATTTGCGATCAAAAGCAAGCTTAAGCTTTTTAAAAGCCCTTTCTTCAACTATCCTGCGATAATCACTCATGAAGAGATGAGAGGCTTGATCAAATTCCAGATCTGGGTTGCGGCGGGCATACTCTGAAAATCCCCAGCTTATGGCTTCAGGCGGGTCGGTGGCATCATGAGCGAAAGGTGTAACCTGAATTTCTGTGCCATGCCGGGGCAAAGCAAAGTGTAACAAAACATCGCGAAAATTCTCGGCAGGAACCTCGTCTGGCGGATAAAAAGAAGCAAGGTCGAGACTGGGGATGCGATCGTTTTCAACGCGCCATATTCCATCTTCCAGACAATAAACTTCCTGGCAGGTGCTGATACTATTGGGATGATTACAAAAATAAGAGGCTAC
>CAZTHA010000660.1:0-1981 GCA_964613435.1 uncultured bacterium
TGCCATCTACGGACAGATATCCGCCAACGACAACCGTTTTGATATTGCTACCGAATTCGCTCTTGTCAAAAGTTTCTGTTCCGGAACCAATTTCAAATTTGGCGCGGTCAGAAACCTTGGCCAGGCGCAGATTGTCGAATCTGGCAATACCGGCGCTGCGGGCTTTGATATAAGAACGCTGTGCCAGTGCAACCCCACCAAGGTGGAAGGTTCTCATTGTCAACTGAGTTCCGGGTTCACCGATTGACTGGGCGGCTATGATTCCGACCGCTTCGCCGATATCTACAACCTTGCCGGTTGCCAAGTCGGCCCCGTAGCACATCTGACAGATACCAACTTTTGAGCGGCAGGTCAGTGGCGAGCGCATAATGATTTTGCTGCGAATTTTTGCTTCGGGGAAGTTGGCTTCAGCGATTCTTTCGAGCACATACTCATTAAGAGTTCGATCGGGACGTAAGATAATGCGGTTGGTTTTCGGGTCGATGATTTGTTCACCAACGATCATGCCGGGCTTAAGATCTTCAGTTGCAACCTGGAAATCGCAGCTGGATTCGATTTCAGCGGCAATTTCATCGGTGCAGTAAAGACCGGCTTCGAGTTTGATGGTTTCATCATGAACCTTGATCGACAATACTTTACCGTTGACCGGGTGAACGATTGGCTTGGCCAAAACACGTCCGGCAATGCGGTAGCGAATCGGCACCACGATATCATCGATCATGATGTTGTTTGAAGTTCGGTTCTGGCGAATTGGTGAAACTTCAACGCCGAGTTCGGTGCCACAGTTTTCCATGGTGATGACAACGTCCTGGGCAACGTCAACGAGACGGCGGGTCAGGTATCCGGAGTCGGCGGTGCGCAATGCGGTATCGACGAGACCTTTTCTGGCGCCGTATGTTGAAATGAAGTATTCAGACTGATTCAGACCTTCACGGAAGTTTGATTTAATCGGGAACGCAAGAATGTCCCCACGCGGATTCGACATCAGGCCGCGCATTGCTGCCAGCTGTCTGATCTGCTGCATATTACCTCTCGCTCCAGAGAACGCCATCATGTAAACGGGGTTGAATTCGCCAAGGTGGGCAGTTGATTCAAATTCCTGAAGCAGGTCATCGGTAACGTCTTCGGTTGCTTTTGTCCAGACATTAACTTCGCCCTGTTTTCTTTCATCGCGTGAAATTTCACCCTTTTCCCAGCGCTCACGAATTTTCATTACCTTGCGATCGGCCTGTTCGAGAATTTCTTTCTTTTTCGGCGGATCGATCATATCTACGATAGAAATGGTAAGACCGGAATAAGTTGCGAATTTGAATCCCAGAGCTTTGAGGCGGTCAAGAGTTTCACCGACGATGGTCAGCGAATAAATGTCAAACAGGCGCTTGATCAATGTGGCAACATTGCCCTTCTTAACCTGGAGATTCTGGAATGGGAAGCCTTCCGGCAGATTGTCGTTGAATACAACTCTTCCGATAGTTGTGCGGAAGTATCTGTCACGAACGCTTTCTTCTTTTCCTGCGGCTTTGGCATCAAGTTCAACCGCGGTTTTCTGCAGATAAATCGGCCACTGCAGGTTGAACTGATTGGTTTCGTAGGCGTTGCGGGCTTCTTCGAGACTTCTGAAAACCGGTGGGCGGTAAACGATAATTGAGTCGACCTTTTCCTTGTTGAGGATTTCAACGGTTTCCGGAGAATCGAAAACGGTTCCTGCCGGCAAGGTTTCACTGACTTCGTCGGCAAGTTTGAAATTGAATGGTCGACCTTCATCGAGAAGTAATTTGGCCCAGGTCATACCTTTGCTGAGTTTCAGCTCAGTTACCGGGTAGCCATCGCCTTCAGGTTTTTCAATGGTCAGATAGAACAATCCGATTGTCATATCCTGAGAGGGTGCTGAAATTGGGTTACCATCAGCGGGTTTTAGAATGTTGTTGCTCGAAAGCATGAGCATACGTGCTTCAATCTGCGCATCGAGCATCAGTGGCAC
>CAZTHA010000661.1:0-1976 GCA_964613435.1 uncultured bacterium
AAATATTGTCAGAACCGTAGCTAGAAATAAAGGTAATGTACTCATGTTTCGCTCCATTAAAAATGGAATTTTTATCATTATCGGCAGGTTTTATAAACTGAATTATACCGAGAATCAATTAATTTGTCTGTACACTGGCGACAAAATCTTGCCTAGTACGCCGCAAATTCATGAATAAACGCGATAATTCAATAAAAATCGACCCGTTAATTTGAAATATTCTGGTATTCTGAAGTATATTTATTTGAGCCAGCACCATGAGTAAAACTTTTAAAATCGAAAGACCGGCCACCGAACAATACCGCATCGATTATGACAACCTGCTTAATCGGCAACAACTCGATGCGGTAAAGTCTTTTTCAGGTCCGGTTCTTTGCATCGCCGGGGCGGGATCAGGAAAAACCCGAACCCTCATCTACCGTGTAGCTAGGATGATTGAAAGCGGCATTAAGCCTGATAGTATTCTTCTGCTGACATTCACCCGAAAGGCAGCCAGAAACATGCTTAATCGCGTTGCCGCGCTGATCGGTGAAAACGGCAAAAGGGTTGCAGGCGGAACTTATCATTCATTTGCGGCGCAAATGTTGAGGCAATACGGACATTATCTTGAATTAAACCAGAATTTTTCGATTATCGATGAGTCAGATTGCGGCGATATAATCAACCTGATTCGTGCTGATCTGGGCTTGAACAAGAAAGAAACAAGGTTTCCCCAGAAAAAAACTATTCTTGAAATCTTCTCAAAAGCAATTAATCTCGAAAAAGAGATCGATGAAATAATTGAGGCTGAATTTAGCCACTTTTCCGAGCATGCAAAAGACATTGCCCGCATTAATGAGCGCTTTGTCACATATAAAAGGCAAAATAGCCTTATCGATTATGACGATCTATTGATTTTTCTTTTAAAGCTTCTCAAGGAGTCTGAAGAAGCCAGAACCCGCATCAACGAACGTTATCGTTATGTAATGGCCGATGAATACCAGGATACCAATGGCCTTCAGGCGCGAATAACCCTTTTGCTGGGCGGGAAAAACCAGAATATCATGGTGGTCGGTGACGATGCCCAAAGCATTTATTCATTCAGAGGAGCACAGATCAGGAATATTCTCGAATTTCCAGATCAGTTTGAAAACTGCCGGGTAATCAGACTTGAACGCAATTACCGTAGCACCGCCAGCATTCTAACCTCGGCCAATCAACTGATGACCAATGCTGAAGAAGGTTTTCAAAAAACTCTTTTCACCGAACGAGAAAAGGGCGACAGACCCGCATTGATAAAATGTCAGGATGACGAGGAACAGGCCATGTTCATTGCCGCCAGAATTTTGGAACTGCGCGAACAGGGAGTTCCTCTAAATCATATCTCCGTGCTTTTTCGCTCAAGTTTTCATGCTTACCAACTTGAGCTTGAATTGAAACGACGCAATATTCCTTATGTCAAATGGGGCGGCTTCAAATTTCTTGAATCCGGGCACCTGAAAGATATTCTCGCCCACATGCGGGTTGTTCAGAATCCCTATGACCAGGTTTCCTGGTTGCGAATCCTGCTGCTTCTCGAAGGAGTTGGCACCCAAACCGCCACCGACCTGTTTGCTCAGATTAAAAACAGTAACGACCCTTTTGATTTGCGCGAAGCTAAGGTGCGTGGTCGAGCTCGGGACGGCCTCATCGCTCTGGGTGCGGTATTGCAAAAGGCACGAACTTTGGCTGATGAGAAGCCTGCCCGATTGCTCGACCTTTTCGCCGAATACTATTTTCCCATTCTTAAAAAAAATTTTGATGATTATCCGCGCCGCATAAAAGATATCGATGCTCTGGCGGTAATCTGTCAGAAATTCTCCGACTTAAGTGAGTTCTTGGCCGAAATGGCTCTCGAACCACCCCGCGACTCTGGTGAAAGCAATCTGGTTGCCCGTGACAAGGACGATGAACAGCTGATATCCCCAGAAGACGAACCAGGCGAGGTCACCGCCGAA
>CAZTHA010000662.1:0-1970 GCA_964613435.1 uncultured bacterium
AGATGCATGCCATGCAAGATAGATCTTCTTCCGACCCCGATGAGTAAAATGAAGCGCGCAGCAAGATAAAATGGATAGTCTGGTTGGTTCTGACGGCACAGGCTCAGAGTAATTTTGCCAGTGAAAAGAAAATAGTCACTATTGACTAATAGAAATATAAATGGTATAAAATTGACTATGAGCAGTTTAAAAGATAAAAAATTATTTCTTCTTGGAATTTTGAAAACCCATTCAGCTCATGTTTACAAGTTGAATGAGTTTTTAAAAATGCCTGGAAACGGCATTGCAATAGGAAAATCAAATGCCTATAAGATTCTTGCCAGCTTGCAGGCGGAGGGGCTTGTTTCCTCCTGCGAAGAACGAATAAAGAATCGCCCGCCCCGCATTGTTTACGAAATAACCTCCAGGGGAGCAGACGAATTCGATCGTTTGCTTTCCGAGAGATTAGCAGAGCATGATCCTGGAGAGATTCCGGATGCAGTTTCCCTGAATTATATCGGTCTCTTAAAGCCTGAGGAGAGCTTGAATCTTCTTGAAAAACGTCAATTGCGCCTCGCCAGTCGTTGTGAATCGCTGAAAATATTCTCAGACGACATCTGCGCTATCCATCCAGGTCTGGATCTGGTTAAACAGCAGGTGCATCTTGAGCTGACATTTATCCAGAACCTTATCCTGAAAATTAGATCAAGAATTAAGGAGAAAAAATGAAGGAAAAGCGCATTGTTCTGGGTATTGTAATGGTAATTTTCTGTTATTCCGGGTTGGCCTGTCAGGCTGCCGAGGCTCTCTGCGAGAACAAAACTTTACATTGTTCGCACGAAAGTGATGGGATTCATGGAGGTATTGCGAAAATGATTAATCTGTCGCCGGAACAGAAGGAACTGCATAAGAAAATGATGGAATTGCACGATCAATTTGTTAAAACTCTGTCAGAAGAACAAAAGAAAATTTTCAACTCCAGTGGTGGGCATCATCATGCTCAGATGGCTCATGAGACAAGCAAAGGCCATGATGAGCTTGCCATGAAAATGAAGTTAACGAAGGAACAGCTTGAACTTCACAATCTGGTTATGGAACTGCATAATCAGGGTAAAGAGGCAGAGATGAAAAAGGCTCATGATCGTTTTGTCGAAAGTCTGACTGATGAACAAAAGAAGTTGATGGAAGAATTGGCACACCCCTGAAAGGTTTATAAAAAGTCCAATTGAGAATTTAGTTTCTGCACCGAACTTACTGATAAATTAAATTGCCAGATGAATTTTTGATGTTTTTTTCAACTGGCAATTTTTTTTCAGTGCGGTTTAAGTCATTTAATTGTCAGATCTGGCGGCGCTTTCGCAGAAGCCTTGCTTTAACCTGCTTTGGGTAGTTTTTCGGTGCTTGCCTGCCAGGCGGCCGGTGAAGCTGACTTCCTTGAGATAGTCTTTGAGTTCCGCAGTTTTTTCAAGTGATTCTTCCCTTGTGGATTCATACTTTGTGTTGCAGCAGATCGGATACTGTCACAAACTCGTAGCCTGTCTTTCTCAGTCTGTCGATGATTTCCGGCAAAGCCTTTCTGGTTTCAGACCGGCTTCTGTACATGACATGCAACAGAATAATTGAGCCTGGTTTTACCTTTTCAGATACATGGTCAACTATTTGTTAATACTGAAGAAGCCGCGGTTTTTATCGCCGACAATAACCTTGTGGTGAGGCTAGCTCAGAGAATAACCCCGGATGGTGGAACCGAGATTCGCTATCGAAAGGATGAAAAAGAGCCATTTACAACCTTGCTGTCCTGGGGGCCGGATGAGGCCTTTGGTGGAATGACCGGTTTCGATCAGGAAAATTGCCGGATACGAGTTGTTTCAAGCGTAGATGCAAACGCTTCCCGTTTTCTTGAGCTGGATCCGGAAACAATGAATGTCAAAGTTCTCGGCCAGGACCCAATCTATGATGTTGGCGACATAATGGTAAACCCTGTTAATCAA
>CAZTHA010000663.1:0-1968 GCA_964613435.1 uncultured bacterium
TGTCCGTTGGCGAAGTGTAGCTCATATTCTGACGCAACAAATCCCAGGATGCTTTACATTTCTTGGTGTCGGCGACAAAAATTCCCCTGAATACTACGGCCTGCATCACCCAAAATTCCAGCCGGATGAATCGGTTCTTGCAATTGGAGCAGCCTGGTATGCGACTGTGGCTCGAATTGCGCTCGCCGAACAAAATTGATGCCTGGTTCGAAACTTAAAACAAATTTTAATCGTTTATTTTTTTTATTGGTCTTGAGCCTTGGCTTTTCAACGCTTTTTGCCGATGAAAAGCTGAATTTCACCATCATCCACAGCAGTGATGAACATTCCAGTCTAATCCCGACTCCTTATGCCGAATATCTAAGTGGCGAAAAAAATTCGGCGACAGGCGGCTTTGCCCGCCTGGCAACGCTGGTGAATCAAGTTCGTCAAAGCGCTGGAACCAGCCCGGTTCTTCTACTTTCATCTGGCGACTTTCTCGGTGGCACGCCTTTTTCGTGGTTAACCCTGGCCAGTCAGACCCCTGAGCTTAGTATTATGCAACAGATGGGGTATGATGCCGTCAGTATCGGCAATCACGAATTCGATTATGGCCCTGAGGTTCTCGCGAATTACTTCATCGCCGCACGCCAGAAGTCCGAAAAAATGACGATACTCTGCGCCAACCTGCAGATTCCTGCTGAACACCCATTTGAAAAAGCAAATGTAAAGGCTCACTGTCTAAAAACCCTTGATAATGGCTTGAAAGTCGGCATTTTTGCCTTGCTCGGCAAAGATGCAAACCGACTCGCTCCCGCCGCGAAACCGCTGACATTTTCCGATCAGCACCAGGCCGCAAAAAAAGCTGTTGCCGAACTAAACATTGCCGGAGCCGATTTGATAGTTGCCATGACCCATTCGGGATACTATGAAGATGTAGCACTTGCTCAGGCGGTTTCAGGCATAGATCTTATTCTCGGTGGTCATAACCATATCATCACCGACCCGCCGGCCAGAATCGAAAAGACCCTGATAATGCATAGCGGAGCTTATCTTCAGTCGGCCGGCCGCCTCGAATTAACCTATGAAAAAAATTCTGACCGAATTAGCCTGCGCAACCAGGCTGAAAATGTTCCCTATATTTATCAGCTTGACCACAACCTGGCAGAAGAAGCGCATATTGCCGGAATGGTCGAAGCTGCGATCGCCAGCCTCAACCATATCGTGGCCCAATCCTCAGCGAATAATTTCAACGATATCGCAATGACTGTCGCCGTTTCAGACTTTTCTCTGGATCGCTATCAAGCCGGGTCGGAAACTTCAATCGGCAATTTCATCACTGATGCAATGCGCCTCGAAGCCGAAAAAATAACCGGGCGACGGGTCGACATCGCCATGCACGCGAATGGCATAATCCGGGGTGGCCTTCACCCCGCGACTTCGGCCAATGTCAAAGGCAACCTGAGCCTTTATGACCTGGTAACCGTTTCAAGTCTCGGCAGTGGCAGAGACGGCCGCCCAGGCTACGGGCTGGTTTCTTTTTTCCTGACCGAAAAAGAAGTGATGAATTTGCTTGAAATCAGTACATTGCTGCCAATTTTGTGGAACGACATCTATTTTCTTCAGTTCAGCGGCTTACGCTACCAGTTTGACCCCAATCGCGCCTATTGGCTTTGGCTACCAATTATCGACAAGCCCTTACCGGCATATCGTTCGATTCTTGCCGCCGATCTTTATACTGGCCCCGGCATTCAGAACCAGACAATTTTCAGAAAAATCGACCCGAATGGCACCGGTCTTTGCCACGTGGTAACCACGCATTACATGGCGAGCTATCTGCCGATGGTCGGAAAAAAGCTGCCGCGGCTAAACATCATTCTCAAAAATGCTGATGGCAAGCCGGTAACCCTCGATCAGACGATTATTGAGCTTGATGACCGCGAACTGAAACTCTGGGAAGCCACTGCCAGATACGCTACCGGTTTATCA
>CAZTHA010000664.1:0-1966 GCA_964613435.1 uncultured bacterium
AATCAGACAATGGTCGATTACACCGCCTACAAAACTTACAACACCGACTATGCCTCGAATGTGGTGACTATCCCGCTGACTTCAGAAGCTCTCAGAACCATGCTCAGCTGGGGAACCAGCGAATTCTTCATCGCCTGTTCAGAAAGCGCATTTGTCGACCTTTGGGGCAATGGCAGCATTCGCTACCCGGTTCAGGGCGGCACCGCCCAGAAAATCATCAACGTTACTTTCCCGCCGCTGATTGCGCCCCCGGCGATTCAGACCCTGGCCGTCACTCCGGCCAAATCGATTTCTGCCCAGCAGATACAGCTTTGCAAAGGGCAGCCGGTCGGCAACTTCTACTATGAAGTAGCTTTCAATACCGCAACTTTGTCTGCAGATGTCTATATACCCATAGACCGCACCAAGGTTCCGACCTTGAAACTCTTCACGCAGGACGACCAGGTAAATCCGAAAGATACCGCCACCTTCATCGCCTGGCTCGACCACGTTCAGGGTGGAATTACCAGAACTGTAGCCCGATTCGCCAACAACAGCGATCTAACGGCTTCAAATCTGCAAAGAAGACCTTGCTTCGTTGAAATCAGCGGTTTCGCCGATGTTTTCAGTCCGACCACTTATACAGATACTGCCTCGCTTTCTTACAACCTCAGCGACAAAGACAATTCGGTCAACGGCTTCAAGAATGCCAGCTACACTCTGGTGCTCGACAATCAACTGCCGGCACCACTGACCGCCATTCCAACCGGCACGATCGGTATAACCCCCGCAAATTCAGCGCAATTCGAGGTAACCTTCGACGAACCGATGGATCAGACGGTAGGCAGTGGCTTTCAGCCGCAACTGCGACTTGGCGACGGTCTCAACACCGTCATGTCGTTCACCTTCCAGTCGTGGGTGGATTCATATACCGCCAGGTTTACCAACTCGGCCAACTTCGATGCCAATACTCCACAAGGAACTTATACCTACTACGTTTCCGGTGGCTATGATGAAGCCGGCAACCGCGGCAACAATGAAGTTGCCCTGCCAAGCCAGCTGCAGATCAGGTCAAAGGGACCGAACATCGATTCATTCGTCGTCTCAACCTATCAGTCGACCACGGCCAAATTGACTTCACCATCTGGTAACGTGAATGGCCAGCCGTTCAGCCCATACGTTGCCCCTGGAATCGCGACAGTTACGATCAATTTCCAGACGGCACCATTGGCAACCAGTCTCTGGCTGCAAATTTTCCAGGGCGACGCCATGCGCGAGTCACTGCCAATAACCGTCAGTGGCCTTAGCGGCACTGCCAACTGGGATGGCACCATCGGTGGCACCATGGTCGGCGAATCCGGGCCGACAACCTATGTTCTCAGGGTTTATGACGACGCCGGCAATGAAGCCAGCAAGCGTGGCAGCATCGTTTATGACGGCAAAGCTCCGGTTGTAACTTCATGGCGCTTCAGTAACGTGCGAACCTACAACAACAAAGCCTATTTCAGCCCACTCGTCAGTTCTTTCGCCAAGATCGATGCCTTCGGACCAGCTTCCGGCGATGCGTTGAAAATGCGACTGGTTAACCCCGGTCTCTCGACCGACACTTATCCGATGACCGGTCTGAGTGGTGGCGGTTATACCATCAGCTTCGATGGAAAAGATACCAACTCTCCACAGGGCACACTTGTCGACGGCGAATACATGGTTAACATCGTCGATTATGCCGGCAATATCGGTGATCCTCTCGGTGTCGGCAGCATAGCTACCGCGACCCTGGTCATGGATCGCACCGCGCCTTCGATAGTCGACATCAGAACCTATCGCGTCGACAATGGCAACGAAGTGAACCGCTTCAATCCAAATGTAACTCCGTTGCGAATCGAAGTTCAGAGTAACGACGCCAGCGTCAGCTCCGGAACCGCACTGGTTAAAATTACCACCGGCTCTTCGCTGGTTCGCGAGCTGTTGCTTGAAGAAACCGCGA
>CAZTHA010000665.1:0-1955 GCA_964613435.1 uncultured bacterium
ACATCGCCGTGCCAAAGCCAAATATGTATCAGTCGCTGCATACCACGGTAATCTTCGATGGCAAGCCCCTTGAAGTGCAGATTCGCACCGAAGAA
Organism: uncultured bacterium; assembly: GCA_964613435.1. Classification (GTDB taxonomy): domain Bacteria; phylum Muiribacteriota; class Ozemobacteria; order Ozemobacterales; family Ozemobacteraceae; genus DYKG01. The sequence continues at coordinate 96 of CAZTHA010000665.1, forward strand.
ATGCATCGTATAGCTGAAGAGGGCATCGCCGCCCATTGGGATTACAAAGAAACCAGTGGCAAAGATGCGACGCCCGACTACAAAGAAAAGCTTTCATGGCTGCGCAATCTCATCGACTGGTATCAGGAAGTTAAAGACGCCTCCGAATTCATGGAAACGGTTAAGGTCGAACTGTTTCAATACCATGTTTATGTTTTCACGCCAAAAGGTGAGGTTATTGAACTGCCCAACGGCAGCACCCCGATCGATTTTGCCTACTGTATTCATACCGATGTCGGTCATCGCTGCATGGGTGCCAAGGTCAACGGGCACATCGTTCCGCTTGAATACCGATTACAAAACGGTGATATCGTTTCGATCATTACCAGCAAAAACCAGAAAGGCCCAAGCCGCGACTGGTTGAAAATTGTCGGTTCGGCCAGTGCGCGCCGCAAGATTCGCGTCTGGCTCAAAAAAGAATTTCGCGATGAATATATTGCCGGCGGCGAACGGGAGTTTCTCGAAACCTTTGCCAAAATGGGCGGCGACCGCGAGACTGAAAAAAGTTTCAAAACCAGCGCTTTTGCCGCTAAAGTCAAGGATCTTGGCTTTCCCTCGCTTGAAGAACTGTATGCGGGAATAGGGGCCGGCGAAGTCCGTGCTCAGCAAGTCCTGGGCAAGCTATTTCCTGACCTGGTAGTTAAATCGGCACCGAAACAGGGCAAGCCAACCCGGCGCGACAAACAGAAAAATCGCAAAGCCAAGGGGCCGCGCATCATCGTCGGCGGTCTGGAAGACACACTCATCAAGGTTTCGCGTTGCTGCAACCCGATTCCCGGCGACGAAATAATGGGCTACATCACCCGCGGGCGCGGTGTAACCGTTCACAAAAAAGACTGTCCCAATGCCAAGAACCTGCTTGCTGACACTGAAAACCGCCTGATTGACGTGCACTGGGATATGGGTATTTCCGACGAAACCGATCCTGCCAGCGAATATCTGGCCAAAATCAGAATTGAAACCACCGACCGCAAGGGAATGCTAAATTCAGTTACGAGCGTCATTGCCAATCAGGGTGTAAACATCCACTCGGCTACGGCGAAAACCACCAAGCAGAAAACCGGCTTGCTCGATTTTTCAGTTGAAGTCCGAGACTCAAACTCTCTCGACAGTCTGATCAGGGCAATCTCCCGTTTGATTGGCGTAACCAAGGTATACCGCCTCGACGGTCAGAACAAGTAGTCATAATGTCTGCCGCCCGAAAGAAGTCAACCGTCATCAAAGATATTGAAACGATTGATTTAATCAGTCTTTTAACTATTCCCGGGCAAGACGGCATCTATGAAGCTGAAATCGCGATTGCCGCACCTGGTGAGATAGTCGAGGAACTGGATTATGCGCCGGACTTGCCGCCGCCCACTTCAACGAAAGCATCCTCCCCAAGCAAAAAGGCTCCCCCAAAGAAACCAGGTAAAGTCGACAGCCTCGATTCATTAAGTGCCTTGATGCAAGGCAAAAGCGGCAGATCTACCCCGGTCACCCCGGCCTCAAAGGGCTCTGGTTCGCTCTCCTTCGCTCTGAGCGAGAATGTCGGCGATGACAGTTTTGAAAAAATAGCCGAAGAAATAGCGGTTTGCCAGAAATGTGAACTGCACAAAACTCGCAACAAAACCGTCCCCGGTCAGGGCCACCTGCAGGCCCGCATCGTTTTTATCGGCGAAGCCCCCGGTGCCGAAGAAGATGCCAGTGGAATTCCGTTCGTAGGCAGAGCGGGCAAGCATCTCGACAAGATTCTCGCCGCCGTCGGCTTCAAACGTGAAGAGATTTTCATCTGCAATATTTTGAAATGCCGACCGCCGGGCAACCGCAACCCGACCCTCG
>CAZTHA010000666.1:0-1955 GCA_964613435.1 uncultured bacterium
CCTTACAACATCTGAAAGTTTATATTTTCGAATCTACAAAGGAAAAAAAGAAATTACATTAGAGGTCTTCTATTCAAAATATGACGCTGATGATAATATTGAAGCTGTAGTAATTGTATCTGAAAATGACAAACCTGTAAGTAAGGATTTTGGTACGCTTTCAGAAATATTCAACAATATTCTTTATTCAAAAGACTCAGCTCCAAAATGTATCACTCCAGAATGCGAATATGCCTGATTATCCACAACGTTTATTACCACAAAAGCATTTCGAAATAATTGACCCCTTAAATAAAAAGGATATTTTATGTCGTTGGTCACAATACCCTGTTAAAGACGAATTAGGGAAATTGTCAGCTTTAGCAATAGAAGAAAAAAGGCTTCCATCTTATTCAACAAATAAAATTCCACCTTCTCAGGAAAGTGATATTTTGATTGCATTTTATGATAAGGAAATTCAAAAAATTAAATGGATTCCTGGTGAAGACCCTTTATTAATTTCTGAAGAAGCCTTTTACTATGATGAAAAACGTGAATACTTTTTCATACAAATTGAATCAATAGATGGTTACCGGGATAAATTTCCTTACCATTATTCTTTAGACCATTCAGATTATAAATTTATTTTTGAAGTAAAAGTAAAGCATGACCCTCTCAAAATAAATTACACACACTGTGTATTTGAAATTTCTTATTTCGATGAGAACGGCAATCCAGCTAATAGACCTAGCCATAGATCATTGGAAAAAGTTGTTATTACAAGTATTCGTGATGAACTAATTAGAAAGGCCAAATTTTCTTTGTCCGATTTTCAATAATAAAATTGTTCCTTAATTGAAAATAATTCTAATTTCAATCATTTTCAAATCGCTCCTCATCACACAACAGACAACAATTACTACAAATATCGGAAAGGACTAATACATAGAGGAAACAGAGGATTTATCAGAAATAGGGTAAATGTTCCATTTCCTCCAATTCCCCAATATCCTATTTTTACTTAGCGGTATGAATTTATTATAATACCTGCCCACGCAGGGTTAAACCGAACAGGTTATAAGGTGTTCCTCTTCCTCCTTCGGCAAGTATTGCGCCAGCCCGTTGTAGTATTTGGCTATAAATTATTTTAATTTTTAAGGTATATCCAATAACTACAACGCCCTACGGGTTGCTGTCGCAAGGCTGTCATAATCCTTGCAGCTCAGTCGTCATCGTCACGGCAGCTCTCAATGTTCTTCAAGCCGCTTTACTCATTTCGCCTGCATTACACTTCAGGGCTTCGCAAGCTCAACACCTTTCGTTTCATTCCGGCTACATTCGTTTCAGCCGCTTTCAGTCCATTCGCTGCCCATAATTGGCTCGCCTGCTGGTCGCCACCGGCTGCGGGGCTGTCATGGTTTTTGTGTTTGCCTGTCTGATCATAATTGATTTTCAGCGGTATCCAGTCAAAAAACAAAAACACACGCCAGCCCCTTGCTGTAAACAGTAGCCATCCCCCGGCTTCGTTCCTCAGCCTCTTAGTCTGCCACCGGTGGCTCCACTCGCTGGCGGCTCGCGATGCTTGTCCAGTGTCCGCAACCCGTTTCGCTATCGCTTCACTCATTGCAGCCACTGTCCAGCCGAAAAAGCTCAAGGCTGTATAACCTGTCTTCGGATTTAACCCTGCTTCTCCCACACCAACCCCCGACCACCCACCCCTAAAAACAAATGCAGTTGAATTATTTTTTAAAAAGCCAGTTCTTCGGTAAGTTGTAAGTATTTATAGTAAATAATAATTGCATTAAAACAGAAAGGAGGTATTATGAACAAGTTCGATTTCTTAAACACCGAAGAATATAGGGTTCGTTTCTATGAATTGGTTAATTACAAAAGATAATTGAAGTTTACCAAAACTTTGGAGGTATCTTTTCAGATGAAAAAGGAATTATGCAAAGATAGCCGTTCCGCTTACCGTC
>CAZTHA010000667.1:0-1950 GCA_964613435.1 uncultured bacterium
TTGATTTGGTTATCTCATTGCGTATCTTGATAACTGGAATTGCGCCAACGGCCAGGATTAGAATTGCCACTAACACAGCGATTATTCTTAGTTTGGTTTCATCAAGCTGGAATAATTTCGCGGAAAAATTCCCGCCAAACTTAGAACCTACCCCGGAAAGATTGATGTTCTGGTTTTTTCGATTTGGGAACAGAATGTCGACGAAATTTATAACTTCTGGTTCGCCCTGATACATTGAAACACCGATAATCGGCGTCAATCCTGGTGCATCGATCATTCTTTTTTCTGCTTCATATTTTACTTCACCCACGGTGAGCGAAGAGTAGGGGTCAGCCAGGACCGTTGGCACTTCAAGGCTTTCTTCAATAAATTCCTTGAAATTGATCATTCCAGCCGATCCGCCGGTGAGAATGATTTTGTCGACCGCAGACTCGCCGGTCTGTGAAATATAAAAGCTGATTGAAAGCTGAATATGCTGAAATATTTTTTCTACGGTCTCAAAAATTTTCTGGGCGGCAAATTTTTCAACGCCTTTCAGATCTTTCATTTCATCTGGTGGCATTACTCCAAGCTTGTGTTTCAACTCTACCGCTTCATTGATGTGCTTAAATTTTATCTGTTGTCCTTCTAGTTCTCCGCCGGCGTAAATCGCTTCAGTAATAGTGAATCCCGCCATGTTTATGTCGCGGGAAAACTGTATCTTTCCGTTTTTGTAAATGAGAATCGATGTGGTCGAGTTGCCACAATGAATGATGGCAACCTTTTTATCGTTCTCTGTATACGGCTCAAGCTGTTTTTTAAGGGCAAGCTCGACAGCCTGTGGCAGGGTTAAAATGCCTTCGTTATTCAGGCCCCCACCTTTGAAATTCTGATTGGTGTAGTCGACGATATCTTTTTGCAGTGCTGCAACCATAATCTGGGTCAGTGCTTTCTCTTCTTTGACCACATCACCCTGAACGTGATAGCCAAGCACTGCGTTACCCATCGAAAAAGGCATTTGCTTGTTTGCTTCGGCAGTAACCGCTTCGGTCAATTTGTCTTTTTCAGGAACTGGCGGAATTTCAATGCATCTTATGGTAACTTCACGATTAGAAGCGAACGTAATCGCTCTTTTAGTCTGGATTTCATTGTCGTAGAGCAGTTCGGTCAGGTGGGTGGTAAGGAACTGTCTCAGTTCTTTTAGACAATGCTCGCGCACATCGTCTTTGCTCATTGTTTCAAGCTGCTCTTCGGTCAATTCATGTTCGTATGGGGGGATCTGCATTTGCGCAAGGGTTTTCAGCACAAACCCGCCCTCTTCGCTTTTTTCGCAATAGGCGAATTTTAACGAAAAAGAACCTATATCGATCGCGACAAAATTTTGAAATTCAGCTTCGGCCATTTAATCTTCTAAAAATGAAACAGATGCTTCTAATATAAAGCATCTGTTTAAAACTAACAACAACAGGAGTGTGAAAAGATTAATTGAGTTTTCTCAGCTTGGTGATTGCATGGGTGAAATCGTCTATTTCTTCGTTGTCTGGATCCAGGACATTGGCAAATTCGGTGTGGTCTTCATGGGCCATGTCCGGACCGGCTGATACCAGATAAATAGTTTTGTTGGTAGTATAACCGACATAAAGAAGCTTTGTTCCCCATGAGTCAAGCATGAAGTCACCCGGCTCCTGATCCATGTAAGGACCTTTCCATTTTCTTGAATAGTTGGTAATCTCGAAATTTGTTACGCCTGTGGGTATGTCAGCGTCGCCGAGAGTTTCATTGACCAACACGTTGCATTCCATGCACAAGCCAAGAAGAGTGTCGTCAGCGCCACAGTATGCAGCAGCTTCATCGACGTTTGCTGCACAGCCATTGTAAGGGACTCTGCCAACATCGGATCTGTATGCCAGCATTGCACTTTTGAGAGCGCTCATTGTACCCTTCGTTGCCGAAGTTCGGCCCTGGTCAGTA
>CAZTHA010000668.1:0-1944 GCA_964613435.1 uncultured bacterium
GATAGCCAAAACCAAGATGAATTGGGAAATTAATCGTGATGAAATTGCTCACGCTCTCCGAGACATAGAATCCCAAGTAAAGAAACAAAAGCAAAGTTTTGATGGCTTAGATATTCGAATATTCTTAAGCACCGAATTTCCAGAATTGGTTTTGAAGTGCTACGAAAATAACACGCTATTGGATTTGCTTTTTATCCGTAATGCGATAAGACAAGGCAATTTTTCTGAAAGTGTAAAGGATTTGTTTTTTGTCGGGCTGACAAGTATTTTGCGTCAACTTTCCACTGTGGCGACTGGTTGGCCATACATTGCACCTAATAAACCGAAAACTACTTCTTTCAACAAAAACGCAATCTATGAATTTTCTCGCCAAATTAAAAAAATGGTGGACGACATCCACTTCACTATTTTAGAAGCAAATCCTGACTTCCGAGATTCTAGTCATCATATTTACAACGCTGACTCTCGATACACGCAAGATTTAATTCCCAGTAATTGCGTTGATCATGTTTTCACATCGCCACCCTATCTAAATAATTTTGATTATGCAGACCGCACACGCCTAGAGCTATATTTTTGGGGCGAAGCAAAAAATTGGGGTGATATTTCGGAAAACATCCGTAGAAAATTGATTACATCTGCAACTACGCAGATTTCAAGAGATGACCCACGATATAACTTGTCAGAAAGTTTAGAACAAGCTTGCCCAGATGTATTCGACTTTTTGAAAAAAGCAATCATGCAATTAAGCGAAATTAGGCTAACTCGTGGCGGCAAGAAAAGTTATGACCATCTTGTATCAGGTTACTTTAACGATATGTTCCTTGTTGTTTCAGAAGTTTATAGAGTTCTGAAACCAAACACAAAAGCAGTATTTGTTCTTGGCGATTCTGCACCTTATGGTGTACATATTCCAACTGATGATTTGATTGGGAAAATCGGATTAGGGGTTGGCTTTTCCGATTATCGTATTGAAATACTTCGAGAACGCGGTGGTAAATGGAAAGATAACCCACAAAGACATGACGTTTTACTTCGAGAGTCCATCGTTACCTTGGTAAAGGCATAAATTATTTATGGCAGATAACATTCAGAATCCTGGAAGTGCTTTGGGCGAAGCGATTGGCGCGGAAATGGAAAAAGCCCTTAACGCCTTTTTGACTCAATTGGTAGAAAGCCGTGGCTACCACTTCTTGAGTAAAAGTCCTGTGAAAAACAAGAACGGCTCACCTAAAAAGCTACTCATGTATGATAACTTTGGGACAGCATACAACATTGACGCTGTTATTGCCAATGAAAGTATGCAACCAATTATTTTGATTGAATCTAAATATATTCGCTACAAAAAACATAACCGAGATAAGGGGAGTTGGGTTTGTACTGCTCACCCAGCAATAAGACGGCGCTATGATAGTATTCGTAGTTCAATTGCTGTTTTGGCTGGCAATTGGAGTTCGACGTCATTAGCGATGATGAAAAGTTTTGACATCAATATTTTTCTTGTTCCGTTTTCCCGAATATGTGACTTATTAGCCGATTATGGGATAGATTTCAACTGGGGCGAAAAAGATAGAGAATCTGCAACAGCCGCATGGGAAACGTATTCAGCATTAACAGATGAACAAAAATATCAAATAGGGATAGAAATGGTCAAGGTCATCAAGGACGAACTTGAAAATCTTGTGTTGAGCATTCTTGATGATACGATTGAGCGTGAAATTAGCCGAATTACTATCGAGTTACATTCAAATCTTGGCGAAGTCAAATCTTACGAATTTCCAACTGTTGAACAAGCCGTTGAGTTTTTGAATACAGCCGAATTGAAAGAAGTGTTTATTACAAGTGATTCGTTGACTTTATTTGACCCACCTCCTTCTGTTGATGAAAGTGATGATTAAATCCAAAAAGGCAGGCTAACACAGCGTGCAGCCGACTCGCCTCCGC
>CAZTHA010000669.1:0-1941 GCA_964613435.1 uncultured bacterium
CGTCAGCAGCTATTTTAAGCAACTGTCCAGTCATCATCGTCGTTATATCAGACTTGCGCAATTCACAAAACGTGCGATTCATCGCCGACAATATGCCAGAAGGGTCGTTACACGCATTTTCCTTCACAAGAAAAACCGCCTTGGCCATCGCCATCATCAAGGCAGCCTGAACCCCGTGCCCGGCAACGTCTGCCATAAATATCACCGAGTTGTTTTCGGAATCGGAGAAAAAATCATAGTAATCTCCCCCAAGACTTGTCATACTGCAAGTTTTAGCAACAATCGAGTATTTTTCCAGTTCGAGTGATTCCTGGGGCAAAAGACTGTCTTGAACTGTTTTGGCAATTTCAAGCTCCTGAAGATTTTCAAGCGCGCTGTCAATCGAGTTGCTGAGTCGGCCAAATTCGTTGTTTGCGCCCATTTGTATACGGAAATTGAATTTTTTATTGCGAACCATATCGACTCCCTCTTTCATAGCCCGAATGGGAGTTATGAGAAAGTGGCTAAGAATGTAGAAAAGGCTAAGACTGGTCAGCAGACTCCAGCCTGCGAGCCTTTTGAGCCTGTCTTTCAAGTCGTCCACAGGGTAATACAGGGCGCTGCCGTCGATAAGCATTACCAAAACAACAGCCTCGAGATTTCTTCCAACCTGACCAAAAGCCAGAACCGGTTTTCCCGGTTCAATTTCAAGCCAGGCATGAGCCGAACCTTTTTGTCTGACTTTGGCCAAAAACTTAGAGGAACCTCTGTAGTTAAGGTTTTGCGAGCGAATGTATTTTTCGCTTGGCATCGAATATAAAAAACGTTCAGAATTATTCGACCGGGAAAATTCATGCATTTTTTCGAGAAATTCACGATGCATCTCTGTTTCGCGCCAGAAAATCTGAATTATATGGCTAAATTTTCCGGTAACCGAGTCTCGTAGAGTATTGAGATAAGAAATGAATGTTTTGTTATTTAGTGTAAAGGGTAACATTCGCTGATGATTTATGGGAAAGCTCAGAATAAAACCTTCGGAAACACCTTCGCTTGGCTTGAAAGCATTCGAAGATCCACCATTAAGATAAGCGATCAACTCTTTGCTTGCAGTTTTTCTCAATACGCCACTTTTTATCGTTTGCGACCAAGCGCCCCCAAGCACGTCTGAGCCATTTTCATCAGCGATAATCAGTGTATCAGGATCAAAGCCTTCGACAACTGATCTGGTGAATGAGGCCACTGAAACATCGAAGTTTATATTTTTTTCTGCGACAAAATAACTATTACAAATTTTGTTTATTTCATTGGCGCGTTCATACAAAAAGCTTTTAAACTGGTTGTCAATTGAGGTCAAAATCTGAAATGTCTGGTCAGCAATCAAGGCTAACGTCTGCTGCTTTTTCTGGGCCAGGTATTCAAAACCAAGAACACTGAAAACAATCGCCGGAATAAACAGACTGTAACAGAATATTAAAACAAGCTTTGCCCGTACAGAATGCCAGGGATTCTTATGCACAAGAAAATAGCAGTATAAAATATACAAAGTTAGCGCAAAGGCAACCGCCAGCAGGGCGAATGTCTGACCCGCAAATGTGGAAACCTCGCCAATTTGGTTTCTGTCGATAGCAACACCGGCCCACCAGCGTTGATTCAGTTTTTGAAAGTTAAAAGAATAGCTTTCTGAGTTTAAATTATAGTCTGAAACCAATTTGCGAAATTTGCCAAAATTAATTCCAGCTTGCCTTTGAATTTGCTCAGAAAGTTCGGGTATAAAATTATGTTCTTGCTCATCAAAAAGAAAGAAAGTTAGGCCGGGAATCCTTTTTTCAAGACTGTGACAAAGATATCGAGGTCCGGTCAGCCGGCCACGAATCTTATCGGAAACGTAAACGAGAACGGAAAAAGAATCTCCCTTATCATACCAGCCCAACATTCTCTCACCACGGCCATGAAGCTGAAAGC
>CAZTHA010000670.1:0-990 GCA_964613435.1 uncultured bacterium
ATACCAAAGATGTCATTTATGCCACCAGAAGTAGTGCCGGAAATAAAGCTGGTGTAATCGCGCCAGCCAAGCAGATGAAGCACGACAAAAATTGCCAGAATGAGAAGAGCGCGGGTAAAAAAGGCATAGGCCGAGAAAAACTTTACCTTGAAGGGATTAAAACTATTGTTTTTAACGATTTCGCTCATGGCTGCCTGCCTTTCATGACTTTTTCCCAGGCCGGGCCCAGGGTGATCGAGTAAAGTAAAACCGCATCTCCAACCGCGTTGCTGGCACAATAGCGAATGCCATCGGGGGTTCTGGTCGGAAAAGCTCCCATTTCAAGCGAGCGATAAAGCAGGGTCAGAAATTCGCGATCATCGAAAGAAGCTGCACCAACAAAAGCCAGGCCGGTCGAGCCAGCTGATAGATTGATTATCGGAAGAATCGGCCCCGAATCGACATCGTCGTGACCGGTGCCGCCCGGCCACTCATAGGCGTAACCAAAGCCGGCCATCTGGGCCTTGAGCTGCACTCTCGCTTTCCAATATTGCTCTTTGGCAAATTCGGGATCGATAATCTTCAGGCAATGAGTAACCAGCCAGATCGTGCTGCCCTCGGGGCCATCGGCGACCTGATCGCCTTTGAGATTGAATGATGAAACGAGAATGCCGGATTTATCATCGATAAGTTTCGCTTTCGCGGTTTCAACCCAGCGTTTGAAAAATTCACTGTGGTCGGTGCCGTCAAGATAATCGCTGACTTTCATTGCCGCCAAAGCGATGCTGTTGCAGAACAGCCAGCATTCGTCCGGGTAGCTTTCGCCGCAAAGCGCCCCACCCCGGCTCATTTGCGCCTGCATCTGGGCAATTCGGGCGAGCAATAGTTCACGATATTCTTCCTTTTCACGGACCAGGCGCCGCAGCGCCATCATCAGAGAGATTTCTCCGTCGATAAAGATAGAACGCGGCGGTTGCTCGATAAAGGGCTGCAGCCGCGCATAGGGCATGA
>CAZTHA010000670.1:1000-1938 GCA_964613435.1 uncultured bacterium
AAAAGTTCATGCCGTGTTTTTCTTCAAGTTTAATGGTTTCATCGATGATGAAATCCATGACCGGCAAGACTCTGGCTTCAAGCTCAGGCTCGCGCAAAGCCATGTTGGCCAGCGACCACACGAAAAAGCAGCGACCCATGAAGTCCCATTCCGCATTGCGTGAACGCATTTTTTCAAGCTCGATTTCCCGCAACTTTGGGTCGGTCCAGAAATTTATATAGCGGTTGGCAATCTGCATTGCCTTTGGCGCATTCTTTTCGCCGGCAATATAATTGGTTTCCGGCTGATCAAAAAACAGGCAGACATTGGGGAGCCAAATCACGGCGGCAAGAATGAAAGCAAAAATTCCCCGGGTAACTCGACATTGAAAGGCCTTTTTCAAAAATGACATTTGCTTGAATCCCAAAATTTAAATTCTTACTGGCAAATGATAACACTGCTTGAGGTTCGGCGAGAAATAAAATGATCGGGGTTGTGTGTCGATGGTTTTTATTCTAAAATATCCCCATGGAAAAACGAAACCTGCTTTTATCCTGTCTGGCCTACCCTTTCATGCTTTGCCTTATGGCTCTTTGCATGAACGAAGGAGCACAGCAATTTTACCCGGAATTCTCACAAATGCCCTTGCAACTGCGGGCGGGTGCAATTTGTTTTCTGGTCGCAATTCCCTATTATTTTTCAGCTCTGGTTGCCTTTTTTGCCAGTCCATTCACCTTGTCGGTTCAGGAAAACGGCAAAGGTTTTTTGGTTGCCGGGCGCAGGTTTCTGCTTGACAGCAACTTTTTCAATCCCGCCAATCATATTTTTCTGGCAACGATTGGCGTTTTTGTGGCAATTTTAATCGCCTTTTTTAGATAACATTGATTCTTAAAAGAAGAAAATCGAATCAAGAATGAATGCCGGGATCAATATCAGCATTGAATAACCAATGTAGCCGA
>CAZTHA010000671.1:0-1936 GCA_964613435.1 uncultured bacterium
TTGCATTCATCGCCTGTTCCAATGCCTGTTTAAGGCACTTGTGGCCGCCGACAAGCCTTTCTTTGCTAGATCACACTCGAAAAGTCTTTTTATGAGTTTTTTGGGGATGGATTTGGCGGGATTAATACGGGTATATTGATAAAACCGGGAGCAATTGGAGCATTTTGCGAGCTGAGAGAGTGCTCGGCGGGGTGATTATGGAGTCGATCGGGAGCAGGGTACAGCCAGCGGGACTGTTAGTTCATGAGATGAGGTCAAGTCAGGCTGCTTTGCGTAATCGGGATAGGAGTCTTCGTTGGTAGGTGCAGAGGTTATAGGCAAAGACCTTGCTGATGATTTCGGCCTCAACAGCAGATCTCGAAGAGCGGCGCAGGCGTCTGAGGTGTTGTCTCTGCTTGATGGTCGAGATTCTGGATTCGCCAGCGGAGCGCCAGTTTCTGAGCTCTTGGATAGTTGGGTCATTCCAAAGGACTTCTCCCTGTTGACGTTTTCCTTTGGCACCGCTCACACTGAAGTATTGAACGCCTAGTTTGGTCACCTCGCGTTGGGTTTTTGCCCCGGCATATCCATCGTCAACGGAAAGCGCAATGACCTTGATGCCTGTGTTTTCGATGCTTCTTGAGAGCACCTCATGAAGGGATCTTGAGTCGGAGCCATTGCCCTTGTTGAGAAGAAATGCGCAGCAATAGCCTGCGCGGTTGAAACCAGCCTGGAGCTTGTGTCCGAAAACGGCCTCACGCTGTCCTTTGCTCACGATGACGGCATCGGGGTCCTTGTTGCTCATGATCTTGTGGGCCATGTTGAGATGTTTGCCTTCAAACACGCGCATGTGGGATTGTTCAATGAGCCGGACAATGGTATGCAAGTAGTGCCGGTAACGCGCCCTTTGTTTTTCGAAACGGGAGCGCCGGGCGATGGAAAGCAAAAGGGTCTTCTCCACCGCTTCGTGCATCCACTTTTGTTCATGTTGGATGAGGTGGTTGAGGATCTTGACAGAGGCATGCAACATCCCGCGATAACCCTGGTGGATGCGTTTTTTTGCACCGGCCTTTTTGCGCATCATGCCCATCTGCCTGTGCTGTATATGCGCCTGTTTGTGCCACTTTTCCACCTTGGGCGAAATCGCCATCTCTACACCCAACATCTCGTGGATGCGCCGGTATTGACGCAAAAGAGCATCCAGAGACTCTACCAGCAGCGCCGAATCGCACGGGTGCGCGGCGTTTGCCCGTATCGCCGTGCTATCCACCACCATCTCCTGCCATTGCGGCGAAGCATCTTTGCGGGCCAGCCAGCGCAGTTGCAACTGCAGTATCCGTCCGCTGCTGTGAGCCTCAATCTGGTTGACCTGTTCAAGTATGGTTGTGATCCCGGGCATGCGTTTGGTTGAGCAGTGTAAGAGCGCGCGCAAACTCTCACTCTCCATTATCAGAGCCCTCGCATCCGCCTTGCACACTCCGTCCGCATAACTGCATGCAAGGTAGAAAAGGAAAACATTGTGCGGGTGCATCCGGGGCCGACCGGTCAGTAACTCGCTCACATCAGGAGCACCTCCCTCATACCATCCAAAACTGCCCTGACCCCGCTGTTGAGCCTCCCATACCCGCTGCCTTTTCTTCTCGAGACCCACCCGGTTCTGGCATGCCAGAATGATCCGCTCCACCTCAGGGTTGTCGTAGTAAAACTCCATCCCTTTGCGTAAAAAATCACCAAAATCCGTGTTCCGGGCTGAAAAAATCCGGTTGACTCTTTCCTGATCCAATTCAAACTGCATAAAAACGCTGGTTAACAAGTTTCTAAGTTATTTCAAAACAGATACTTGCAGCGTTTTTTGCTTTTATCAAACCTTTACTTCCCCTTCGCTATACTTTTCGAGCCGGGTCATTCTAGAATCCACCCCAATCCGAGCGAACAGTCAGTCTAAGAGTCGCCGCAC
>CAZTHA010000672.1:0-1936 GCA_964613435.1 uncultured bacterium
ATGGCTCAATTCTGCAGTGTGTTCTATCTGGGGCAATCGTAATTTCCCAGCGGAACCATTGCCAGCACACCAGCGGTTTTCCTTCGTATGGAGTATCAACACAGGGACACAAAAGTGGCAATCATCGGGCTTGGGTATGTGGGGTTGCCACTATCCATTCAGTTTGCCCGATCCGGGATTCGGGTGCTTGGCCTGGACATTGATACCCGGAAGCCGTCGTTGCTCAATGCCGGCCAGAGCTACATCAAGCATATCGAGGCGGATGAGATCCGATCGGTCGTCGAATCCGGATGGTTCAAGGCCTCGTCTGATTTCGCCCTGATTCAGTGGGTGGATGCTGTAATCATATGTGTGCCGACCCCCTTGAACCGGCATCGTGAGCCCGATCTGTCGTATATTGTGCAAACGGGGCACTCGATTGCACCCTATCTGGCCGGGTCCGGTGGGCCATCCGATGGAATGCCTTGTTCCGACGCTGACTGTCAGTCGTGGTTGGCAGCGTGCAATGCAACAAAACCGGTGGACTGCAAGCTGGTTGTTTTGGAAAGCACGACCTATCCGGGTACAACCGACACCGATTTGCGGAAGATCCTTGAGGAAGGATCAGGGCTTCAGGCAGGCCAAGGGTTTAATCTGGCGTATTCTCCCGAGCGAGAGGATCCCGGGCGCAGGGATTACTCCGTGAAAACCATTCCCAAGGTGGTGGGTGGGTTGACTCGCGCTTGCCTTGATCGGGCCGCGTCGTTGTATGGTTCGGTTGTGGACAAGGTTCATCGCGTGGGATCATGCCGTGCGGCTGAAGCGACCAAGTTGACCGAGAATATTTTCCGGTCGGTCAATATCGCATTGGTGAATGAATTGAAGGTGGTATACGAAGCGATGGGCATCGATGTGTGGGAGGTGATCGAAGCTGCGTCCACGAAACCATTTGGATACATGCCCTTTTATCCGGGGCCCGGTTTGGGCGGGCATTGCATTCCGATTGATCCTTTCTACCTCACATGGAAGGCCCGTGAATACGAGAAGCACACCCGGTTTATTGAATTGGCAGGCGAGATCAACACGTCGATGCCGAACTATGTGGTGTCCAAGGTAGTCGAGTCCCTCAATCGTATCGGGAAGTCCGTCAATGGTTCCAGAATACTGATTCTCGGACTAGCCTATAAACCGGATGTGGATGACGATCGGGAGTCGGTAAGCTATGTGCTCATGAAAAAACTGGAGCAATTGGGGGCATCCGTTGCATACAACGATCCTCACATTCCCGAGATCGAGCCAACCCGCAACCACAGCGACCTTGCCTCCCGTCGATCGCATCCCGTGGAGGATGTTTACGACCTGATTCTTCTGGCAACTGCCCATCGGGATTACGTCGACTTCGATTTCTCAGGCTTTGAGGCTGTGCTTTTGGATACCCGCAACTGTGTGAAGCATCCCCCCTCCCGTTACTTCAAGGCATAGTGTCTTTCATCCGGTGTTAGACTAATGCCGACAATGGACCCTTCGAAGGTGCATTGGAATGGGCTCACTCAATGATCCGGAGAGTGGGTTCCGGGCCGCTTTCAGGCTCGCCTTTGATCGAATGATCCTTCAGTATTGAGCCCGCATATGAAAAAAGCACTCATCACGGGAATAACCGGACAGGATGGCTCCTACCTCGCAGAGCAGTTGCTGGACAAAGGCTATGAAGTCCATGGCATGATCCGGCGTTCCAGCTCCTTTAACACCGGCCGAATTGATCACCTCTACAACAATGCCGAAGTTTCGGGAAAGCGGTTTTTCCTTCACTATGGTGACTTGACGGATTCTAGTAACCTCAACCGTCTGCTTGAGAAGCTTGCTCCGGATGAGATCTACAATCTCGCGGCCCAGAGTCACGTAAAGGTGTCTTTTGAGGTGCCGGAATATACCGCTGAGGTCGACGGGGTGGGGACCT
>CAZTHA010000673.1:0-1935 GCA_964613435.1 uncultured bacterium
CCTCTCAAAGCCAATTCTAGACGCTCTTTCGATTTCCGGATACGAAACTCCCACGCCAATTCAGGCAAAAATGATCCCGGTTCTAATGGCTGGGGGCGACGTTCTCGGTCAGGCGCAGACTGGAACCGGGAAAACCGCCGCTTTCGCTCTTCCGATACTTGAAAATATCGACATTTCCAAGAAAGAGCCACAAGCCCTGGTTTTGGCACCGACAAGAGAACTGGCTCTACAGGTCTGCGAGTCTTTTAAAAAATACGCGGCAAATCTCAAGGGGTTGAAGACGTTGGCGGTATACGGCGGACAGGATTATGGAATTCAGCTTCGCGGTCTCGGTCGTGGTGCTCACATTGTTGTCGGGACTCCAGGCCGGGTAATGGATCACATGAACCGGCAAACTCTCAAGCTCGATTCAATGAAATGTCTGGTTCTAGACGAAGCTGATGAAATGCTGCGGATGGGATTTAAAGAAGATGTGGAGTGGATTCTCGAGCGTGCACCAGAAAAACGGCAGATTGCCATGTTTTCGGCGACCATTCCTAATGATATCAAAGAGATCACCAGACGCTTTCTTAACGAGCCTGAAGAAATAACGATTCAGGAAAAAACCGCAACCGTAGAAAATACCAGGCAGCGGTACATCGTTGCCAGCCAGAAGGACAAGCTCGATGCTCTTGCGCGAATTCTCGAGGCAGAGTCATTCGATGCCGTTCTTATTTTCGCCAGAACCAAAATGGACACCATCGAATTGACCGAACAGCTTTTGAGTAGAAATTTTGCTGCGGCAGCCTTGAACGGAGATGTTGCTCAAACGCAGAGAGAGCGTCTTGTAAGTCAGTTGCGGTCTGGGAAGCTTAACATTATTGTTGCTACCGATATCGCTGCGCGCGGCCTCGACGTCGATCGTATCAGCCACGTCATAAACTATGATGCGCCCCAGGACGCGGAAACCTATGTTCACCGAATTGGTAGAACCGGCAGAGCAGGTAGAAGCGGCGAAGCCATTCTTTTTCTTTCGCCGAGAGAGCGCAGGATTTTGAGCATGATTGAAAAGTCGACCCGTCAGAAGATTGAGTCGATGCAACTGCCGACAACGGAATTCGTCAATGAAAAACGCATCGCCATTTTTAAAGAAAAGATTCGTGGCGCAATGGAGTTAGGCGAGTTTGCCTTTTTCCGGAAGCTTGTCGAGCAGTTTTGTAAAGAAAACAATGCCAACCCACTGGATGTTGCAGCGGCGGCGGCAGGGCTTTATCAGGGCGAAATTCCGCTTCTTCTCAAAGCAGAGCCAAGGAAGGGCAAGCAGGCGGTGTCTGGGTTTGCTGAGGAGGGTTTGTCGGGAAGATCTCGTGGCGCCAGGTCTGAAAAGCGGGAAGATCAGGAATTGGAAGAGGGCATGGATCGATATCGCATCGAAGTTGGCAAGATGCACGGCGTTCTTCCCGGTCACATTGTTGGCGCAATTGCCGGCGAAACCGGAATGGCGAGTCGCCATATCGGCAGAATAAGGCTATTTAACGAGTTTAGCACCGTCGATCTGCCCCAGGGAATGCCCGCAGAAATGCTGGAGAAAGTTTGGTGTGCATGGATCTGTCGCCGCCAGATTCAAATTAGCCTTGAGGCATCTGGCAAAGAATCTGCAGGAAAAACCAAGGCAAAAAAATCAGCAGAAACCAAGCCAAGAGCAAACGGCAAGAAGAAAACTACCGGCAAGATTTCTGAAATGAAGGCCAAGCGGGGTTCCAGGAAGGCCTCGTTTGCTAAAAAAGACGGAAAAAAGCCGCCCAAAAGAAAAACTGCCGAAAATCGGTAAAAATATTGCCTGGCTGAAGACGGGCAGTGCCGTAAATTTAAGCCGTGAAAAAAACCTTGAAAAAAGTTTAATTTTTAGTTGACTTGGAAATTGATGTTTGCTATTATCAATTTCACCCCCACGCG
>CAZTHA010000674.1:0-1934 GCA_964613435.1 uncultured bacterium
TTCCCTCCTGCTTCCAGAATAGTTTTTTACCTTTTAAGCCGAAGGTAAGTGAGCCAACACCAGTGGTTTTAACTGGCAACCAGTCTGTTGAGTTAAAAGAGAATAGCGTCAAAAATAGAATTCTGGTTAACCTGAATTGGAATTTGCAAAAGTTTGATAAAGGGAAAGCCTCTGAAAGTGTTTCTGCAAAAAAAGTTGACCTTGACCTTGGCTGTCTTTTCGAGTTACAGGATGGAACTTCTGGCTGTCTTCAGGCCTTAAGTGCCCCTTATCGCGGAGATTTGGATTCTCCTCCCTTCATTTACTATCATGGCGATGACCGGTCTGGGAATCGCCAGGAAGGCGAGAATATGACCATTAACGGCGAAAAATTTGCCAATTTTAAGAGAATTCTAATTTTCGCTCTAATATATGAAGGAACAGAAAACTGGTCAAATGTTGACGCAGTGCTCTCGTTAGACTATGGAACAGACAAAATTCAGGTGCCTATGTCTTCTGAAAACAGCGATGACATTGTTTTTGCTGTAGCATTACTTGAATATGTTGGCAACACATTGAAAGTTACAAGGATAAACAAGTGCTTTGATGGTCATAGATTAATGGATGCGGCCTTTTCCTGGGGGTTGGATTGGAAAAAAGCCGAAAAGCCTGATACTGAGTAAAATCAAAATTTGATTATTTTCTTAATGCAGTTTACTGCTTTTCCAAAAAATCCTGATTGAACCTTTTCTTCCGAAGGAGGTTCGACAATTTGTGGATCACTTTCGATTTCTTCGGGGAACAGACTTGGCGGCAAAAGAACAGTATTTTTCATTGAGTCAAGCGCAACCCAAATTTTTTCCTGCCGGCTTAGGTCCTCAGTTGATTCAAAATAGGAAACCAGCAGGTCGGCAACATTTTGCCCGCCAATAGCAGCTAAAGCTTCGACAACATCTTTCAGCAACAGGTCGTTTTCGAGCAAAGCTTCAAGATACCCAATGAAAATGTCGTTTTTGAGTGCTTTTACGGCATAGCAGGCCGAAATTTGGTTATGGGGGTTTTGATTATCCTGCAGCATCTCTACAATTACAGTTGCAGTCTGGTCAGGATCAAATTTTGCGAGTGCTTTGGCAGCATTTGCTTTTATTCTGTTATTTTTGCTTTTCAATAGAGAGCTGACCATCTCAATAGACGAACTTGAACCGATTGCCTCAATTCCCTCAAGAGTGTTTGCAACGACTCTTTCATCGTGGTGGGTCAAATATGGTTGCAAAATTGGCAAAAGATCATCCGAAGGAAAACTTGTTCCAAGAAGTTTGGTTATATATGATATCTGAATAACATCCTGGCAATCATTCAAATACCTGATTAAAGGCACTATAACTCTGGTGTCTTTTGTTTCAAACAGTTTTTTAATTGTGTCGAGAGAAACAAAGCTTGAAGCTTTTGCGGCATCAAGCTTGGCAAGAAGTTGTTCTATCTTGAATTCTTTGTTGTCTCTATTCTCACTTACAGGTTGAGATATAGCCTGCCCAGTTTCAAATTTCGACTTGAATTCAGAATAATTTTTTTTCGCCCAGAATCTAATAGCAAGATCGCCGTCTCTGGTAAGTTTTTTAACAAGAGAAAAAATATCCACAGACATTTTCTGCTTATTTTGGGTTAAATCCTGCAATAACTTAACTTTTTCTTCTGTTGTCCCATATTCAAGCATATGCAATAAGCTACTGTCAACGTTGTTTTTAGCAGATAAACTATTGGAAGAAAGACTTTTGCCTGCCTGGCCAGTTGAATTGCCACGGCAAGAATTATTTTTCAAAGAAACTGGTTTTTGCTCAGGAATAAAAGCCGGAACAGAAACCGAAAGTTCTTTAATTTTATTTGTTAACCCTAGAGAAAAAGCCCACACATTTACTGCCCAGAATGCTTTTTCGTCAGTCATTCCAGAGCTTTCC
>CAZTHA010000675.1:0-1933 GCA_964613435.1 uncultured bacterium
AACGTCCCGCCCATCGGCCATGGCTTCCAGGACCTTTCTTGTATTCCCGTGGTGGCGGGAGTAATAGCAGATCGCAATTTTCATTGTAATTCACCCTTTCCTATCGGACCGGCCATGCTGCTTTCCAGCTGCCGGTATAAACGCTCAAACCCGTTTTGAAGGAATTCATCCCGGCTTTTTCCCGTTGCCTTTTGAATATAGGCCGCCTTGTTGTCCGCAATGGAGATAAGCCCATAGATGCTGCCCCACAGTCCGAACACCGTTTCGATGACCTTTTCCCGGCTTTGATTTGGAAAGACGGCGCCAAAAATCTCAAGCAGGAGCGCGTTGACATTTTCGCCCGTCTCGTAGATCTCCCGAAGCGTTGTGTTCTCGCTGAGAGCCGCATCGTCTACGCGGATATTTTCCACGATGAGTTGAAAACTTAGCGGGTACTTCTCCTTGAAGCGGAGCAAAACCCAGCAGACCGCCATAAAATTGTCTCGGATAGCAGCACCCGCGTGGGTGCTTTCCGTGAGGATTTGATACAGATACCGCATCGCCTCCAGAGAAATGTCGTCCCGGAGAGCATCCCTGTTCAAATAACAGGCATAGAGCGTAGCCTTGCAGATGTGCGTTTCCCGTGCAATGTCCTCCATGCTTGTCTGTCCGACGCCATTTTGAAGGAACAGCTTTTTCGCGGTCTCCAAAATCCTTGCCTTATTGATTTCCACTCTTTCCGGTTCTTTTTTTCGTGCCATATCAGTTTCCTTCCGCGCTTTCCAGCGCGTTTTCCGCGGCCTTCATGATGACCCTGCTGGAGTTCGTCGCACCGGATACAGCGTCAACTCGGGCGTCCTGCTCCCGCACCATATCTTCCGTGATGACCTCCACCGCACTGCCGCGTTCATTCCTGTGCTCAATTATCACGACATCCGTGATAATTTCATTGCTTACGTCTACGCGAACCTTGGCATATATGTACCCTACATCGCACTCTCCGATATAGGAGCCGTCAGGGATACCCGCCGCACTCATATCCGTGATCTCAACGGCGTTCATTTTGGCTGTGTATTGTCCGAAGCTGACGACGCCGCACAGAATGTGTACGACGATCAAAATAAGAAGCAGACCTGCGGCGGAATGGTGCGCGGCCCACCATTTTTTCCACTGTCCGCGAAGCAGAAAACTGATGACAGCCAGCGCAATGCAGACGACCATAGCGACGCCGGTAATATAAGTGAGAAGTGGTCTTTGGTGCATCAGCTTCCAACTCGTGACAAGATGGAGTGCCGCTGCTGCCAGCAGCAAAAAGCCCAGCGCTTCATGTAGCGTCAAAAGCACTTTGCCTGTTTTTCCATGATAGACTGTCTTTTTCAGCTTTTTGCAGTATTTCAGGAGAAACATGCAGCATTCCAGTCCCATGAGGACTGCCGTTACGATTCCGAGTACCGTTTTACATCCCCTTCCCGCACGGACGTCATACAGAAAATATTAATCATACGGACCGTATATTTAATTATATGCACCGTTTGATCATTTGTCAAGTGCTTAATACGAACGAATGGCATCATTGCAAAATTGGGTTTTTCCGGCTGCACTTTACTCGAAGGGAAACGACACTTTTCTGCTCTTAACCGGCAGGCCATACGTTCAAATCGCACCTGGAGTGCCAACGAACATTTTGTTCGTTTAAAGCGCTTGTAGATTCTACAGGTGCTTTTAAATCAATAATAGAAATGATTATATCTATGTTATTTCGGCTTGATTCACGTTTATAAAGTCCTGTATGGAATATTTTACTGAATTGACAAATCCGTATTGGTGATGTTATAGTTAACGCGGAAAAAAAGATCGGAGGATCCATGCTTTGAAAAAAATACTCTGCATTTTCCTTGCGGTTTTCATTGTTTTTTCAGCTCTCCCGCTTTCGATATCCGCATCTCCCGCCGAT
>CAZTHA010000676.1:0-1928 GCA_964613435.1 uncultured bacterium
GCAAAGGGCAGGCAATCGTTGAGATGGCGCTGGTTTTTCCGTTTTTTCTGCTGATTGTAGTTGGCGGATTGATCGACTTTGGTTTTGCTTTTTACAATTATTTGTCATTGCAACAGATCGCCAATGATACTGCACAATGGGGCGCAGAAAGTGCCGGTCTGGGCCAACCACAAAGCAACTCTGCCATAGTTGCTCGGGCTAACAATCTCAGGCCCGACTGGTGGACCGGAACCTTCACGGTAAACACTCCGGTAATAGGGAATCTTGCCCAGGATCCAGGCAGCCAGTATGTTTCCGTAACCATGACCTATGACTCGCCAACCTTTACCCCGTTCTATCAAATCATCTTTCAGGCAGCCTCCGGCGCACCCAGCATTCGATTGGGCGCTCAGGCGGCTTACAAGATTCCAAAGCTGAATACGACTCATTAAGGGGATGTAATATGAAAAAGACAAGAAAAGGCCAGGCAGTCGTAGAAATGGCGCTTGTTCTGCCGATCTTCATTTTTGTTCTGATTGGAATTTTTGATTTTGGCCGCGCACTGCATTCCTGGTCAAATCTTAATTTTCAATGTGTTCAGGCCGCCAGAGCTGCAACAAAAAGAAGTGAAAGCCTGTTTAAAACTCCCGGTCAGTATTTGCCCAAGTTCTATCCGACTTCAACTGAAGTAGAGGCCGCCTTCTGGAAAAATCGCTCGCCGCTGATGCCGAAAAGCAAATACACAGGCCCAACTCTGACCGGAGTTGGAGAAAACGTGGCGACTGTTGAGGTAAGGGCCTCTTTCGAGCTTGATCTATATACGCCGCTTCTGGGCAGTATCGTCGGCGCGGCCAATAAGGATGGAGCTCTGGTAATTAGTGCCGTAGCAACCGAACAAAAAGAAAACTGAATCGAGTTCTGATCTAACCCACTGTCAGAAGACAGATCGGAGGACAAACATGTTTGGAAATCATTTTAAGAATTGGTCAAGAGCCGGTAGCGTTCTAGTCATGACCGCCTTTGCATCTATTTTTCTACTTGGCATGACTGCGATGGTTACCGACGTCGGTTATATGTATTATAACCAGGCGCGATTACAGACCGCAGTCAACGCAGGATGGAAAGCCGGTTTTGACCTGATGATGCAACTCAAGGACGACGGTGTTCTCGATTCTGGTGAACAGGCACAAGTAACCGAGCATGTTAAAGAGGTCATGAAGGTAAATGGCTACACCGATGCGGAACTGGCAAATCTTCAGGTAATCTTTGGACCCAACAACGAGCTTGAGGTTCGCTCAAATCATAATATCGGCCTTTTCTTCGCCAATGTCATGAACTTCAGTTCGGCAACAGTTGCTGCTAATCGTGACAATTCCGGCGATATCCTCAGCGGACAGGGCATCGTGCCTCTGGCGATCCCTTATGGCGTAACCAAAGACCTTACCAAAAATACCTATGTATGTGAAATGTTTCCTCGTAACCCTGATGGTAGCTATGACCCAACCATCCAGGGTTTCGCAACCGGCACCGCGTATATTCTCAAGCTTGGCTCGGGCGGTCCAAATAGCGGTGGCCCAGGTGACCCGATGCCTGAAGTAGGTAAGATTCTCGTTCCAATGGATGCGGGTTCTCAAGATAGCGATGGATTCCTCAAGGCATACGGAGCAGCGTTCTGGTGTCTCAAGATCGATGAAAATGACCCGGGCTTCGTTCCGGTAGAATGGCTTTTGGGTTATCGTGGCGGTGCCTTTCTGCTGCCAAATCATGACGATGTAAAGTCCATTCTGCGCGATTACGATGTAAATTATGTTGAAATAACAGACGGTGAAGAACTTCAGGCAATTTATGATGCGGTTAATCCCAATGTTCTGGAATTATTCAACCGTCCCCGAGTCGCAGTTTATTCATCTCAAGGCAGTACCGATCCGGTCGAACAGGTATTGCGAGAC
>CAZTHA010000677.1:0-1925 GCA_964613435.1 uncultured bacterium
GAAAGGTCTTTTACCGCCTTTTCGGGAACCTTGCCTTTCATCGAGCTGTCGGTGTGCCCGACAATCGCGACGGTAGCTCTTTCATACTGGCCGACCATTCTGGCAATCTTTTCAAGAGTTGCGTCTACGGTCGGGTCGTAGAGACTATTGGGAATCGCCTGGCCGAATTCGTCATGCTCAGGCTCGTAAATATTGTCAGAATTCGGGTAGAAGTTGATTCTAACTGTTTGAGTGAGAACCGGAGCTTCTGCTGAAACCTTTTTATAACTCGTTGAAACAAAGCGATTTACCTGGACATCGCGCTGGTCGGCGAACATGTTCTTTTCGGCAAATTTCTTGATAATCGAGAAATCGACGACTTCGTCGAAGCGGACAGGCGTGCCGATCAGGCCTAGCTCGCGATAAACGTAAATGATGTTTTTCCAGGTTCTTTCAAAGTTGGTTGGGCTGTTTTTGTTAAGAAAGAAGTTCTGGTTTTCGGCGAAGTTGGTGATGTAGGCATCGGCTTCCATGGACTTGATATCTTCGAGTTTCATGCCGTAACCGTCAGCCATGTGCTGAAAGGCTTTGGTTTTTTTGGTCTGGTCCTTGAGCATGCCCATGCCTTCAAAGATGCCGGCGACAAGGCCTTCGATGATTTCGGGGTGATCTTTGGCGAAGTCGGCACGTGCGGCCCAGACGTCGGTGATGAGCCGGTTGGCATCGGCAGTCGTGGTCAGAATGCGCGTTCCGGAGATTTTTTCGGGAATGGTATAAATGTCAGGTGCCCAGCTGACGCAGGCATGGATACTGCTGTCGGAAACGAATGCTGCGGCAGCTTCGAATGCTGTTGAAGTGTATTTATGATTAACCTTGGTCAGCGGAATCCCGGCATTGATGAGCAGGTTGGTAATCAGATACTGAGATGGGCTGTTTTGGGCATAAACGATGGTTTTTCCTTCAAGGTCTTTGATTGATCTGATATTGCCGCGAACCACGATTCCGTCACCGCCGTTTGACCAGTCGATTTGCTGGAAAATTCTGGGGGCAGTTCGACTGTCTTTCATCAGGCTGGGAGCGAACAGGGCGATCATATCGAGGGTGCCCCAAAGTATATGAGATTCGCCGGCAGCGAAGGTGTCGCGCGCGGTTACCGGGTCATCGATTAGTTTAAGATTAACTTTGAACCCGTATTTCTTGAAAAAGACGCTTTCTTCGTTTGGGGCAAACCCGTTGTTTGCTGCGATGATTGGCAGCCAGCCGAACCAGACGTTGATTGGAAAAACAACAACCTTGTCTTTGTCATCCCATTTGTAGGCTGAGACGCCAGAAACGGGCGGCAGAGTTTCTTTGGGAACGTAAGAATATTCCTGAACACTGGTGATGCCCTTAGAGTCAGGCGCTTCAACGGTGACCTTGCCGGTGGCAGCGTTGCCTGATCCGCTGGTTGAATTAGCTGATGAATTGCCGGTTGCCGGAGTCAACGAATTTTGCGGATCTGACCCAAAAATTTTGCTCTTCAGGTCCGGCGAAAAAGAAATAGCGGCCGCTGCTATACAGCCGATAACAAAAAGGAACATGACAAATTTGCCTAGTGGAGTCGGGCCTAATTCGTTGCTCACTTCATCCTCCTAACAGTTTTTACTGGTGTGACAATAGCTTTAACTGCCTATTCTCTGAATTATATATAATACCGACTTTTGTGGGGGCAAAGCAACCAATTTTTAGGAAAACAGCGCCGGGTATCGGGCAAAAAAAGAGTCGGGATACCATTGATTTAACAATAATGCATGTCGGGCAATCGGGCAAAAAAAGTTGCCGATAAGTGAAAACATCGGCGATATCTGCCGATAATGCCGCCATGAAAAGAAAAATCATCTTGCTTATCTTTTTGCTTCTCTGCCAGGTTACGGTTTTTGGCAAAACCGGACCGACTTTGCTGCGAG
>CAZTHA010000678.1:0-1923 GCA_964613435.1 uncultured bacterium
TACCATAACTTACTTTATTATCGATCAGGATATTTTTGGTTTTTCTTTTCTCGGTCTTTTGCGCAAAAAGGCACGCCAGGGCGTGAGCGTTCGTCTGATGGTAGATGACCGCTTTCTGCGCGGGGCCAAAAAGCTGAAAGATTACGATGAGCTCGAGGAACTGGCTCGCGAACCAAATGTCGAGATCAAGGTCTACAACCCGATCGGGCGCCAGATTCTCTCTGTGCCTGGTGATCTGCGTAACATATTTGCGTCGAATCACGACAAGATAATTATTGCCGACAGTCGCGTCTGCCTTACCGGCGGGCGTAATATCGGCCGCGATTACTTTGTTCAGGTCGGCGAATTTAAAAACGTTTTTCAGGACCTCGATGTTCTGATGGAAGGCTCGGGAGTTGTCAGCCAGCTTCAGCAAGCCTTCGATGAAGAATGGCAGGCGCTGACCAACCGTGTGGTTCATCGCGACTCGGTCAATTTCGTTTCGCAAGGTGCCAAACTCGATCTTTCTTATCATCTGATGCGTCGATATCTGCAGGGAATGGGCGTTCCCGATCTGCGTAAGCTCGATTTTCCCCGTGGTATGGCCAAAACGGCTCAAGAGCTTTGCCAGCAATTAGTGGGCTTCAAAAAGCTGTCTTCTTACAATGCGTTCAGGGCGTTTCAGGGCGAAAGAGCTGTGCCGGTGCGCATTCTCGATCGTCATTCGCTGCTCGGCACCCGCCGCGATATCGGCGAGAACCTGGTTCGCATGATCGATGCCAGCCGCGATGAAATTCTCATACAAAATGCCTACGTTGTTCTCGATGCTGCTGCTGAAGCGGCGCTTCGTCGTGCTTCCGGGCGTGGGGTCAAAATCATTCTCTGCACCAACAGCGGTGAATCGACCAATCACCCTTCGACCGTGGCCTTCTTTCTCACCGACTGGAAAAGGCTTCTTGCCACCATTCCCACGGCTCGCATTCTTGTTTACCCGAAGGGTATGCCCTGCATTCATACCAAAGCTTTTGTTTTTGACCGCCAGATTGCGATGGTTGGCACCTATAATCTTGACCCGCTCAGCATGGTCGTCAATTCAGAGGTCGTAACGGTTATCAACAATCAGCCTTTTGCCCGGCGCCTGGCGCTGCGCATGGAAGCTGATTTCGCGAAGTGCCTTGAATACAAAGTCCGCAAGGAAGCCGATGGCCGTATAACCGTAATTTACGGCCCAGAGGCTCACACCGAAGCCAAAGTTCTGAAGAAGCTCGAGCTCTTTGGTCGCATGAAATTTTTGCGACCCCTCATCTGATTTTGGGGTTTTACAAGTGGTTGAATTTATTCTGTCGGCGGCAAGCCGGCTGTTGTTCTACAAAAAGTGAGGCAAATGAATGATCGATAAGCAAAAACTTTCGCAGCTTTTTCCCAATGAATCTGAGGTTCCCGCTGAATTCAAGGTGCCGCTGACAGAACAGCGCGAGTATTTGATCGACGGCGAACTTCGCGAGTGGTCTGGCGAAAATAAGGAAATTCATTCGCCGATAAGACTTCGCAGAGGTGACGGTCTGGTTGCGCAGAAACTGGGCAGTGTGCCGGATATGGGCGAAAAAGAAGCTCTCGAAGCTCTCGAGGCTGCAGCCAGGGCATATGACAACGGCAGAGGAAAGTGGCCGACAATGTCGGTCGGTGACCGCATAAGCCACGTCCAGGCTTTTGTTGAACGCATGGTCAGCTGCCGCGAGCAGGTGGTTAACCTTCTGATGTGGGAAATATGCAAAAACCTCGGCGATGCCCGCAAAGAATTCGATCGCACCGTTGAGTACATTCGCGATACGATCGAGGCACTGAAAGATCTTGATCGCACATCTTCACGTTTTACTATCGAGCAGAACATCATTGGGCAGATCCGTCGCGCCCCTCTTGGCGTGGTTTTGTGCATGGGGCCTT
>CAZTHA010000679.1:0-1920 GCA_964613435.1 uncultured bacterium
ATGGCAAGGGTAGTGTAGGTATAAATAATTTGTCGGTACTGACTCCTGTTTATGAATTCAACAATGTTTACGGTTTCGCTGAAGCTTATACCGGTTGTGGCGGTGGTGTCGGTTCAACCAGGGTTGATCCGCAGTTCAAAGGTGGAAACCCATTCAATTACGAACTTTTGCCTGAGTCCCCGCTGAATCTGCAAGATCGTTATGGATCTGAACAGGGTCGCTACGGGGCATCAAAACTGTGAGAGTAACAAGATGATAGGACTGATGCTGTTTTCAAAAAGTCTCCGGCAGAGCCTGCAGCGACGATGGTTGCTGATAACGGCTTTGGTTGCGCTGATCGTTTTTTCTTCCGGCTGTGAAAACCAGATGAGTACTCAGCGCGGGGTAATTTCTGGGTTAGTGCTTGATGATTCGGGAAATCGAATCACTGGTGCGATGGTAACTTCGCATCGTTCTTTGTTCAAGGCCGCAACTGACGATAATGGCTATTATGAATTTACTTCCCTGGATGTGGGTTCGCATCGTTTGACCGTTGAAAGAAACGGTTTTTATCTAGCCTCAAAAACAGTGGAGCTTGGATATGGTGAGGTTATGGGCGGCATCGACATCATTGTCGAAAATCTTCCGGATCTGATTCAATGGAAGTTGTCAGTAAGAGAGAAAAATCGCGTTGTGGTCGATGTGGAATGCGCTGAAAGCATGTCGGTAATCGCTGCCTGGCGGCAGGTTGGCGGGGCGCGGTTGCAGACTGCGCCGACGCAGGCCGGATTGCTGCATCAGATCGAGCTGACCGGCTTATTCCCCGGTGCAGAATATATGGTTGA
The DNA here is from genome assembly GCA_964613435.1 of uncultured bacterium. GTDB lineage: Bacteria > Muiribacteriota > Ozemobacteria > Ozemobacterales > Ozemobacteraceae > DYKG01. The sequence goes on from CAZTHA010000679.1 coordinate 825, forward strand.
AATTGAAGGAATAACTCCGGATGGAAGAAAATTCGTGTCTGAAGCTGGAAAATTCAAAACTCTGCATCCGCTGGATCTGGCCGGAGCCCCGGAAGTGCCAAAGGATTTTAAGGTGGTTCAAAGTAGCGAAGGGCCGCGGTTGAGTTGGAGTTATAATGGAAGTGACCCGGTTGAGGGCTTCAGAATATTTCGATCGGTCGACGCCGATGAATTCAAACTGCTGTTTGACGAAAGCTATGTGTTTGGCTCGCAGACTTCTTTGGCTGACGATAATACCGAACCCGGCCGTCTTTTTCGCTATTCGATACAGTCTGTAGACTATGAGGGGAATGTTTCTTCACTGACTACCCCAGTGGATATAGTGCCGAGTGGGAAAATAGAGCAGGATCTGGTCTGGGGCATGAATTTGAGTCCAATTCGACTTAGTGGTGATATCACCGTGCCGCAGGGTCGAACCCTGAGAATTGAACCGGGTGTGAATCTGGTATTTAATGATGTTGATGAGGGTAGAACCGGCTATAAACCGGAATCCTGTGAGTTTATCATCGAAGGTCGACTGATTGCCCAGGGAACGGCAGAAAGTCCAATTCGCATGATCAGTGGCTCAGCTGCTCCAGCCCGCAATGACTGGGATGGACTGCGGATTATTGCCGGAGCTTCTCAGGAAGGCACGCTCATCGATTATCTTGAAATTGCGGGTGCAGAGAAGGGGCTTGCGTTGTATAGTTCGCAAAGTCAGATTAGTAACGTGGTTGCCAGGTTCTGTCAGACCGGGATTTCGCTGAACGGTTTGACTTCATTCAATCTGAATTCGGTTAATTTTAATGATTGTGATAATGGACTGTATGTTGAAAATAGCCTTGATTGCAGTGTCAGCAACTTGAACGCCGCTTCGGTTAACTACGGAATTGTTTTGTTGGCCAACAAAAATCTCAATTTGAGAAGTGTTGAAGTGCTAAATGCCAGAAAAACAGCTTTAAAAACCGGCGACCGTTTTGGACTCAAGGTCCGAAACGCACTTTTGCATGCCTATGAAGTCGGCATAGATGCTGGCGGGGGAAATGCTGACTATCAGTATGTCACCGTCGATGCACCC
>CAZTHA010000680.1:0-1912 GCA_964613435.1 uncultured bacterium
CGACTCCGGCATGGCGCCGCACTGCACCTTAACAAAGGGGCCATCGCGGCGCGGACTGGTTTGATGTATGTTTTTGGCAATTACTTCTTTTCCGGTACCGGTTTCCCCAAGCAGCAAAACAGGACTAGAAGTCCGGGCGACAGTTCTGGCCATTTCCATCACCCGGCGCAGGCCAAAATCTGCTCCGACAACCAGATCTCCACCAGCTCTCTCCAGGTCGGTCTTCATGATCTGATTTTCGTCAATCAGACCTTCTTTGAGCTGCAACAGCTCAAGATATCTGATTGCATTGCTCATGGCAATGGAAAACGGTTCCCTTACCGAGAGCAGCAAATCAACATGGTGCTGCTGATAGACATCCCTGCCCTTTTTGGCAACAAGCAGTGAACAGCTGCGATAGCTGCCTGAGCCTATTTCCATTTTTACCATCGAGTAACGTTCGATATTGGCAAAGATCTTAAGCAACGGCAGTGGAAACTTGCCAAAGTTATCAATGGTAATCGGCCTTTGCTGACTCTTCTCAAAAGTCTCCAGTTCGCTGACTTCTTTGCTGTTAAGCCACATTATAGGCTCTTTGATGTTGTCTGGCTCGTTGATAAGGCGTTGTCCATGCCTGGCCACCGAATAAATCTTGACTCCACCGTCGTCGACGTCGGCAGCGAGATACATGCCCATCATATCCATTGGGATATAATCGCGCATATAGGTAAAAGCAGCTTTAATAGCCTCGCCAACGTCGAGACTGCTATGAATTCTCAAGGCTACTTCACGAAAAAATTCTTCGGCACTAGCATTTTTCAAAATAATCTAACCTCATCTGTAAACTCACCAAACTATCACATTAAACAAATTCTATCACATTTAACATCAAAAAACTATCAAATAAAACAGAAAATAATGCGTGCTCGCGATAAATGCCGATCCTTAGCGCATTTCAACGGCTCTAAACACCTGGCACGGTTTATGCTTGTATCATGTTTGTATTGTTTTACTGGAGATAGTTTCTCCAGAGGCAAAACGCAATGAAAAGTTGAGATTGACCTGCCTGCAATCACCAATCAGTCCAGGGTTACATTGGTTATCTACAACAAATTCAACTTCATTATAAATCGACTTAAGGATGGCAAAAGATGCACACACAATCAGGAAAATCACTATGGATAGCTCTATTAGCTGTTATCTGTCTTCTCGGGCTGGTATCGTTCGCACAGATACATACCGCCAATGCCGGGCTTGAGCGAAGCAGAGAAGATGCACAGCACAATGCATCTTCGCAAAGCAAGGTTCCGGTTAAGTTATCGCCAGTAACCAAAAGGCAGTTTCTCAAAACCATAAATGTGTATGGCAAGGTCGAGTCGTATCAGAGCGCTTTTGTTGCCCCAAAAATTTCAGGAGTGGTCGAAAAACTGTTTGTCGATGAAGGCAGTCGCGTTGAAAAAGGCAAAACCCGCCTGTTCGAAATCGATAACCTCAAACTGCAACAAAAAGTAGATAATGCGCGCCAGAATATTTCCATTGTTCTGGCTGTAGAAAAAGAGCGAAAAGCCCTGCTGCGCAAAGCACAGATCGATCTCGACAAAAAATCAAAAAGTTACGCACGTCACAAATCTTTGCTCGAAAAACAGGCCATAACGCAGGAAAGCTTTGACAACCACGAAGCCGAATACCTTTCAGCAGTCGCTGAAGTCGAACTCAAGAAAGCAATTCTCGAACTCGGACAGGCAGAGGCAAAACAGGCGGTTATCAACCTGCAGATGACCGAAAAAGATCTGGCCGACTCAATCGTGATTGCCCCCATAGATGGCTATATCAGCGAAAAACATATCGAAATTGGCGAAATGGGACAACCAGGCAAGCCAGCGTTCAAGATTGACAACACCGAAAAGTTGCTGATCAGCGCTTTTATTCCGGC
>CAZTHA010000681.1:0-1911 GCA_964613435.1 uncultured bacterium
GCTCCTTTCCGGAACCGCTTTCACCGAGCACAAGCACCGGATCCCGGGACAAACGCAGCCGGTACACCGCCCGACGTATTCTTGCCGCATCGGGACTCGTTCCCAAAAAAAAGCGTGTCGCGGAGCCATCCAGAGACGGGATTTCCCCGGCGGGTACGGCGGTGGAACCCGCAACCGGCGGCATCCGGGCGCAGTAGCGGTCCAGATCAGCAAGCAGGCGGTTGATATCTCCGGCAAGCACATAGTATCCGCCAATGCCGAGATTCACCGCAAACCGCGCGAAAAGAAGCCAGCATTCCCGTGATACAATAAAAATGGGCGGCCGGTTCGGGATGGAGGCAAGATGCGTCAACAGATGCTTCGCGTTGGCGCAGCGGAGAACGGGATCAAAGAAAAGTACATCAAACTGTCCGCAGGAAGCGGCTTTACATGCCGCAGCGGCGGTTTGTGCACGGCATACCCGCAACTGTCCGTTGACTGACCGGACAAGAAGAGAAAAGCCTTTTGCATCATTCGTAACATACACAACAGAACGCACCAGAAATCCTTTCCGGCGTGGCTCCGGGCGCAAAACGACGGGAAGATCAGGTGGAAACCCGGAATATCCGGTAACACAGCAGTAGTACGTTATACCACAAGTGTTGAAAAAATCTAAAAATTCGCAGCGGATTTTTCAGAACAAGAGAAAAATACTCCAATCCGCGGACAAAGGTCTTCTCCGAAATCCGCCGTTTGCGCTCTGAAAAGATATCCAGCACTTCGGCGTTCCAGATAAAGAGCCCGGCATGCAGACGACTCCTGTTCCGGTGAATCCACTTCTGTCCGGAGGGAATTCCGTTAGCAAGCAGGGTAAGCGCAGGTTGGGCTTTAGTAATGGCGGTAAGAATGTTCTTCTCCATACTCTTGTGGTAATACCCGGCAAAACGTCCGACGATACTGAGCCCGGGGAAGGTGCTCCGCACGTTGCGTTCTGCCTGTGAAAGACTGCGGGTTTGCGCGCCGAAGAGATAGACCGACTTGCGGTACCGCTCAAGAATACCGAGTGTGGAGATGATCAGGGAAAACGGATAATGCCGAACCGGAGGCGTTTTTTTCAGAAACCGCGCGCCCCGGACAATGCTTCGCGAAACGGGCAATACCAGCGCCGCCTGCTGTACCATTGAACGGAATTCCCCACGATGGCGGGCGCGCAGGATATCCCAGAGGGACACCAGCATGATGTGCTGGGGAGTCTCACGAGAAAGCAGGTCCAGAATGACAGACTCAAGATCTTCCTCGGGAACAACATCGACCGGTACATTCAGGAAATTCAGTCTTTCAACCGCCACGTTTCCAACTCCGTTAGGGCATTCTGGACCGCGGCCACACTGTACAGCGCGCACGTTTCCGCCCTGAGAATATTCGTTTTAAAATGGACGGGGAAAAACCCTGATTGAATCAGCGCCTCTGTCTCCCCGGCAGTCAACCCGCCTTCGGGTCCATTTACCAGAGCCACGGCCGCGGCTCCGGATACAAGATACTCATGTAGTGATTTTAGCGCAAGGGGAGCTTCGGTACAGAGAAACGAGCAAACCGGTCCTTTGCCCGAAAGCTCCTCGCGTACAGCGGGAACATCAGCGGGCCCGATTATCCGGTGTACTTCCGTAGGCACCGGTGAACCGCTCTGCTGCCGCGCCTCGCGGATGATGCGGTTCCAGCGGTCTTCTTTACGCGGGTCCGAAGCGGTTATGGAATGCGAACGCTCTCCGGCAACGGGTATAACGGTAAATACGCCGGTTTCCGCCGCCTGCCGAATTACCGTATCCATCTTCTGACCTTTCAGGAGCCACTGGAACAGAAGTATCCGGGGAAAGTTGGCAGGAAGCTCGGGAGGCGGCATGTTTCCGCCACATACGGCCACGGAATCAGATA
>CAZTHA010000682.1:0-1905 GCA_964613435.1 uncultured bacterium
CATTGCCCGCGGGTAAAAATAGACGAGCAGTTTTTGGCCCTTGAAAGAGCCGCTTTTAACCATGTTTCCATGTTGGTCGAGCAAGGAAAAGGCAGGTGCTTTTGCACCCGCCTCAAGTTTTGCAATGTTAGCCATATCCAGCTTAATTTGCGCCGGCTTTTGCAGCCACTGCTTTTTTAAGCTCTTCATCGAGGCCGCCCATGGGGTGACCGTTCCAGACGATTTTGCCGTCAACGACGATAAATGCTGCGGGAATTCCGCTGACGCCGTATGCGCCGCCGGCGCTGCTTTCTGCCCCGATTATCCAGGGCATGTCGGCCTTGCCCATGAAAGCTTCGATAGTTGCCGCCGGTTCGTTCGAAAGAGAAACGATGACCACACCTTTTTCGGCATATTCTTCGTGGAGTTTCTTGAGGTGAGGAATGCTTTTGCGGCAGGGCGGGCACCATGTGGCCCAGAATTCCACCACAACAATCTTGTCTTTGTTGTCTGCAAGAGAGAAGCTGTCGGCATTGAACCATTTGCCGGCGCTGATTTCGGGGGCGACAGCCGGTTCACCCTGAGTGCACCCTGGCAGAATGATGCCAAAGCAGAAGATGGCCAGAACAGTCAAAATTTTGCCTAGTTTTCGCATTGATTGATGCCTCCGTAATAATTTCAATTTAAAAAAAGTTACCAACAGCTAATAATTTAACTTATTTTTATCTATTATGAAACTACTTAAATATCATTTAATTTCAAGCAATGTTATCGGGACTGAAAGAGCTTGAACAGTTTCTGCCATTTTCTTTCGAGCGGTACAAAGCGCTATCGGCATTACAAATCAAATTTTCTCTGGTTGCCGCGTGCTCCGGAAAAACTGCACAACCAAGACTAATGGTTACTTTAAGCGTTTGCCCTTCATGTTCAAGCGTCGTTTCTTCGATCGCATGGCGCAGGCGTTCGGCAAAAGCCATTGCACCATCGATTCCGGTTTCGGGCATGATAACCGTAAATTCTTCGCCGCCATACCTCGCTGCAATATCGATACCTTCGCGAATGTTTTTCTTGATTCGCTCGGAAACCAGCCGGATTACCCGATCTCCCACCTGGTGCCCATAAGTATCATTGAATTTTTTGAAATGATCGATATCGAACATTATCAAAGCAAGTTTTTCGCCGCCACGGTTGGCACGGGCGATTTCCGACTCAAGGCGCATTTGAAAATAGCGATGAATGAACAGACCGGTCAGGCCATCGGTGATCGCCAGTTCATATAACCTGGCTTTCTGCAGGGCAATAGCAATCTGATCGGCAACGCCTTGGAGCATCAAGGCATCTTCTTCGCTGAAAGGTTCTTCACGGTCAGCAACGTTGATAACCCCGATTATTTGGTCTTCGTCGAAAAGAGGCACCGATATAAGGTTTTTAACTGGCCGCGGCATCTTCTTGAAGCGGCTGTCATTTAACGGATCATTTGAGAAAATCGATTTACCATGTCGGGCAGCAAAGCCGGCAAAACCTTCGCCACCAACAAAAGAGACCTGGGAGCAGTCGAATTCGACTTCGGCGGGATTTTCGCCTCTCACTACCGCAACTTTCAGGGAAAGATCGCCACTGACCTGGTCGACGAGCAACATCGAACAGCGTTTTGTCTGCATGGTATCGGCGACAATTTCGAGCAACTCACGCAAGACAGAATCTTCGCTCTTGCTTATGATCGCCTGGTTAATGAGATTGCGAACCGAAAGGTCGAAAACCTTGCGATCCAGAGAATTACGAGCAGCTTCAAGTTCTTCAATTTTCTGTCTTATCTGCCCCATCATTTTGGCAAAAGTCGAAGCAAGAAAATTCAGTTCAGGCACGACACTTGAAATCTCGCAGCTTTCCTGAAGCTCTCCGGCCCCGAATTGTTGCGCCGACTTT
>CAZTHA010000683.1:0-1902 GCA_964613435.1 uncultured bacterium
TAAGGATTTGGGCTATCTTCCATAGTGGCTTTTTTCTTGCCCCGGGCAGGATTTTCCGTGCTTTTCTCATCGTGCAGGGAAAGCAGGATATCCATGTTGTCATAAATAGGTTGCATCCAGGGGTTAAATTTTTCGGCTTTGGAACCGGGAAGATAGCCCAAATCCTTACCCAAAGGGGAGATGGGTCGCGAAACCACCAGGCGTTTATAACGTTCACTGTCCACTACTTTGCTCAGGCCAGCGGCAATAGCCAAAAGGGTCTTGCCGGTTCCGGCCTTTCCGGATAAGCTAACCAACTGAATATCATCATCCAGCAGCAGGTCTAAAGCCATTTCCTGTTCGAAGTTCCGGGCGGTTATTCCAAATACATCCTGTCCATGATACTGCTGCAATTTATAGAGTTTATTGTCTTCTTGTTTGTAGCGCAATGAGATAACGCCGTTTTCCGGCTGCGGACCGGTTACCCGAACGAATTGATTTGGGAAAAGGCCTTCGAATATATTGTTGATATGGTCTTTGCTTTGAACTTCCTCAAAGAGCTTCGCATCCAATTCCTCATGGGTCCAGCCCGTATAGAACTCATCGAACTTGATGGTATCTGTCTCAAAGTTCTCGGCTATCAGCCCCATTGTGTCTGCTTTGATGCGCACATTCACATCCTTGGATACCAGGATCACTTGGGTCTCGGGATGCTTCTCCTTGAAGTACAAAGCTGTGCCGATGATCATATTGTCATTCTTATCCATGAACATCAATTTGCCGGCTTTTTGCAGAATGTCCGGATTCACAGTAACCTGGATTATTCCCCCGGTATCGGTGGGAACCCCTTCTTGCAGGCTACCACTGTGTCTCAAATCGTCCAGATAACGGCCTATCTGCCTGGCATTACGGCTCTTTTCATCCAAACCTTTCTTGAATTGATCTACTTCTTCAATCACTACAATGGGAATCACCACATGATTGTCATCAAAGGAAAACATCGCACGGGGATTGTGAATCAGAACGTTCGTATCCAGTACAAAAATTTTGCGTTTCATCTATACTCCATATTCTTTTTTTTATTGATTCTGGCGTTCAAATATGCGGGTGATAAGTTCTTTATAAGTGGGAAACTCATCCAGCAATCTGGATTTCTCGGCCAATTCAAAATCCGCATAACTGAAGCTAGGCCAAAGTGTGCAACCACAAAAGCTGTAGGAATCATCTTCAGCAGTTTCTGCACAAAACCAGGTATCGCGGGGAATGATAAACTGAGGAAGTTCACCCTCTGATATCCTGGTCCCAAGGTGATATTCACTTGCACCTTCCCGGGCATTCAGCAGATGAATTATCAGGCTGCTGCCATGATAATAATGCCACATCTCATCACAAGCTACTTTGTGCCAGGCACAAACTTCATGGGAAGGCAACAGATACAGAATGGATGAACCAATACTGCGTTCACTATGCACCACTCTGCCATTGGCATCTTTGCTTTGTCCCAGCATTTGGGATTGCCAATTTCTGCGATAGAATCCGCCCTCAGGATGCGGCAGGAGATTAAGTCGCTCGATAATACTGCGATAATCGTTCATGGCGTACACTCCTTGTTTTTGGCTTTGAAGCAAGAAAAAGCGGATACTGTCTGGACGTCAATCTTTTTTATTCTGCGCAAAGCTGATACCCCACAAGAGTCTGTTCATAATACTGCACTTCATAATATTGTTCGTGTTTGGCTTTTTGCGGGCGAACCGCCGTTCGTCCCTACATTGATACAATACGAAAAGGTGGCGCCAGGCGCACAAAAGGGCGCACAAAAGGGCGCACAAAAGGGTGCAAAAGGCTGCTTCAGGCGAGCTTCACCTACCCCTAGGCGTTAATCACTTCTTTATCCCCCCTTAATCAAGCGTTAATAATTAACGC
>CAZTHA010000684.1:0-1898 GCA_964613435.1 uncultured bacterium
AACGCACATATTTGTCAGGGTCATTAATTGCGCCAATTAAAGCCATGGTAACCGATTCTTCATGACGGGCACTCAATGCTGCGGCCGCCGAATATCTAACAGCGACATTGTCGTCTTTAAGTGCTTTTAATAATGATTCTGTCGATTTTTCGGTACCCATTCCACCAAGAGCCTCGGCGGCCATAAAGCGAACCGATTCAACTTCATAAGGGTTTTCAAGGGCCTCTATCAGCGGATCTACAACATCTTCATTGTCCAGGCCAATTGCTGCTTTCGCCGCCATCTGACGCAACTGCTGATTATTATCTTTCAAACCACGGATAACCAGATCTTTTCTGGGAATTGGCGTTCCATCAGATTGAAAATATTCTTTCGGCAGCTGGTCGATTTTAAAGACGACCATTTCTTTGAAATTGTAAGGATTTTCAGCGGTGCTATCAACTTCCGGGCTTGCTTCTTTTTCTTCTTCAGCTTCTGATTCACGAGATTCGGAAATTTCTTTCATCAGCTGAACATCATTACGTCGGGAAATTTCGAGCAAAGGTTCAATGGCGCGCGGGTCTCCAATTTTACCCAATGCATCAGCAGCGGCGGCTGAAATAGAAGAATCCGGCTCATACAAAGCCTCGATCAAAGCGGGTACAGCTTCGATCATTTTTTTATCACCCGCACAATGCATTGCAGCGATTCGCCTTTCCAGAGGAGCAGAAAAAGTCTTGATCAAAACAAGCGGATCGATTGCTTCTTCAGATTCCTTCTTAACGGGCTTAGATTCTGGGGAAACCGTTGCGTGCTCTTGTCCGGATGTAGGTGTCTTCTCAACTTCTGGAGACGCACTTTCCGAAGATTCTTTCCTGGCTGATTCGGCGCGAACAGGTTCTTTAACCGTTCCCGGCTGCCTGATTTTTTCGTTGTCAAGCTGCTCCAAAGGTTTTCTGCGGCCCATCCAGATACGGAAGACCACAACGACCAGAAGAAAAACAAACCCAACCATAATGAAAATGTCTACTATGCTCATCGCCCAGAATATCGACTGACTGATACTTTTTGTTAATAATTTTTTTATGCAAACTTGCAGTTATTTTGTTAAACTCTCGCCATGCACATTATCGATGACATAATCATTTCGGATCAGGTCTGGGAAACCAGCTTTGCCTGCGACATCGGTCGATGCCTCGGCAAATGTTGCCAATATGGGGATCTTGGCGCACCTATTAGCGAAGAAGAGGCAGAAACAATTAAAAATAACCTTGGGAATGTTCAGAGATATCTTACCCGAGAACAAATGAATTTTCTAAAAGCTGGAATAAGCGAAACCTACAAGGGTACTCTGCACATTAGAGAAATAGGTGCCAACACCCCCTGCCCGCTCTCATTCATCTCAGAAAAAAAAGAGATTCTATGTTCGCTGCATGCGCACGCGCTGACCGAAAAGATTCCACTGCTCGATGTAAAACCGCTTTGGTGCTCGATGTTCCCCCTCATTATCAACAAAACCAGTGAGGGATGGATGGTTAATCTGCATATACCCGATTTCTGCGTCTCAATCCCGAATCCACCACCAGTTTTGCAGAGTTTTGCCCCATTGCTTGAGGTTATTTTCGGCAAAGAATGGGTTGAGAAGGTAAAGGCTGCCTACCGGTAAAAAGCTTCTTTCCATGCTCCGGCATTCGGTTCGGTAAGTGTCTTAACAGGCTGGGCGCCGACCCGTTCCCCATACATCAACTCGTCGCAACGTGCAAAATATTCTTTTGCTGCATCTCTTTGATCCATTTTAAGCAAAAGTTCCCCGGCCCGATCATAAAAACGGGCAATGGTTCGATGTTTTTCAATAAGTTCCCTGACCAGCCAGAAAGCTTCATCATAATAGCCTTTACTTTCGAGAAGTTTGCTGAGAA
>CAZTHA010000685.1:0-1894 GCA_964613435.1 uncultured bacterium
TGTGGGGGTAGATCAATATCGCTTTTGCGCCTGATGTCATACAGCGCTGTAGCGCTTGCAGAACGTCCGGCATAGTGCAGGTGAGCTCTACCCGGCTGAGGTTTTTGGCTGCCAGGGGAGAAAGCATGCCAGTTCCCACTTTTTGCCAGGGTGGATTGGACAGGATCAGATCATATTGGCCACGATGCAGCCTCAGATCCTGGGTTTCAAAGTTTACTTCCACAGCACAGGCTCTGGCATTTTCCCGGGCCAGAGAGATCAGATCTTCCTGAATATCAATGCCATAGATCTGCCAATTCGGCCTGGCCAAGGCACACATGATGCTTACTATCCCACAGCCGCAACCCATATCCAACACCCGGAGCTTTGGATCAAGATCAGCTTGCAGGGCTGTTTCCACCAGTAGCGCACTGGCCAGAGATACTCCCTGTGCCTGCACGTTTTGCCGGATGCTTTTTCCGGGATACGGAAGTGCTACCTCCCTGAAGCCTTTCAAACAAAATCCTATTGCAAAGCCAGCATCCGGTCTATGCTGCGCCGGGCCAGAGTGGCGATCCCTTCTTCCACTTGAATGTGGTATTGCTCGTCCTGCAAGGCGGAAAGAACATCGGCTACTTTGGTTTTTTTCATGTTCTGGCAGATAGCTTTGGGGGAAAGGCTGAGTATTTGTTTTTCAGGATGAATATGCTTCAGATAATCTGTAAGGCCATTTTCCGTGGCGATTATTACCCGGTCATGATCCTCCAGATATTTTACCATGCCGCCGGTGGACATCACCTGATCGGCCTGGTCCACGATCACGGGATCACATTCGGGGTGCACCAGCAATTGATGATCCGGATACCTGTTTTTTAGTTCCTGAACGTCCTCTGTACTGAAACCCCATTGATGGGTGGGGCAGTAGCCATTCCAGGTAATGATCTCCCGACCGCTCATCCTGGCGGCATAAGAGCCGAGATTCCGGTCCGGAACAAAGAGGATGCGTTTGCCTGCTGGGATGGAGGATACTACCTTGAGCGCATTTGACGAAGTGCAGCAGATATCGCTTTCGGCCTTTACCTCCACGGTGGAATTTACATAGCAGACTACCTCGGAGCCTGGGTACTTTGCCTTGAAATCTTTCAGCTGTTCCTGCGTAATCATATCTGCCATCGGACAGCCGGCATCATAAACCGGCAAGATCACTTTTGATTTGGTATTGAGGATGGCAGCGGTCTCAGCCATAAAGCGTACTCCGCAAAAAACGATCAGAGGAGCGTTGAGCCGTGCGGAAAGGATGGAGAGTTGCAGGGAATCTCCCCGGTAATCGGCCAGATCCTGAATCTCTACAGCTTGATAGTTGTGGGCCAAAATCAGGGCATTCTTTGCTTTTTTAAGTCTTTGTATCTCTTGTAAGATATCCTGAAAATCCATTTATACTCCGGTGTGGCCAAAGCCGCCTTCATTACGTGTGGTTTGCTCCAGTGTTTCGCATTCTTCAAAGCCAAAGTGCTCCACCTTCGCAAATATCATCTGGGCTATTCTCATCCCCGGTTCGATTATGATGGTTTGATTACCCAGATTGATCAGGATTACCTTGATCTCGCCGCGGTAATCTGCATCGATGGTCCCGGGGCTATTGAGCACTCCGAGCCCCAGCTTGAGTGCCAGACCGCTGCGGGGACGGATCTGCGCTTCATATCCTTCAGGAATTGCCAGGGCAATGCCGGTAGGCACGGCAAACCTCTGTCCCGGTTCCAGAATATGGCTTTCATCGAGGCAGGCAAAAAGATCATATCCCGAGGCATGACTGCTCATCTGTCTGGGCGCTATTGCCCCCGGCTTGAGCCGGCAGAGGCTGATCTTCATGATTTACGGGCAAGCAGATGATCCGCCAGGATGCGCAGCTTGAGGG
>CAZTHA010000686.1:0-1887 GCA_964613435.1 uncultured bacterium
GGAAATTAACCACCCTTGGGTTTGAAAACATCAGGTCGTTCCGGATAAAACATCAGGTCGTTTTCAGGAAAACATCAAGTCGTTTTGTCGAAAACATCAAGTCGTTTTGAAGAAAACATCAAGTCGTTTTTAGTAAAACTAAAGCACGTTTCCGGCAAAAGGAACGTTCGTTTCAGGAAAAAGGAACGTTCCTTTTCAGGAAAACGTAAGCACGCTTTGGGGGAAACGTAAGCATGATTAAAGCTGAAAGTTTCAATCCATTTTCTTAGCTTTGCCTTATGGCTGATGTCCACTCCCCTTCTGTCAGAAGTTACAATATGAGCCGCATTAAAGGCAGTAATACAAAGCCGGAAATGCTGGTCAGGAAATTTCTGTTCTCGAAAGGTTTCCGGTATCGGCTGCATGTTAAAAGTCTTCCGGGGAAACCGGACATTGTTCTGCCAAAATATAAAACTGTCATTTTTATTCATGGATGTTTTTGGCATGGGCACCAGGGATGCAGGTATTTTGTTGTCCCGAAAACCAGAACTCAATGGTGGATTGACAAAATCAACGGGAATATGGAGAATGACAAAATTAACCGGGAAAAGCTGGCTATTGAAGGCTGGCACGTGATCGTTCTCTGGGAGTGTATGCTAAAACCCAAAACCAAAGACAACACGCTCACCAACCTGATTGCAGAATTAATCAGCTAAACCAATCCCTTTAATCATATTTACCATCACTCAACGTGACATATAGTACAATGTACTATATGTCACGCAAACTAATTTTGAATATGCTAATCCAGACAAAAATCGGACTCAGAATCAAAGAACTGAGAGAGAAACAGAATCTTAAGCAGGAGCAACTGGCATGGCAGGCAGGTGTTGATCGTACCTATATGAATTATGTTGAAAACGGTAAGAGAAACATAACTGTAAAGAACCTGGAAAAGATTGTGATAGACGGGCTTAAGATGAGATTATCCGATTTTTTCAATGACAGCATGTTCAATGAAGAAACAAATTAGGTATATCGATCTTTTTGCCGGCGCCGGTGGCTTGTCTGAAGGTTTTATCAGAGAAGGCTATATCCCTGTTGCCCATGTTGAGATGGATGAAGCCGCCTGTTTCACATTGAAAACAAGAATAGCCTACCATTGGCTGAAGTCTGAAAACAAAACTGAAATCTATTATTCTTACCTCAAAGGGCTTATAAGCAGACGGCAATTGTACCAAGAGGTGCCGGAAGATCGGCTGAAAAGTGTTATCAATCTCCCTATCGGTGAAGAATTCAATGAAAAAATACATAGCCTGATCTCAGAGCAACTCGGGGATGAAAAAATAGATCTGATTATCGGTGGCCCGCCCTGCCAGGCATATTCTCTTGTTGGCAGGGCCAGATCTGCTGATGGAATGGTAAATGACCCGAGAAATCATTTATACATTGAGTATGCCGGATACCTGGAAAAGTATCAGCCAAAACTATTTGTCTTTGAAAATGTGCTCGGCCTGAAATCAGCAGATAAAGGAAGCTATCTCAGGAATATGGGAACCCTTTTTCTGGAAAAGGGTTACAAAATGAAGCTCTTTACGCTTACGGCCAGCAATTTCGGTGTACTCCAGAACAGAAAAAGAGTAATTATCATAGGCTGGAAAAGCAATCTTGATATAAAGTTACCTGACCTTGAAACCATTGAAAGCAAATTACCATTCAGGGTTGAAAATATTTTCAATGATCTTCCGGAATTAAAAGCCGGTGAGGGAATTGACAAATATTCAAACTATAAACAGGGATCGAATGATTATCTGAGTAAAACCGGAATCAGGAATGGAATTGATATCCTTACACAACACATTGCAAGGCCCAATAAACCACAAGACAAAGAAATCTACAGAATTGCAG
>CAZTHA010000687.1:0-1874 GCA_964613435.1 uncultured bacterium
GAAATTGATTTACACGGCCTTCTGGCCGCCGAAGCTATTGAAGCTTTCATAAAACATTACAATGGCCAGGTTCGCCGCAACAACCTGAATCAGATTAACGTAATCCATGGCTACGGTTCCAATGGTTCAGGCGGCAAAATACTGCTTAAGCTTCGTAATTTTCTCGCCAAACATTCTGACAAGCTTTCATTTACCTCAGGCGAAGAAAGCTTTTTCCGGAATCCCGGAGTTACCCTGGTCAAACCGCGAAAATTATTGCCGGAAGTAGTCGATATGCTCGCGGCGGAAATTCTTGAATACTGCCTTTTACCCAAAACCAAAGCCAAAATTGCCGGAAAATTTCGCAAAGCCGGTGAAGCCCGAATAAAAGAAGCAATAAGCGAGCTCGAAAAGAGAAGTTTGCTGATTTCTTTCAACAAAGGCCAGCACAAGGTATTTCAGAGCAGGGAATAAAATATTACTGAGGTTGCTCGGTTGGTTCGTTGGTCTGTTTACGGCGAAATTTCCGCAAAATGAGCATGAAATTTTTCAGGAACCAGAATGCCAGGCCGTAAAGGGCAAAACCCCATGAAATGAAGAACAGGGTCATTGGCGGATTTACGAATAGGGCCACCAGTAGCAGTAAAACCATTATTTTTCTTTTGTTGCTGGTTTTGGGAGTCTTTTTCATTGCAGGGTATTCAACCTTGCTGACCATGAGAAAAGAAGTGATAATAACAACTACGGGAATGACGTAGCTCGGGATTTTAAGAAAATTGAAAAACTGCAGTTCATAAATTGTCATGGTTGCAAGGATACCGGCGCCAGCAGGAATTGGCAGACCTTCAAAAACATCCTGGCGCGAAGGTGGCGTAATATTGAACCGAGCCAGACGCAAGGCTCCGCAAAGCATGAAAATCCCAGAGATTACCAGACCCCAAATTTTGTCATGTTCAAGATAACGGGTATACACGAGAAAAGCGGGAGCGACGCCAAAACTAACCAGGTCAGCCAAAGAATCCAGTTCGGCGCCGAAACGGGAACTTACCGAAGTAAGTCTGGCCAGACGCCCATCGAGAATATCGAAAACATTCGCAATCAAAATAAGCCAGCCGGCAAGAAGAAATTCACCCTGAGAAGTCATGACAATTGATAAATAACCACAAAAAAGGTTCATCGAGGTGCAGGCATTGGGAAGAATCGACAAATGCCGATGAGCGAACCTTTTCTTTTCTTTTGGGGTTTCGGTTTGCTGGAGGTTATTTTCTACTGCGTTGTTTTCAGCCATTTTATGCTCTTCTGGCGATTATTGTCGAACCGCCCTGCACTCTTTGTCCAAGTTTAACTTCAATACGGGCGTCGAGAGGCAGAAAAAGGTCGGTGCGCGAACCGAACCTGATCAGGCCAAAGCGGTCGCCGCGCTCAACTTTATCGCCGGGGTTGTTCCAGCAAAGAATTCTGCGGGCTATCAAACCGGCGATTTGTCTGACAACGACGCGGTAGCCATCAGAATCTTCAATGCCGATGGTATTTTGCTCGTTTTTTATCGAGGCTTTTGGCTCATAGGCAGGCAGGAATTCTCCGGGAGCGTAGTGGCGATATTCGATTTTTCCGCGAATAGGTGCGCGATTGATATGAACATCGAAAATTGACAGGAAGATGCTGACTCTCTTTGCCGGACCATCGATAAAAGGAACATGTTCGACCGAATCGATGCCGACGACTTTGCCATCTGCGGGCGATACGATGAGACTCTCACCCTGTGGAATCTGGCGCTCGGGATCGCGGAAGAAATACAAAGTAAAAGCACAAAGAAGGTAAAAAATCCTTCCCAGCCATTTTGAAATGGCAGAAGAAACAAAACCGGCGGCAAAAAGAATGCCGGCCATGAAAAA
>CAZTHA010000688.1:0-1861 GCA_964613435.1 uncultured bacterium
GAATAACAGTTCTGATCTGGTCTGGATTGACGATGTTGCGATCCAGCTGCTTAGCTGAATATGTTTCGTCTTCGTCTTGCATTTCCCAACGTTTTTTACGGGTTAAACGCTCACGCTTTTCAACAGATTGGTGCGCCTTGATTGTCGCTCCCATTTTTGTGCGTTCTGTTTCGATTATATAAACTTCATTCCCGACGTTTACGCCATCCGCAACAGCCTTTTCATGATTGTATTCACTCACGATGTTTTTGCGAAAGAAGCCGTATGTGCGGTTATCTGGCGTTGCCGTTAATCCCACAAGATAACTGTCAAAATATTCCAGTACCTGACGCCATGTGTTGTAGATAGAGCGGTGGCATTCATCGATAATGATCAGATCAAAAAATTCGGGTGGAATTTTCTCGTTATAGACAACCGGCAGTGATTTTTTTGGCCGGGTCATCTGTTCTGCAGGATTCAGCTCTTCCAGAGATTCGTCAAGTTCCTCGCCTTTAAGGATAGAGTACATGCGCTGGATTGTTGAAATGCAAACCTGTGCGTCAGCTGGGACGTAACCAGATGATAGACGGCGCACATTGTAAAGCTCAGTAAATTTACGGTTGTCATCATTAGGAACGAAGGAGAGAAACTCTTGCTCAGCCTGTTCACCAAGGTTTTTGGTATCAACTAAAAACAGGATGCGCTTTGCTTTCCCGTATTTAAGCCAGCGATAAACAGAAGAAATCGCAGTAAACGTTTTACCAGAGCCCGTTGCCATTTGCACAAGGGCTCGTGGCTTGTCTTCTTCTAATGATTGCTCAAGATTTGAAATGGCTGTAATCTGGCAGGCTCTTAAGCCATCCGTATTCAATTCAGGCATGTCGGAAAAATGTCCGCGCAGAGTAACTTCCTGCTTTGACCATTCCAGTAATGTTTCTGGTTTATGAAAGTTAAAAACTTCTCTTGAGCGAGGCTTTGGGTCTTTCATGTTAGTGAAACGTGTAATGACGCCTGTGCTTTCATAAATAAATGGCAACGGCTCGCTGTTATTCACCCATTTAAGCTTTGCTTCGGCATAGCCAGTGGATTGTTCTTCCACAGTGGTGATGCGGTGACCCCAGTCTTCTGGCTTTGCCTCAATAACTCCCACAGCCATTTTATCAACAAAAAGGACGTAGTCAGCGGGGCCGACATCAGTTTGATACTCTCGAACAGCAACACCTAGACTCACAGTCAGATTAATTTTCTTTTTATCCTGCACAACCCATCCGGCCGCTAGGAGTTGCCTGTCAATTTGGTCACGTGCGATTTGTTCTGGGTTTTGATTAACTGAAGCCATACTTATTTCTTTTCCGATTTTGCCTTTTGCTCTTGTTCTTTAATCCAAGCGTCTATCTCGGATTTACGAAATCTCCATGAACCGCCCACCTTAAAGCCAGGCAATTTTCCTTCTGAGGCCAATCTGTATGATGTTTTTTCTGCTAGTTTTAAGTAGCTAGAAACCTCTTTTATCGTAAAAATCTCTTCATCAGTCATTGTTGATTGAACCTTTTCTTAATGTGGTCTATATTGAAAATAAGGGAAAATTTAGGAAGTAGCAAGAAGAGTTATAAAATGAAAGCATCATTTAAGCCTAGAGCAAGACTACTAAAACTATTAGGAGACCAGCTTATTGGTACTCCTCAGCTTGCCATTTTTGAACTTGTAAAAAATTCATATGATGCAGACGCCGATAAAGTTGAGATCATTATTAAAAATCCAGAAAATCCAGAAAAAGCAACCATCGAAATTACAGATTTTGGTGGTGAAGGCATGGATATGGATACCATTACAAATGTTTGGCTAGAGCCAGGAGCAGATCATAAAGAAAAGAAAAGAGATG
>CAZTHA010000689.1:0-1858 GCA_964613435.1 uncultured bacterium
AAAAACTCCTGACTCGGGCCGATTGACGAAAGTTATGGCCTGTGTTAACCTTGCATGCAAGTGCAGCGTTTCGGGCTATGGCAGAATAAAAATCGAGGTTAGCCCGGTAATCTCGGCCCGAAAAAAGAGCAGAGCAAGTTTTTAATCATTAAGAAGGAATCAAGAAAGGAAATCGTCGACAATGACCCAAGAGCAGAAAATTTTCTACACCAGAACTGATGAAGCTCCGGCCCTGGCCACCGTTTCTCTCCTGCCCATCATCGAAACCTTTGCCGCCCCTGCCGGTATCAAAACCGAGCTGCGTGACATCTCCCTCGCCGGAAGAATACTGGCCAGCTTTTCAGATTTTCTGCCACCAGAACAGCGATATAGTGACGATTTAACCTTTCTTGGCGATATGGCCAACCGGCCTGAAGCCAACATTGTCAAACTGCCCAACATCAGCGCTTCGATTCCCCAGCTTACTGCCGCCATCAAAGAACTCCAGGATAAAGGCTTCAAAGTTCCTGATTATCCCGTAGAGCCTCAGAACGACAAAGAAAAAGATATCAAAGCCCGTTATGCCAAAGTTCTCGGCAGCGCAGTCAACCCGGTTCTGCGCGAAGGCAATTCAGATCGCCGCGTTGCCGACCCGGTAAAAGATTATGCACGCAAGTATCCGCATTCAATGGGAACCTGGAGCAAAGATTCGAGATGTCATGTTTCTCACATGAATGCCGAAGACTTTTTTGACAGTGAAAAATCACTTATTGTCGAAAAACCCTGCACGGTAAAAATCGTTTTCGTCGGCAAAGATGGCCACGAAACCGTTCTCAAAGAAAAAATCAATCTCGAAGCTCGAGAAGTAATCGACGCCGCGACCATGAAGGTCAAGGCCCTGCGCAAATTTATCGCTCTGCAGATTGCTGACGCCAAAGAAAAAGGCGTACTCTTTTCAGTACATCTCAAGGCCACGATGATGAAAATTTCTGACCCGATCATGTTTGGGCATGTGGTCAGCGTTTTCTTTAAAGACGTTTTCGAAAAACACGCCGCCACCTTGAAGTCGATCGGTTTCAACCCCAACAATGGTCTGGGTGAACTCTATGAAAAGATAAAAACTCTGCCGACCGATACTCAAAATACCATTCAAAAAGATATCGAAGATACTTTGAAGTCACAGCCCGAACTTGCCTATGTGAACTCCGACAAGGGCATTACCAATCTTCACGTTCCCAGTGACGTCATTATCGATGCCTCCATGCCTGCTGCCATCCGCGCCGGCGGCAAAATGTACGGCAAAGATGGCAGAATGTGCGACATGAAAGCGGTGATTCCTGACCGTTCTTATGCCCGTATCTACCAGTCGACAATTGATTTCTGCAAAGAACACGGCGCCTTCGACCCGCGCACCATGGGCAGCGTTGCCAACATTGGTCTCATGGCTCAGAAGGCCGAAGAATACGGCTCTCACGACAAAACCTTCGAAATTTACGGCGATGGTGTCGTTCGCGTCATCGACAACGAAAACAAGGTTCTGTTCGAACACCACGTCGATCATGGAGATATCTGGCGCATGTGCCAGACTAAAGACCTGCCGATTCGTGACTGGGTCAAACTGGCGGTTACCAGAGCCCGCATCACCGGCACCCCAGCTTATTTCTGGCTGACAGAAGAACGGGCTCATGACCGCAGCCTGATCAAAAAAGTTCGCCAATACCTGCAGGATCACGATACCGCAGGCCTCGACATTCAGATCATGGCGCCAAGCAAAGCCATAGTCGCCAGCCTGCAGCGTTCTAAAGAAGGCAAAGACACCATTTCAGTCACCGGCAACGTGCTGCGCGACTATCTGACCGACCTGTTCCCGATTCTGGAG
>CAZTHA010000690.1:0-1855 GCA_964613435.1 uncultured bacterium
TCTGGCAAAAAGAAACCACCGCGCAAAAAATCCTGAATTGCCAAAATTCTCACACCAGGCCACAAAACCGCAAAGAAAGAAATTGCCGGCCAATTTTATACAAACTCTGTTGATAATTCTTGCTTGACGTTGGATTGTATTCTAATTATCCTGTGTAATAATAGGAGTGCAGTCTAATTATGGATGTTTTTTTTGCTGCGCATAACCGCCTTTTGCATGCGGTTGATTTCAGGACCCACCGGTATCTCTTTCATAAATTCAATATCAACAGTCGGTTAACCGGTATTATTGGTCCCAGAGGAACAGGAAAGACCACTCTGATTCTTCAGTTTATCAAGGAAAAGCTGGCTGACCGGGAAAAGTCCATTTATGCAGCGCTCGACAATATCTATTTTTCCAGTCATTCTCTGCTTGACTTCGTGAATGAGCTTTACGAGTTTTATGGAATTCGCTACTTCTTCCTCGATGAGGTTCATAAATACTCTGGTTGGAATCAGGAACTAAAAAATGTTTATGACTCCTATCCTGATGTAAAAGTTGTTTTTTCAGGCAGTTCAAGCATCGATCTGGTAAAAGGAGCGCATGATCTGTCGCGAAGAGCCGTCATGTTTCGCTTAACGGGTATGTCTTTCCGGGAATACCTCAATTTTAAGTCGATAAGAGCGTGCGAATCGTTTTCTTTTTCTGATTTGCCGGCTTGTCAGGCCTATGCTGCAAAAATTGCCGGTATTGATAAGTTGCGGGCACATTTCAAGGATTATTTGCGTTTCGGATACTATCCATTTTTTCTCGAAGATGAAGAAGTTTACGCACAGAAGCTTTTCCGGGTTGTTCAGAAGATCGTTTATGAGGACATCGCAAACTTTTATAATCTTAAGACCGCGAACCTTGCCTGTTTCAAGAAAATACTGGCGTACATCGCCTCTATTCCGCCGGGCGAATTGAATAGAAACAGCATCGCCAAACAGATTGGCCTTGATAATAAAACGGTGCAGCACTATCTGCAGATTCTCGAAGAAGTCGGTCTGGCAAGGCTTCTGACTTTCGGGCGAACTGGCAGCGGGTTGCTCAAGTCAACCGAGAAGATTTTTCTCGATAACCCTAATATCTATTATGCAATTGCCCAGGAAGCTGGATTCGACATAAATATCGGCAGTGTCAGAGAGGTGTTTTTTGTGGCGATGCTCAAAAATTCGGGAAAGCAGGTTTATTGCACTTCAGCCGGCGACTTTACCGTTGATGATCTGACTTTTGAAATTGGCGGAAAAAACAAGAAGCTGCGCCAGATCAAGCACTTGCCCAAAGACGCTTATCTGGTCAAAGACGAAATTTTGTATGGTTCAAATCTTGAGATTCCCCTTCATCTTTTCGGCTTTCTTTATTAAACTGTGGTTGGCAAAGCCTGCTCGATTTTCTCATACCAGGCCCCAAAGCCGCAAAGAACCCCTTCAAATCAAGCAAAACATTCAATTCATGAACAATATCGACGATGAATTCACCCTATGCTATAATTTTATCAGCATGGAAAAAGGGGGGGGGAGAATGGATATTTCGGACATAAAAAAAATGAGTTTAGTTGAGCGTCTTCGTGCTTTGGAACTTTTATGGAATTCTCTTTCCCATGATGAAAATGAACTGGAATCTCCCGAATGGCATAAAAAGGCTTTAGCAGACAGGAAAAAAAATCTGCAATCGGCTAAAATGATCCCGTTAGCCAAAGTTAAAAAAGAACTTTCCCGATGAAGATCAGAGAGGTTTTTCTTTCTGATGAAGCGATTGCCGACATTAAGTCGGGACGGGATTTTTATGACCAGAGTTCGGAAAAAGTCGGCGATTATTTTGTTGCCGGCATATT
>CAZTHA010000691.1:0-1853 GCA_964613435.1 uncultured bacterium
ACCGGGGGGCAGATTCGAGTTCACGCCAGGCTCGCCATCTTCGATCAAATCGCGACCCTGATAATGTTCTTCTTCATTTTTGCGCGAAATGACGATGCCGGTGTTGCTGCCCTCGATCGGCGGAATCACGACGTCACTGACGGCTTCTTTCTGGTCGAAGTCCATATCGAGTCTGACTCTGACGATAGCATTGCCGTATCCGAACATCTGTTCGAGCTGACTCTGCAGTTCTTTGCGCAGAACTTTTTCCTGGGCTCGCGTGTGTTTGACCTGGGCGGTTTTGATTTTGTCGAGACTCATGGCCTCTTCATCTTCAATGATACGGGTCAAATCACGGGCTTCGGTGTCGGAAATCCTGATGTTCTCTGGGCTTAAGCCTTCAACTGCCGAACAGACCCAGTCTCTAATCGCTCTAACCTGGTCCTGGGTAATTTCCTGGCCGGGTTTGAGTTTAAGCAAAACCGCTGCTGATGGTTCTTTCTGGTCTTCCTTGAATACTTCTTTTTTGGGTTTAACGATATTGACGTTAGCTTCTTCGATTGGACCCATTCGCACCAGAGTTTCTTCAAGCTCTGCCTGAAGGCCTCTGACAAAGTTCAGGTCGAATTCCTGCTGGGTAGTGCCATCAAACATCGAGCGTTCGTCAATAAGTTTGGCCCAGCCAGGCTTTGCCAAAGGCAGACTTTTTTCCTGGGCAAGCTGTAGCAGAATGTATGACTTGTCTACCAGCGGCACCCTGACATCAGTGCTGTCTGCACCAAGTTTATATTCAACTCCGAGCTCTTGAAGCTTGGCAACAACCTTGCCGGCATCTTCGAGCTTGAGTTTTTCTTCAAAGAGCGGAATAAATTCTTTTGTTGTGCCCCACATCGAGGCGGTTACTATACCGATAACAACCAGTCCAACTATTACCGCCAGGCCAATCTGCTGGCTCCGGGGCATTCTGGCTATGGGTTCCCAGAGTTGCCTGAGGAATTCAGTCATTGTTAGCTACTCCCTACTCCTGATTCCGTGCCCTTAATTTGTTTGTTTTTTGTTTTTAGCGGGCGGGAATTTTTTATAAGTTATTTATAGTACGCAGAATTGAATCTGTAAAGACTTTATTAGAAATTCATTCGCATTATTTCTTTGTATGCTTCCAGAGCTTTCCCCCTTACTTCAAGAGTCAGGTTCATCGCAGTTTTTGCCTTTTCTGCAGCGATCATGACATCGTGTAGGTTTTCTACACGACCAAGAACCGCATCCTGCGTCAATTTTTCCGAGGTTTTGCCAAGCTGGTCGACTTCATCGACGGCAGTTTGAAACTGGTCGAGAAACATTCGCCATTGTTCTTTGGCATTGGTGCGCGCCTGTTCGGGCTTGGTGCGCAATTCGTTGAAAGGGTTTCTTTCAAGTATTCTCATGACTTATCCTTATTTGCTTCCGATATTCAATGCGGCATTAATCATATCTTTTGCTGAGTTAATGCTGGTTACATTGGCTTCGTAGGCACGGGTCGCGGTAATCATGTCCACCATTTCGTGCACGATGTTGATGTTGGGACGGCGCACATAGCCTTCGCTGTCGGCATCAGGATGGTTTGGGTCGTATTCCATTTTGAAGGGAGCCATATCATCCATGATGGACTGGACGCGAACACCCTTGCCGGGTAGTTGCGGCTGCAGGCGGTCCATGAACGGCAGGCTGCCACGCGGATTGCGCGCTTGAAAGATAACCAGTTTCCGGCGAAAGGGGTCGCCGTTTTCGGTGCGCGTGGTGTTGACGTTGGCGATGTTGTTGGAAATAACATCCATGCGCAGTCGTTCTGCGGTCAGGCCGGAAGCGGACGTGTCAATCGCTCTGAACATACCCAT
>CAZTHA010000692.1:0-1847 GCA_964613435.1 uncultured bacterium
GGTTTATTACTCACAGCAAATGGTTTAAAATAGTAGCGCAAGCCTGGCACGGTGACGCGAGCCGCCGGGTTGAAGCTATGGTTAAGCGTGATCGGCCCGGCGTTTGCCGCATCGTGCGTTATGTGGAGATACCTTGAGCGTTTCATTCAATATTGCTTTTGCCGATAATCCTGGTGAACTTCATTGGTTCACCCTTTCGTCAACCGCTCTAACTCCCATCTCGGTCGATGCCCCTGATTCTTCAGGTTCAAACGACCATTCAAACCCCACCCCCTCCGGGGTCGACCAGCATGTGGGCCCGCTCCCAGCTCTCCCACAAGACGTCCCCAACATTCTCGTTCTTCCGGCTACCGCAGGCCTGCCTTTTCAAATCGAACTTTCGTTCGCTGACCCGGTGAAAGTTGCTCGGGTTATTCCTCAACTGGCTGCCGATCAATATGCTGAAATCAACGAGAATTGGCTTTTTTCCTGGAATATTTCTACCAAAACGGTCGGTGAACCATGCTATCTCGTTTCCGGCATCGCCTTTCCGCCGGAATTTTCGCCGTCAAGGCTTGCCCCAGCGATTGTATGGCGCCTTGCCGTTCCGGATTTTCTGCTTGCTGGAGTTGAACAGAAGGCTGCGATGCGTATTAGCACACCAGTCAGTGAGTATCTCGGCCTGTTTTCAGCGAAAAACAGCCTGCAGCGAGTAATTTCCGATCGAAGTCTGCCTATTCAGCCGATTTTGGCGGCCTCTGGTCTTGGCAATGTTTTTCCGGTCAGTTTACAAAATAACTGTGGCCAGCTGTTTTCTCTCGTCGGGGCTGCGATTGAAGAGCCTGCACATTTTGATCTTTCCGGCTTTCAGCAACAGCTGGTCGGAAAAAATTTGCGCTTGTCGGCATCTGCCCTGGTCGGTTTGCTGCTGGGTCTGGTCTTTATCGGTCATTTTTTTCTCTGGTTTGAAGTTTATCTGACCGAAGCTGCGGCCGAACGCACCCGAATCAGTACCGGTCAGGCTTTTTCCAAGGTTTTTCCCGGAGTGCCGGTGGTTGATGCGGTCAGCCAGATTCGGCGCAAGATTTCTGAAGCACAAACCAGCCTCAACGAGGCGGGATCAATTCCGAATGTTGACTGGCTGAGCATTTTTCGCCTGATCGAGCCGGCGGCGGCATCAGGAATCAAGCTTGCACGCTTGCAGAGTCGGACTGATGGCTTCCGCATTCAGGGTTTCGCCAATGATTATACTTCTCTCGATGAATTTCGCCGAAAAATCGAAGCCAGTGGCGTCGTTGAAAAAGTGGCATTGCCCGAATCGCGAAAAGTCGGTGACGAAGTGGCTTTTGCCATGGAGGCGAAATGGAAAAGCTGAAATTATGGTGGCAAAACCGTCCGCAGCGTGATCGCCGGGCCCTGACAGTTCTCGGCCTTGTCGTTCCGGTTATCTTGTTCTGGTATCTGGTTACCGTGCCGCTTCAAGATCGCCTGAAAATGGCGGCGCGGGTTCTCGAAACCCGGCGCGCAGAGGCAACCGAAGTGCAGAAGCTTTTGCAGGAATTCGTCATGCTCAAAGGACAGCTCGAAGGCGTTGAATTCAAAGCAGATTCTTCGGTGACCGCCCAGCTTGAGCAGGCTTTCCGAGAGGTTGTGGCTTCGGATAGTCGTCCGATACTCAATCGCACTTCGATAGTCATTTTTGGCAAAAGTCAGCCGGCCGCGCATATCAGGCTTGAGAAGGCCCAGCCGCAAACTTTTTGGCAGACATGCCGGCAGATTGCTTCAAGCGGAGTTTATATTTCCGAGCTTGATTTGAGCGCCGATAACAAAACCAACGAATTTTCAGCTTCACTCAAAGCCTGGCTCCC
>CAZTHA010000693.1:0-1843 GCA_964613435.1 uncultured bacterium
GCTCTTCTGCGGCGAGCTTCATGCCGAGTCTTTGGGCAAGGTTTTGCGCGGCAACTGCCTGAGAATAGGAGGAATTTATAGTGTTCTGGGAAAGAAGGGGAGGAATCTGGAGGGCTCTGTAGCTCATCATGGATTTACTGCGTTGCAATTTTTGGAAGATCGCATAGCCGCTGCCAATCTTGAGCGGTCTGCTGTATGCTTTGTCGCTCAATAGCTCCAGCGTGGGCAGAATGTTTGGGTCGATGGCTCCGATTTTTACGAAACCCGGTTCTTCCAGCTTGATGCCCGGGAGTTGTTCACTTCGTTCCCGGATAACGGTTTCCATGCTTTTACCGGCGTTAAGCTGCGCATGAATGGAATCCACCACGGCTTTGGTATAGATTTTATCCTCTTCCTGGGGGCTGATGTTTAGTGCCATATACTGCACAGAGTATATTGGCTTCATGGCAAAGCGCTCCAGGTTACGTTGATAGTAAGCTTCTATCTCACCATCACTCAGGACGGGCTTCATATCCTCGGGGTCGAACACGATAAGCTCAAAATCGGCTGTTCCGGAAGCAATTTCCGCAATGTACCCGGTTTTCTTCTTATCACGAATATCTTCATCAATCATCTTCTGTTTTAGCTTCTGAACCGGTACATAATACTCAAAATAGTGTCTGCGCGTGGCAGAAAGATTCACGGGCTTATCGTAGCGGAGGGATTGATTGTAAAGCTCCGGGTCAAACTCCCCATCAATCATAAAGGCAGGGCTCTGTTCAAGATAGGACGGAATATTGGTAAGCAGAGTGTCCAATACTTCCTGCTCGCTGGTTCTTATCTGATAGCGCTCAAAGTAATCTTTCAGGATCACGTGAGTGGTGATGTTTTCCCAAGTTTCTTTGAAGATACCGCGTTTTTCTTCATTATTGGGGACGCGTTGATTGACGCGCTGAAAGTTAGCGGTATGCGCCTGGTAGGAGCGAATGAACTCTGGATATGTTATTCTTTGGGAATTGATGATTCCGGCTGCATCGCCTCGGGGACCGGAACAGGCAAACAGGGATATAAGGGCGATAATCGCTAAGATATATTTATTCATGATTCTCCCAGGATATTTTTCTGTAATTCCAGCAGCTTTTTCCAGGCATCGATCGGAGTAGTTTGCTCCAGATCCAATTCCCGGATTTGCCGGATTACGTTCTCGTGTTCGTTGGCTTTGTCTATCATTACTTCAAAAATCTCTAATTGTGGAGTAGAAGATGCCAATTTCTTTCTTAAGCTGGAGCTCAAACCCTGAGGGCTGATCTCGTGTTCTTCGAGGTTCTTCAGAATTTCTTGAGCTCTGCGGATCACCCGGCTGGGTATGCCCGCCAATCTTGCCACTTGAATGCCATAGCTTTGATCCGCGCCGCCTCGTTCGATCTTGCGGATGAAGATCATCTGGTCGTTAAAGAGTTTTACTGCCACGTTATAATTTTTGATATCGGGGTAGATGTTTTCCAGCTCTGTAAGTTCATGATAGTGGGTTGCAAAAAGAGTCAGGGCTTTAATATTCTTCTGTATCTGCTCGATGATAGCCCAGGCAAGGCTTAGTCCATCAAAGGTAGAAGTGCCTCTGCCAATTTCATCCAAAAGTATCAGGGACGAAGGGCCGGCAGAATTTAGGATGTTTGCCGTCTCAATCATTTCTACCAGAAATGTGCTTTGACCCTGCGCCAGATTGTCTGAAGCTCCCACTCTGGTAAAAACACGATCGAACAGCGGCAATTGCATGGTTTTTGCCGGAACGTAACTTCCCATTTGGGCAAGAATAACCAATAGCCCCACTTGCCTCAAATAGGTGGATTTTCCCGCCATATTC
>CAZTHA010000694.1:0-1841 GCA_964613435.1 uncultured bacterium
TGGGCATCTGACGTGTGGTTGATGACCAACTCGGTGATAACCCGCATTCCCCGCCGGTGTGCTTCTTTGAGAAACTGGCGAAAATCGGCAAGAGTGCCGTAGTCAGGGTGAACGTTAAGATAATCGGAAATATCATAACCATCATCGCGAAACGGCGACGGGTAAAAAGGCAGTAACCAGATCGTGTTAACGCCAAGCTCGTGAATATAGTCAAGCTTTGAAGTCAGTCCCGGAAAATCCCCGATTCCATCACCGTTACTGTCACAAAAAGCCTTTACATGCACCTCATAAATTATCGCATTCTTGTACCAATCAGGGTCATCAGCCAACAAAAAATTTTCGTTCTTTTTCTTCATCACTACTAAAATAACATACGTGGGATTACTTGAAAATATCTTTTGAGAGAATGGGTCGACAAGCTTCCATCATAGCTTGAATCAAAAGGTGATTTTTTAAGACAGGAATGATAAAATGCAAAAAATATTTGATTTTTCCTCGATGCCGGTGGTGGTGAAAGTAATATCCGGCGTTACATCATAGAAAATGATTTGCTGGAAGCCATTATTCAGCTGCCGAACAACCTGTTTTACAATACCGGCATTACCACCTATATCTGGCTTTTGAGCAACAATAAAAGCCCGCAGCGCAAGGGCAAGGTTCAGTTGATCGATGCTTCGCAGAGGTTTGTTAAACTCAGAAAAAATCTTGGTGCCAAAAACTGTGAATTTACCCCCGGGAACATAAAGGAAATTCTGAGCGCTTATGCAGAATTTGCCAATATTGAGCGGCAAACAGAAGATGGGCTGGCAGTTAAGATTTTCGACAACTCTGACTTCGGTTTTTACAAAGTTGCAATTGAGCGGCCAAAAAGGTTGAAAGCACAATTCAGCGAAGAACGAATCGCCGGGTTGAGATTTGACAAAACCCTAAAAGAGGCAATGGAATGGGCCTGGGAAACTTTTGGTGAAAAGGTATATACCGACATAAAAACCTTGAGCAAAGAGATTTTGAGCTGGTGTGAAAAAAATGGGGTAGAGCTGAATGCTAAAAAGCGCAAGGCAATCGCTTCAGCCACCATCTGGAACAAGCAAAAAAATATTCTGATGGCGGCACAAGCATTGTTAAACAGCATAGGCACAGTTGAATTTAATGATTTTAATGAGTTTAAAAATTTATTTGAAAAACAAGTTAAGGCTCTTGACCTCAAGCTTGAAAACTCTGAAAAGAATGCTATTTTGAACGCAATCAGCTGGTATGATGAGGCGGTTGCAAAAGTAGTTAAAAAAATACAAAAAATCAGCGGCAAAAATCTCGATCAGCTGTTAGAGCATCTGGGCTGCAGCATTGAACAGCTGCCTGATTATGGTTATTATCCCGGCGATAAAAAAGATGAATTCATTATCTATGAAAGCGAATCTGATTTGCGCGATTTTGAAAACGTGCCGCTAAAAGAAAACATTTATGATTATTTTCTTCGTGAAGTTAAACCCCATATAGACGAAGCCTGGATCGACCTCGACAAAATTAAAATAGGTTATGAAATCAGTTTCAATAAATACTTTTATCAGCACAAACCTTTGCGCAGCCTTGAAGAAGTCAGCAGTGAAATACTGGCCCTCGAAAAGGAAAGCGACGGCCTGATTGCTGAAATTTTAAGCCTGTAAATCAAGATGCAAATGATGACAAACATTAAGTTTAAAAAATACGATAAATACAGAGATTCCGGGATTCAATGGCTTGGAAAGATACCGGAGCACTGGCAGATCCAGCCTGGGTTTAAGCTTATGCATGAAGCAAAAGAAAAAAATGCAGGTATGAAAAGGAAAACGGTTTTGTCTTTA
>CAZTHA010000695.1:0-1838 GCA_964613435.1 uncultured bacterium
TTCCTTCGAGCAGGGTTCGATAGGCAAAGAATCTTTCTGCCTCTTCTTTCTCTGCGTTTCCCAAAACGTCATCAGATAGCATTTTGTTAAGAATAAAACCTAATGCCCTTCTGATTTCGCCGTATTCAATGTTACAGCTTTCCATAGCCGAAATGGCCCAATAAATCGAGCTTTCAGCCGTCTTGCTGCCTTCTGTCGCTGTAGTGTGAATTTCTGCTACGTTTTCCATGATTTTTTTCCCCTTTCGAATTTTGTGGTAACAAGTTTTTGATTTGTAGTAATCAGCCCCGGTAGCGGTATTTTTCGCGTAGTGCTTTAATATCAGGGCAAGGGCTCGCCTTAAGCTCGTCAAGGTAGTCGGCCCATGCCTGCATCATTTTGTGCCGCTGGTCTCTGTATTCCGTTCGGTTGTAGGCTCTGCCGTGCGCTTCTTTGGGTGCGTGGGCAAGCTGTTTTTCAACCCATAGCATCGGGTAACCAAGCTCTAGTAACTCGGTTTTGCATGTCGCTCTGAATCCGTGAACGGTCATTTCTTCTTTTGAAAAGCCCAAAGCCCGTAAAGCTCCCAGCATTGAATTGTCACTGATAACCCGATCTGATTTGTTTATGTGAGGGAAAACGAAAGACTCCCCGCCACGGCAGGTAATAGGCTTCAGTTCTTCGAGAATCTTTACCGCCTGCCTGGGTAGGGGCACAAGGTGTTCAACTTTGGTTTTTGTTACGAAATACCGCCATTCTGCCGCGTCAAGGTCGATTTCTTCCCATTTTGCATGCCTGAGCTCTCCTGATCTGGTTGCCAGCAGCGGCATCAATCGTAAAGCCGCCCTTGTTATTGGCGTTCCCATATATGACTCAATCGCCCTGAGCAATTCTGAAAACCGCTGCATGTCAGTTATTGTTGTAAAATGCTGCTTTGTTATTGGCTGCAAAGCGTCTGTCAGGTCTCGGCAAGGGTCAGATATACAGCGCCCGGTTGCAATGGCATACCTGAAAATCATACTGCATCTACTCTTTGCCCGGTGTGCCGTGTCTACTGCGCCGCGTGCCTCGATCTTGCGCAAGACTTCGAGAATCTCAGGCGGGGTGATTTCTGAAATAGCTCTGTCTCCGATATAAGGGAAAACGTCATTCTCAAGGTTGGCTATCTCTTTTACTCTGGTTGTTCTGGCCTTTTCACTTCGTTTTGTGGCCAACCATTCACGCGCAATTACTTCAAAACTGTTTGCTTTTGCCGTTTGTCTGGCCTGCTTGGTTGCCTTGCGATTTTTTGCCGGGTCGATTCCATTCTTTAAAAACTCTCTGGCTTCGTCTGCTTTTGCTCTGGCATCTGCCGCCGAAACTGTCGGAAAAGCGCCTATAAGCAATTCAGGCTTGTTTTTGCCCTCGAAGCGATAGCGGAAAAACCAGCGCTTATAGCTTTTCTTGCCGTCATCATATACCCAGAGGTATAAGCCTTCGCCGTCGTGATACTTTGTAAGCTTTCGCCCCTCTTTGGGCTTTAAGTGTTTCAGGCCCGGTGCTGAAAGAATATTTTTCACTTTGTGGTAACGCTCCCCTCGATAAAATTCTGTTACCACATCGGGAAAAACTGCGCTGGTCAATTAAACCCGTATTTTGTGGTAACGCCCCTATAAAATCGACCAATTACCACATAAAATTACCACAAATTTTGTGGTAAGTACAGTCAGATACACTACCGTCTAACAAGGTCGCGATATAGCAAAAAACCCGCTGGTTAAGCGGGTTCTTTAAACTTTGAGAGACTTTAATTTACTGTCTCTGAGTGGAGCTGATCGGGATCGAACCGACGACCTTTTGAATGCCATTCAAACGCGCTC
>CAZTHA010000696.1:0-1838 GCA_964613435.1 uncultured bacterium
TGGTTTTGGTTGCAGCGCGCTCTTCCTGTTCGATCTCTTTACTGGGTTTTGGCAGATTTTCTGGCATTTTATCGGCATGACGCCAGTTGCCATCGCTACGAAGTGAGCCGCAACCCGTACACTTCTCTTCGCCTGCCGGAGATGTGTTTCCGCAAAAAATACAAATCCAGTCGGGGCCTGCTTTTGCCAGTGCCAGCTCTTTTTCGTCAGTAATTTCAGGCGCATTTTTGTCGAGATAAAATTTAACATCGGCAGTTCGTACCGCACCGCAATTATTGCAATCCTGGTCGGAACCCCGGCATCTCGTATTGCATTTCGGGCAGATCCAGTAGCCTTCGACAATTTTCGATTTCATATTGTTCCTCTTTCAGCTGGACAAGACACCCTGTTCAAGATTAGCAAAAAATTGCATCAGCTGAAAACAAAATTTCGCATAAAAAAACTGCCCGGGGCTTCTCCAGGCAGTTTTTATTGAACTTTGACCGAAGTTCAAATGGTGTCGTTTTTAATTTTCGACTGGCACCGCTTCGCAACTATTGTAGGCGAATGCGCTGTCGGTCAGCTTGTAATAAAAGAAGCTGGCGACAGGCTCTTCTTGCTCGTTTTCTGGATACAGCATGCCAAGCACCCTGACCCGGTTATCGATAAATGCAATATCCTGGCCGTCTTCCTGAAAGATGTCGGCAACCAGAAAGCTTTTTTCATCATTTGTCTGCGGATTGTTGAACGTCATCGGCATAAAACCGTTCTGCTCAGCATTGAGGGTAAATATGTAAAGTCCGCCATTGTGCGGTGGAAACGCAACTGCGGTAATTATCTCTGGCTTTGCATCGGCATCGATGTCGGCAACCAGCAGGTTGTTGCTTTCGCCATTGAACATGAACTTCTTTTCACGGTCGCCGAGAATTTCGCTGGTCCAGAAGTCTTTGCCTTCGGGAGTTCTGACCTTGATCCGCACCCCTGCGCTGTCGGCGAGCTTTTCGACGGTATAGCCGGCAACGCTGTCTATTTTGATTGCTGAGCTGGCGAGCAGTGGATTGCCCTCACCCGGAACCGCCAGACCGGCGAACAGAGCCGAAGAGGCCAACAGCGTTATGAACAACAGAATTGTTTTGATGTTTTTCATTTTTTCGTCTCCTGTTCGGGTTATTTATCCCATTGGTAGAAGTTGTTGGCCTTCATGATGCTGATCAGCTTACTGGCGTAATTCGGGTCGGTAGCGTAGCCGGCCTTGTGAATTTCGCGGGCGAACTGGTCGGGGTTGTTCTTGTATTTCATGGCCGGAGAATAGCGGGCGTTCTGCAGCAGTTTGCCATGATCTTCGATCGACTGTGCCCAGGTGTGATATTTGCGGAAGTTGTCCTGGACCGTTACCATGCGCCCATTGATGAATTCTTTGGTCGAAACCCTGATCGAGCCGGCCGGGCCGGTGCCCTTGATACCGAACAGGTTTTTGGCGTCGCCGATGCTGGATGCACCCCAACCGGTTTCGAGCGCTGCCTGAGCCAGTGTAACCGATGCGGGAACGCCGGTTCTCTTCATCGATTCGCGGGCGACCGGGCCAAACAGCTGTGAGAACTGTGCCGGAGAAAGCTTGCCACCCTTGTAGCTGGCCAGCGCGGCTTCTGCCTGACTGGGAGTGGTCGATGAACCGGGAGTTGAACCGCTGTTGCCTTTGGTTGCCGGGTCGTCTTTGGGCAGGTAGCCACCGTTGCGGGTGTCGCCGGGGTAATAGGGCTCTTCGCCCGATGCCGGTGCGCCAGCTACAGAAACATAGTTCTTATGCATGTAGCCGGTCTGGCCATTGACCTGAACCTTGTAAAATTCGCCCTCTTCAC
>CAZTHA010000697.1:0-1835 GCA_964613435.1 uncultured bacterium
GCTGGGAAAAGAAGGCTATCCGGACGTTGTGACCTCTCCGCACCGTTCCGGAGGTGAGCCCTTCCGTTCCGCTCAGGATGCGGGAGAGGGTGGATTTCCCGGCTCCGTTGACGCCAACCAGGGCAATTTTCTCTCCCCGCCGGACTGTAAGGGATGCTTCGGAAAAAACGGTGTGATTTCCGTATTTTTTTTCACCATTTTCCAGGACGATTACTTCAAGTCCGCTGCGGACGCAGGGAGGGAAGCGGAAGGACACTCTCTTCGTGTCCTCCTCAACTTCAACCAGGCTTATTTTTTCAAGCCGCTTGATCCTGCTCTGGACGGACGCCGCCTTCGATGCCTTGTATCGGAAGCGCTCGATGAATTCCTCCATGCGGGCTATTTCATCCTTCTGGAGCCGTTCCTGCCGACGCAGTTCCTCAATCCGCCTTTCCCGCTCGTCGAGGTAGTCGGAGAAATTTCCCTGATACAGAGATATCCTCCCAAGAGAGAGTTCCGCGATGGATGTGCAGATCTTGTCCAGAAACCTCCGGTCGTGGGAGACGGCCACAATAGTCCCGCGAAAACCTGAAAGCCAGCCTTCAAGCCACTCCATGCTCTCCGTGTCCAGATGGTTCGTCGGTTCGTCCAGCAAGAGGATGTCCGGACAGATCAGGAGAAGGCCGGCAAGGTGGAGCCTCATTTTCCAGCCTCCGGAAAAGCACCCGGTGGACCTTCCCATATCGTCCTGGGAAAAGCCCAGACCAGACAGAATTTTCCCCGCCATGGCATCAAAAGAATATCCGTCCAGGGCCTCAAACCGTTTCAAAAGATGGTCGTGACGATTGAGTTCCCGTTCATGTTCTGGGGATTCCGGGGGCAGTCCGGCCAGTCGTCCGGCGCATGCTGCGAGTTCCTCTTCCGCTGCCGCGAGGCCCGTTCTTGAACGCAGGAAGGAAAGAACCGGCACGTCAGGCAGTTCCACCAGGTCCTGGGGAAGATAGCCGATCCTGAGTCCCTTGGGGACAGTCACCGTTCCGGAGTCCACAGTCGTCTCCCCTGCCATTATCCTGAGCAGCGTTGTTTTTCCTGCGCCGTTGTTCCCCACGAGGCCGGTACGGGATCCCGGAAGAACGGTCCACGAAAGATCCTGGAAGAGGGATCGCTCTCCCAGCTGAATTTGTATGTTGGAAATCCGGATCACGAGCCCGCCTCCTTCTCTGTTTCTCGATGAACCTGATTATACGGTGATTTTTCCGGGGAAAAAAGAGGAAAAAACGGAATTCAATGGTATTATTTCTTTTTACGGATCACTCCGGCGGATCACAGTCCGCACAAGAACCCGGAGAAAAGAGGAGAGAAAATGACGGAGCAGCATTCCGGAGAGTTCAGAAACGGAAGCGGGGAGGGGATGAGGAAGGCCCTCTCCTACCGTTGGGTTGTGTGGGGCGTTATGGTTTTCGCTTTCATGGTGGTGTTCTTTCATCGTTTTGCCGCTGCAGTGGTAAAGGATGATGTTACGAGAGAATTTTCCCTCAGCGCCACAGCTTTTGGCGCAATGGCCTCCATGTATTTCTACGCTTACATGATCATGCAGATACCGGTAGGATTTCTCGCCGATTCCCTGGGAGCAAGAATCACGGTTTCCCTCGGAATGTTCCTTGCCGGGGCCGGATCGGTCATCTTCGGATTCGCCCCGTCCTCCCTCTGGCTATTCATCGGGAGATTTCTCGTCGGCATCGGGGTGTCCACCGTTTTTGTCTCCATAATGAAAATCCAGTCCCAATGGTACCGCGACAGGGAATTCGCCACCATTTCGGGAGCAACGACCCTTGTGGGGAACGCCGGCGGCATTT
>CAZTHA010000698.1:0-1833 GCA_964613435.1 uncultured bacterium
TTCGCTGCGGCCTTCAAAGGGAAAGAAGGAGCCCATACCCTGTATTTCCGCCGGGAACCCGGATCCAGAAACAACTGTTTGCCTGAAGGAGCATCCCGTCACCAGGGGAATGGACATGCCTGAGCAATCGGGAAATCCTTTCTACCGTCCCTCCGGGAGGGAACAATAGAACAAACCGACGTGTAAAAAAAGACGGGAGCGTTTACAATAGAGAGAGAAAAACTCATGAAAAGGAGGGGAAGCCCATTTTCCGGCTTATTGACCTTTTCGCGGGGGCAGGAGGAATGACCCTCGGGTTTACCGATTCCCGTTTCTGCGGAGATTTCTCCTGCGTTTTCTCTCTTGATTTTGATCATACGGCCATGCTGACCCACTCCGCCAATTTCGGCGGAAGCCATTTGGTCATGGATATTGAACAGTTTCTTCTTTCAGGTTCACCTCTCCCGGCGGCCGACGTGGTGATAGGAGGACCCCCCTGCCAGGGCTTCAGCCTTCTGAACAAAGACCGCAGCGGAGACCCGAGAAGAGCGTTGTGGGAGCCCTTTCTCGAGGTTGTATTCCGGAGCGGCGCGTCGGTCTTCGTCATGGAAAATGTGGCTGAACTGCTTCGATCTCCGGAGATGGCGGAAATAAACAGCCGGGCTGAACAAAACGGCTTCCTTCTCCATGCGGCCGTGCTGAACGCCGCTGATTACGGTGCCCCGCAAGTCAGGAAGAGAACGGTCTCCATAGGTGCAAAAGCGGACCTCTTTCCCTTCGGGATTCCTTTGCCGGATCCGACTCACTCGGGCAGATGGAGGACAGTCCGCGAGGCAATAGGGGACCTCCCCGAGCCCGTCGGAACGGAAATTCGGGATGAGCCGCCTCCTCTCGATCTGCATTTCGGAAGAAACCCTACCGCCATGAGCCTCGAGCGGTACAGGGCCGTCCCTCCGGGCGGAAACAGGTTCGACCTTCAAAACAACGCACCCCACCTACTTCCTGAATGCTGGCGGAAGAAAACGTCCGGAGGCACGGACCTTTTCGGCCGCCTGTGGTGGGACAGACCTTCGGTCACTATCCGGACTGAATTTTTCAAACCCGAAAAAGGGCGCTACCTCCATCCCGAAGACCATCGTCCCATAACCCACAGGGAAGCGCCCCGCCTCATGGGATTCCCCGATGATTTCATTTTCCGGGGAAGCAAGACGGAAATCGCCCGGCAGATCGGCAACGCCGTCCCTCCCCGCCTGGCTTCCGCCGTAGCAATGCAGGTCAGGACCGCTCTTCGGAAATCTTTCGAAGAAACCGGAAAAAAACGGAGGGCTTCCTGATGGAAGGCTTTTTCACACAGGCGAGGAAACAACTCCATCTTCACATGCTGGCAGGACTCATCCGGGTAAACGAAAGAGGCGTTCCCAATTTTGCGGACGGTTCAAGCGTTCTCAGTTCGTCCATAGCCAGGGAAATGCTCCTTCTTCTGAAAGGAAAGGCCGGTATCGGCCCCCTGACGGCTCAAACGGCCGGGCTGGTTTTCGAGGATTTATGCCTTTCGTTTCTCAGGGACTGTTTTGCGAAAATAACCCATCTCCGCCCGGGAAAATGGGTTTTTTCCAGGAGCCTTTCCATAGCGGGATTTGAGCAGTATAAACACCCTCTTGAGCTGGAACACCTGGCGGCGCTGCATCCGGAGCTTGCAACCGCTCTGGGGGGGAACTACATCATCAAGCCCGACATCGTTGTATTCCGGGAACCGGAGGAGGATGACGAGATCAACCGGGAAGCCCCTATCGTTGACGGCGAATCCGCAGGCAGAACGGTTCTCAGGAAGGTCAACGGCGGAGGCTCCATTCT
>CAZTHA010000699.1:0-1832 GCA_964613435.1 uncultured bacterium
GTGAAAGATCTGTGGGTGAAGATTCATTATCCGGCTACGGCCCGATTAAGTTCATGAAGATGCGGAAACATGTCCGGTGGTGTGGGAAGGAGGGGGGGGATGCCCCCTCTTTACCCGATTAACCGTCTGAACTTTAATTATCCCAGCTTTAATCCTTGAATCAAGCTGCTTGTGTTTGTTTCTCAAGGCGCTCTGCCAGCCACAGCTTGATGATTGATTGCCTGGTTACATTTAGGCGTTTAGCCTCTCTATCTAATGCTTCAATCATCCATTTGGGGAAATCTACATTTACTCGTTTTTGATCGCGCGTTGTCCTTTTAGCCTTGGTTAGATCAAGGTTCTCCAGAATGCTTTCACCGTCATCGAATTTTTCATCAAAATTTTTCGCTTTCATATAAATCAACCTCTTCTTTTCTTGATCTCCGAACCGAAATAATCCTGATGCTACCCTGTCGATAGGTTATTACGGCTGACCAATGTTTCAGATTAATTTGTCCTATTATTAAAAACCTCGGCTCATCTGAAGTTTTTGCTGGGATCTCTAAAAGATCCGGGTCATTCCATAGATTTTGCGCCTGGACAAAGTCTATTCCGTGTTTCTCCAGATTTGATTGGCTTTTTAAATGGTCAAATTCAAAACATATCATATATAATAATTATACCTTTTTTATACCACAAGTCAATATTCAGCCAAATCTTGCTGGTGCATCGGTTGGTGTCAAAAATAACCTATGGTCATAGACCATTAATCTTGTCACTATTTTTTTATTTTATTCGGTTAACGCCAAGCTCACCGGACGCCGAACGCTTTTCAGTGAGGGAACCGAGGCTGGTCACAAAAGTTGCAGCTTTTCGCAACTTTTGTGACCAGCCTCGGCGTTCCGGTGCAGCGCACTGTTCGACATTTTTTTAACACCTTTTATCGAGTGTAACATTTCTCTTCTGCGAAGCTTATTCAGCAACCCTCATTTCCAATGGGATTGGATTTTATTTTTTGAATATTCAATAATCATCCAGTCCTCGATAGACACTTCTGGTCCATCAGATGGCACTGAGTCTAAGTGCTCTCTAATTAATCTTATTTTATATTTGTTTGAGCCATCAGAAATGAAAACAAAGCTGTCATCTTTCAGATCACCAATGTTTTCTTTGACATCAATAATTTTTTGTTGATTAAAATCATAAACCACCAAGGTTACTTTATTAAAAAGAGGACGGCAATTGGGAAATAGAAAAATTAATATTTCAGAAGGACCAATTTTAAAAATAGGCATCTTCTCTGTTAAGCTCTTCAAGTTTGATGAAGGCCTCACTAAATCATAAAAGTCAAGTGAAACTGGAACCTTTACCGACTTACTATCTTGAAGAATCACGATGGTCATGTCGTCTTCATTGATGTCTCCGCTTTTTGAAAAACCCTGAATCTCAAAACGCATTCTGTCTATTTCGAATGAATCTGACCAAATCAAATTCTGAGATTGAGGATGAATTTGGGCCGAAGAAACCGAGAAAGAAGACAAAAAGAGCAATACGAAAAGGATTAAACAATTCAATTTTGCCATTTACTACCCCCCATTAAATTTCAAAATTTATAAAAACGGCCGATCTGAACAGGATAAAATCCTGATTTTTGGCAAACACGAAGGTTACGCGTTTTTTCCCCGCGTGAGCGGATAAATCTGTCGAACGCCAGTCATGACCGGAAATAAGAGACGGGCGCGGGTGTTGCGTAAGCAAGACCCGTGATCCGGCCGGTTTTTCCGTGTCTACGCATTTAAACTCAGCCGCTGGCGCGGCAGCTAAGGGAAAATGATTTAAATCTTCTGATTTCA
>CAZTHA010000700.1:0-1828 GCA_964613435.1 uncultured bacterium
AGCAAGCCGGCCAATAGCTCTTTGACCGGCCGCTTTTGCAGACGTTTTAGGTCACGCAAAAGTCTCTGGTCAAGCTTCTCGTGCGACAATGCCGGCTTCAGGTCCAGGCACAGGCCGACTTTGTGCTTTTTATCTTCAAGCAGCGGTACGGCAATTCGTGACAGGGTTATCGCAGTTGCACCACCAATATGACCGTAGATAAACTGCATTTCACCGAATTCGGCGGCGACTTTGCGACCATCCGCCCGAAGCTGAAGCTCAACATTCTTTAACAGAAGGCCTTCGAGATCTTTAGGGAGCTGCTTTTCGGGCTTAAGAGCGACCAGTGACGGGTAAAGCTGAGTAGTTTTGTGCCCCATGGCTGCAGCCAAAGCATAGCCGTCACCGCAAGACCCGGTCAGCGGATAGGACTTGCCGCCGGTTGCCAGTAACAGCGCCTGACCATCAAAACTGTGGTTAGAGCCGGTAAAAACCCTGAAACTTGAATCTTCTTTAACAATTTTGCTTGCGCGTTCGCCGGTTAAAATTTTAACCCCTCTTTTTTCTGCAGCTTTGACCAGAGCTCGCACGGCGTCGGTGGCTTTACCTGAAATGGTAAAAACTCTGCCGCCCCTTTCAATAACCGTTTTTAGGCCCTCGTTATGAAAAAAATCGAGAAGATCCTGATTAAAAAATTGTTTGAAGCAGAATTTGAGAAAGCGTCCTTGTTGATTGAAATGCCGCAGGAACTGAGGATAGTCGGCGGTGTTGGTTAGATTGCCGCGGCCTTTACCCGAAATTCCCAGTTTAAGCGCTGGCTTTGGCATGGCTTCGAGGATGCAGCTTCTTATTCCCATATCTGCAGCGGAAATTGCCGCCATCAGGCCAGCCGGCCCAGCTCCAATTATCAACAGGGGAATTTTCAACTTTTTTTGACACTGAAGCCGAAATGGCCGAGTTTTTTGCCCAGCTGGTAATAATGACCATGGGCAAACCCTATCAGAGCCGCTTTATCTGATTCGAGACGGCCATGCGAGTCGATCAGATGCTCTGATACCTGAATGGCAGTGATTTTCGCCAAAAACATTGAATGAGAGCCAAGTTCGATTTCCCGGTCGACCTTGCATTCGATATTAATCGGACATTCCATGATAATCGGCGGCAGCACCGTTTCTGCCTTGCCTCTAGTCAGGCCGGTTTCGTGAAACTTGTCGTGGTCTTTGCCGCTCAGAACTCCGCAAAGGTCGGTTTCTCTGGCGATTCGCCGATCGGGAATGTTGACCACAAACTCGCCTGAAGTCTTGATTAGTCCATAAGAATGTCTTTCTGGACGCACCGAAATTGATAGCATCGGCGGTTCAGAACAAATGGTGCCGGCCCAGGCGATGGTAATGATGTTCGGTCGAAAACCTTCGCTCTGGCAGGTAACCATGACGGCAGGAACCGGTGAGAGCAGCGTTCCCGGCTTCCAGCCTCGTTTTCCAATGTTGACCATCTGTGGTTGATTTGCCATATTAAGATCCCTCTTCTTCTTTTTTGTCGGGCTTTTCAAAAGTGGTGATCAGCCCAAATTTGCTTCCATACTGTGCCAGAACTTTTCTTTTTTCATCCTCGCCAGCCAGGCGCGAATCGTAGTCGGGTGCAAAGACCGGAAAACTTCTTGAAGAATCGGCATGCACCAGAGCAATATACCAGGAATCGACACCCCGATAATTGTAATGGCGCAGAAAAACTCCCTGATATTTGCGAATCTTTTCCTGCCATTCGGTTTTGCCTTTTCTGGTCGTTTCACAAAAGGTTACGGTGCCGTCGGCAATCTCTATTTCCTTGCAATAGGCGCGCCTGTCCA
>CAZTHA010000701.1:0-1821 GCA_964613435.1 uncultured bacterium
TTTGGTGCGGCAAGGTAAAAGAAAAAACAGTGTTTTTGCAATAGACCCCGAACGGGGATCGATTTTTAGCGGGGCAACGGTATATTTATTGCAAATAAAAAATGAAGTTAGACATTAAGGGGTTTTAAATAAGGCATTTTGTCTGAAGGGCTGACTTATTTAAAAATCCCGATTAGCCACAGCTTTAGCCAATAGAAAGAGCTATATTCCGGATCCAGTTTTCCGGGGATTTTTTGTTCAGGATCTCCGTGAAAGGTACAGAAGACCAATCTTTCAGAATGAGACGATACTCGATATTGGCCCCCAAATTTGCAGGAAACCGGTTTTCCCTTAAATAAGGGCAATTCTAACTTAAGGGAGCCATCCTCGGAAAATATATCCTTTGGAGATTGTCCATCTAAAAATGCTGACTCGATTTTCCCTGAGATTTGATTGAGGTTCTGCATGCATGCCGCTCTTCCTGCATAAATACAAGCGGACTTATAACCGGGAATAATGACCAGGAAAATACAAGCTAACAAAACCAGGCAAAAAAAGTAAAAAAGTGTTTTCAAGATTATTTAGCGTCCTGGGTTATGATGTCTTCCCAGTTTGGCGGAGGTGGAACAATAAGATACCCTTTTGTTTTGGCAAGAAGATTCTTGGCCGGTTGGTCATCAGGATAAACATTGAGATGTGCAGAAAGAATTCCTTCGGCGGTTAAAAAATTTTGATTGGTAAATTCCTGATAAGCATTGTCATAAGCCTTTTTTAGGGCCTGAGCATCGCCAAGTTCCTTTGAATCACTGGAAAAACGATCGGCCAGAACCTCATAAACATTTACCTGATTGGCTTTACCCGCTACCTTTAGTTTGCCAAGACAGCGGCAGACTATTTCTTCCTGCGCCAGAAGGGCAGTTCCTTCACTGACCAATATTTCCGTATCCATTATCTTGTTTGCGGTTTCCAAGCGAGCCGCCAGATTTACATTATCGCCAATGACCGTATAATCAAAACGCATTCTTGAACCCATATTTCCCACGACAACAATTCCTGTATTTATACCGATTCTGGCCCTGAGTTCAGGTTTTCCTTCTTTTTTCCATTTTTGGCGAAGTCTGGCCAAAGCTTTTTGGTTTTCCAGAGCGCAACGGCATGCTCTGATTGCATGATCTTTTTGATTTACCGGTGCTCCAAACACGGCCATGATTGCGTCACCTTCATATTTGTCGAGTAATCCTTCAAATTTAAAAATGATTTCGGTCATTTCAGATAAATATTCGTTGAGCAAACTGACGACATCCAGAGGCGACATTCCTTCTGATAGAGATGTGAACCCTTCAATATCTGAAAAGAAAATTGTTAGATTCTTCTCTTCGCCATGGAGATTAAGCTTTTCGGGGTTTTTC
Source organism: uncultured bacterium (assembly GCA_964613435.1). Classification (GTDB taxonomy): domain Bacteria; phylum Muiribacteriota; class Ozemobacteria; order Ozemobacterales; family Ozemobacteraceae; genus DYKG01. The sequence goes on from CAZTHA010000701.1 coordinate 1,389, forward strand.
AGGATTTCATTGACTACCGAAGCAGTGACATAATGTTGAAAAGCATGTTTTATTCTCAATTTTTCCGAAAATTCCCGGTAATAGCGATTTACAATCGAGTAGATCATCGATGCGAGAACAACAAAAAAAATGGCACTGAAACCCATTTGAATTCGATAAACCGTTAGAAGAGCCAAAGATGTAAAAAGGCCTGACAAGATGGCAAAGATGCTCAGGCCAATAACAAAAGGCGCTGAAAGCAGGGGAAACAAGACAAAATGAAGCAAAAACAGAGTTACAATAGCAAGCAAAAGACTATTGTATGCCGGAATTACTTTTAATCCCTTTTGTCCAATTAAATTCAACATTGTCAACCCGTGCAAAAATGGAGAAAAAACTTTGTCCGCAATCGGCGTGTAGTATTTTTCCTCGGTCATCGAATTTCCAAAACCGA
>CAZTHA010000702.1:0-1815 GCA_964613435.1 uncultured bacterium
GCTTGAAGTGTGGCCTGTGGATTTATGGTATCAATGGTCTGAACAGGCTATGGCACTGTGTAATGATAAAGGATTTGACGAAATCAATGTAATTGGATGTAGCGGAGGTGCTATTGCTGCGATCAATATGGCGCTTGAACATCCCGATTTCGTTCATGCTGTAATTGCAGATAGCTTTGAAGGGACAAAAGCGGATATATCGATTACTAACCAGATTCGTGCCGGAAGAAGCTATGCAAAACAAAATGAAGGTTTTTCAACGATGCTTCGCACCATGCATGGTGACGATTGGGAAAAGGTGCTTGACGCAGATACCGAGGCTGTTGTTTCTCATGCACAACATATAGGAAACTTTTTTCATAAACAGCTATCAGAACTTCGGACGAAACTGTTGTTGACCGGCAGCGCCGAAGATGAAATGTTCCCCAAAGGTCATTATGAATATTTGTTTGAAGAAATATGTTTGCAGACAAAACTCGCTTCGAGATCTATTTTTAAGCATGGCGGTCATCCGGCAATGATGAGTAATCCTATCGAGTTTTCGTTGATGTGTGATGATTTTTTTGCCGATTCGTGTGCTTTCGATAATTGCTTGATATAAAGGGAAAATCAAAATATGAACCTCATTACCCCTGCGCAATTTGACGCGCTGGCGGCGTTCGAGAAAGCATAAAAATACTGCAATGACTTGGAGACTCGGGCTATGGAAGAATCGCAACTCAATACATTTTATACATGCGAAAGAGCCGAATGGCGGGCTTGGCTCGCCACACATTTCACCACGGAGGGCGAAATATGGTTTGTCTTTCCGATGAAGGAAGCCGGTGAAAAAAGCCTGTCCTATAACGACGCTGTGGAAGAAGCACTCTGTTTCGGATGGATTGACAGTACAATCAAACACATAGATCCCTTGCACCGAGCGCAGCACTTCACGCCACGAAAGCAAGGCAGCAGTTATTCAAGACCGAATATAGAACGCCTTATCAGGCTTGACAGTCAAGGAGAGATTCACCCGACAATCCGAGAACAAGTCATCGAGATTATCACTGCCCCGTATGTATTCCCGGCAGATATCCTTGACGAAATTAAGAAAGACAGCGTTGCTTGGACAAACTTCAATGCTTTTCCCGAGGGGTATAAAAGAATCCGGATTGCCTATATTGACGCGGCAAGAAGGCGTCCTTCGGAGTATTTGAAGCGGCTGAACAGTTTTATTCGTAAGACCAAGGAAAACAAAATGATTACCGGTTTTGGCGGTATTGATAAGTATTATAGTAACCTCTAAAAACTAAACGCTTGGGAGCGTTGGAGGTGAACCTACAGCCGAGTCGTGTGCTTTCGATGATGGCTTGATATAAGGGAGAAATCAAAATATGAACCTCATTATCCCCGCGCAATTCCCAGCGCTGGCGGCGGAGTATCCGGAGCTGACTGTCGCCCGTGTCATTTTGCAGGAAAAAAGATTATATCGCGTCACCGGCGGGTTCGGCGAGCAGGCGGCGGCCATCTCGGGAAAATTCCGCAGCGAGGCTGTGCAAGCATCGGATTATCCGGCGGTGGGCGACTATGTAATGATGAACGAAAACAATGGCGACACTGCGGTTATCCACCATGTGCTGCACCGTAAAAGCGTGTTTCTGCGCAAGGCGGCGGGCACGGCGCGGACGGAGCAGGTGGTCGCAGCCAACATCGACACGGTGTTTTTGTGTATGTCCCTCAACAACGATTTTAACCTCCGCCGCATGGAGCGCTATATCACCGCCGCGTGGGACAGCGGCGCTATACCGGTTATCGTGCTGACAAAGGCGGATCTCT
>CAZTHA010000703.1:0-1814 GCA_964613435.1 uncultured bacterium
TAGATGCATGAAGCTGAAATTCCTGCCCGCCGCTGCCTTCATCAACTATTATCTTAAGATTGGCATTGGTGAAATTCCTCACACGAAGCCACCAAGCCACAAAGAATTTTTAGTGATTCTAAATCTTAGTGACTTTGTGTCTTGGTGAGAGTTTCTTGCCTGGCCTCGTTTCCTGGATGCCTGCCTGCGCAGGCATGACATGTAGTTTCTTGCCGGGCACAATTTTTCTTTGTGGCTTTGCGGCCTGGAGTGAGGTATTCTTGAAAAAAATCTTGAGGTCGTTATCGATGAAAAAGCTGTTGATAGTATTCGGCACCCGACCGGAGGCGATCAAGATGGCGCCGCTGGTCAAAGAGCTGCAGAAGCATGCGGAGCATTTTGAAACAAGGGTTTGTGTTACCGCCCAGCATCGGCAGATGCTCGATCAGGTGCTGGAGATTTTCGCCATCGAACCGGATTACGACCTCGACATCATGAAACCGGGCCAGGATCTCTACGACGTTACCGCCAACGTAATACAGGGCATGAAACCTGTATTGTCCGAGTTTGCGCCGGATCTGGTTTTCGTCCACGGCGATACGACGACTTCGTTTGCGGCAGCGCTGGCGGCTTTTTATCAGCAGATTGCCGTGGCGCATATCGAGGCGGGTTTACGCACCCGCGATCTTTACAGCCCATGGCCCGAAGAGGCAAACCGCCAGCTTACCGGTCGCCTGGCCGCCTGGCACTACGCGCCGACCGAGCTTTCCGCTTATAATCTGCGTTGTGAAAATGTGCGGCCCGAGCAGATCATCGTTACCGGCAACACGGTTATCGATGCGCTGCTGCTGGCGTTGCAGAAGATCGAAGCTGACTCGCAGCTGGCATCCCGGCTTGAGGCTGAATTAAAAGAGCTTGGTTTCGGGCTTCAGCCGGGTCGCCGGGTTATTCTCGTCACCGGTCACCGGCGTGAGAATTTCGGCCAGGGTTTCATCGATATTTGCGCGGCGCTCAAAGAGATCGCGCTGGCGAATTCCGATGTCGACATCGTCTACCCGGTGCATTTGAATCCGAATGTGCAAAAACCGGTCAATGAGCTTCTCGGTGCCGTCGGTAACGTTTTTCTGATCTCGCCGTTGAGCTATTTGCCGTTCGTTTATCTGATGAGTCGGTCGTATCTGATCATCACCGATTCAGGCGGCGTGCAGGAAGAAGCGCCGGGGCTGGGCAAGCCGGTTCTGGTAATGCGCGATACCACCGAGCGACCTGAAGCGGTTGAGGCCGGCACGGTTAAGCTGGTCGGAACCGATCGGGCTAAAATAGTCGCCGCTGCAACCGAGCTGCTTGGCAATGCTGATGCTTATTGCCGGATGAGCCAGGCGCATAATCCATACGGTGATGGCACGGCCTGTGCGAAGATCGTCGCTCATCTTCAACAGATTCAGCAGATCAAATAACCCGTCGCAAAATACCGTACCGGCAAAAAGAAAGCACCGCGCCAAAAAGCCTGAATCACGATATTCTCACACCAAGCCACCAAGGCGCAAAGAAGTCAGATTTTTTCGATCTGATCGCTCTCTAATCTGAGGCAATTATACATTCGCCCCCCCCTTGCAGTTCCAGCGCGCCCAGGCTCCGCACGTGTTTTGAAATCACTTTCCCGGCTCAAGTTTCTTTTTGTGTTATCAAGACTGGATCGACGCCGAATCAATTACTTTAAGGCAGCAGGCAGGGTTGACCAGGTTCTGGCAAAAGGCTATACTGGTCCTGCTTTAATTCGGATTATGCTTTAAATATCGAGGTTAAAAATGGCTTCAGCCCGTAAACTTGTCAGC
>CAZTHA010000704.1:0-1809 GCA_964613435.1 uncultured bacterium
TGATGCAGCAGCCCGGGCGCCTGGAAAAACGTTTCAGCAATTTTTTTGAAATTATCGGTTCTGAAGATACCCCGCTGTCGGCAAAAATGCTTTTGCTCGCTGCTATTATCTACTTTCTTTCGCCTATCGATCTGATTCCGGATTTTATACCGATCATCGGTTATCTCGATGATCTGATAATCGTTCCACTGCTGATCTGGCTGGCTTTCAGACAGATCGAAGCCGCCAGAAAAGAAAAGCACGCCGGATTTTTACGAGAAAAACCTCTTGACGTTCCAGATCAGGTTCATTGCGGTAGAGATCATGAATAAAAGGGCAGATTTGATTGTTTTATGTGATCTGGGCGGAGTTTTGATCGACCTTAACTGGGTTTCGCATGCTCGGGCCCTGTTTGGCGCCAGTGCAAGCCCCGATTATTTAAAAGAGCGGTGGCTGCACCTTCAATCGGTAAAGGCTTTTGAAGCGGGAAAAAGCTCTTTTGCGGAGTTTTACCGGCAGTTTTGTGCAGAAACCGGCAGCAATATTTCTATGGATGCTTTCAAAAGCGAATTCATCGGTATCCTCGGCGATGATAAATCTGATTGTGTCGAGGTTCTGGCTAGAATTTCCAGCCAATACCGTCTTGCCATGTTATCGAACACGAACGGTCTACATATCGAAGTGCTGAAAAAAACGAGCCAGGTCTTCAACTTTTTTGACGATCTGTTTTTTTCGTATGAACTGGGAATGGTGAAGCCGGATTTGCAGATTTTCGCTGCAGTGTGCGAAAAAATTGGCTGTAAACCCTCTGATATTTTGTTTTTTGATGACAGCGCCATAAATGTTGCTGCCGCCACAGATTTTGGCATCAATGCCTGGCGCGTCGACAGCCCCCGTGAAATTGAAAAAAATCTTGATTTATGGCAGCGTTCAGCTGTGTTATAATTGCAATTCATAATTGCAGCCGCGGGGAGAAAACAAGTTGAAACTTACATCTGGTCAACGAAAACATCTTGAAGCTCTTGCCATTCAGCTTGACGCTGTGGTCAGAATCGGTAAACAAGGTCTGGAGGCAAAAATTGTCAGCAGTGTTCGAGAAGCCTTTCAGACACAAGAATTGATCAAGATTAAAATTCTCGATACTTCTCCGGTAGAAGCTGAAGAGGTCGTAGACGAAGTCGTTTCGGCAACGGGGGCTGTTCTGGTCAGAACAATCGGTAGAGTTATCGTTCTATACAGACCTTTTACCGAAAAACCGCGTAAGATTGAGTTGCCGCCGGCTAAATAAATAATTCGCACGATATACCGAAATTCCTTATAATATAATTAGATAGAGACAGAACAGAGAGACTTGGTTAGTCTAAAAGAGAGGCGGGCTCTGCTAACAGAGCCTTCAGTCATGCAAAGGCAAAATATATCAGAAAACTTTGACAGGTCAGAGCACCTGCGAGGTTTTCGTTCGTTTAAAACACGCTATATCAGCTGGTTTTTGCCTGCAATTGTTCTTGTGGGCGGGCTGTTGACGCTTTTTCTTGTCTGGCTGGCTCAAGGCAGCCTTCTCGAACAAAGCCGGCAGAATATGCGTGACCGCTTCCAAAAACATGGCGAACATTTGCGCATGATTGTTCTTAGCGGCGACCAGAGTAAGCTGGAACCATTCCTTGACAACGTCGTCGAAGTCATGGAGCTGCATTCGATAAGCATTCAGAATGAGAGCGGCGAGGTGGTTGCCTCGAGAAGCAGTCATACGGTCGTCGATCGATCCGGTTTTGAAGTCAGTATCCCTCTGACTATACGTACACATCAGGCAGCCGAAGAGAAATGGCAGGT
>CAZTHA010000705.1:0-1803 GCA_964613435.1 uncultured bacterium
GGAACAAAACATTGAGGAACTTCTAATTGTAACAGGAAGGGATAAATTCAAAAGGTATTTCAATAAAGAAGAAGTGAAGCGTCCTGAAAATGGTTGACTGTTTTTTATAGTTATTAACAGTTTTAAATAAAACCTGATTTTAAAAATTATCAAATTTTATGTTGCTTTGCATTGTTCTAGGGAAACAGAAACGAGCTCTGATATGGGGATGTCAACTCGCTAGGGATACCTAGAACCTCAGAAGTATGATTAGGCTGCAAATATAGCAGCCTTTTCTTTTTTAATCATACTTTTGAGTTTATTCCTCAATAAAATCCCCTACAAATTCTTCTTTTTCTTGTTGCGTTTTATAATATGATTTCCATCTTCTTTTTAGTTCACCTGTCATTTCAAAAGCTTCTGCCGGAGTATGCATATCAATACTTCTATGAGGACGAACAGTATTATAAAAATCAATAAACTTAGGCAATTGGCGTTTCGTTTGAGAAAAAGATTTAAAACTTACTGTTTTTTGATCAGTAAACTCCTCTTTTATTGTTCTGTTTACTCTTTCTGCAATTGCATTTTCCAATGGATCTCCATTTTCTGTCATACTTATTTTGACTCCATTTTTCTGTAATAAATTTGTATAATCGTTACAGCAATATTGAATTCCTCTATCTGAATGATGAATGCATTTATTAGGTTCTTTGATACTCTTTAGAGCCATTTTCAATGCCTTTATAGCAGATTCTGCCTTCAAAGATTCACTTACACAGTAACCAATAATTTTTCTGGAATAAACATCTGTAATTAAAAACAAGTAAGCAAAATTTTCAATATCTTCAACCCAAATATATGTAATATCAGAAACAATTAACTCACCAGCTTTTGTCGGTGTAAAGTTTCTTACAATATTAGGATACTTATGAAAATGATGATAACTGAACGTTGTGTTAGTTTTTCGTTTCTTATTTTTCATTAGTAACCCATTTTTTCTTAATACATTATAAAATTTATCTCTGCCTATTTTTATTGAATGTTCACAAAATTCAGCTTGTAATCCTGCTAATAGATTTCTTCCACTACCTTTTTTCCAAATCTTTCGTTTTTCTTTTACTAAATCAACAATTAAACATTCATTAAAAGCATCTTTCTCCATCCGTTTGATGCTTTTATAATAGGCTTGTTTTGTGTAGCCAAGCAGTTTGCAAAGAGCCTCTGTACTTATTTCTTTTTTGTTTTGCTCTTTGATGGAGCAGACGGCTTGACTCCATACTTTTTTTGAATATCTATTTCAAGTTTATCTTCTGCTATCTCAACCATTTTTTGCCAAAGGTCTGCACGCAACTTTTCTTTTTTAAGTTCTTGCTCTAGCTCTTGAATTCGTTTTTCTTCTTGAGATAATTCTTTCATTATTTCTTGATATTCACTCGTTTGGTTTGAATTTGCAAAATTATCTTTTGTTTCAATTTTAGCAAACTGTCTCATCCAATATAAAACTGCACTTTTGCTTTTGATGTTATGCAAACGTCGTGCTTCTTCTTTTGTGTATTTGCCATTTAAAACATCTTGTACTACTTGCCATTTAAATTCTTCTGAATAAATTCTTGGTTTTTCTCTGCTCATTTTAATCCTGATTTTAGTTGACTTATTAACATTTTTTTGGTCAACCTATTTCAGGACTATACACCCGTCACAAACGGAACCTCACGAACTACCATATGCAATAGGAATTGAAAATCGGAGGAGCCAAATATTGATGGAATTTGTGAACTTGGGTTCACTTTTTTGTAATATAAAACCTTTCGGCAAGTTGTGGTG
>CAZTHA010000706.1:0-1795 GCA_964613435.1 uncultured bacterium
CATTTGGGCGCGTGCGCGGACATAGGAAGCGCCGGATTCGGCGAGATAATAAGCCCGGTTGGCAATGCTGTATTGAACCCGCTCGTAGCGGGAGCTGGTGGCCATGGCCAGGATGGCCGTTCCCAGCAGCCCGGCGGCCAACATGGACAGCACCACGACCACCAGGGCCGAACCGGATTGAGATGGATGTCGCTTGTTCATGGGTGGATGTTCCGGGGAACCACGCGGTTGCTGAACACGTTTCCTCCCGCCTGGCTTTGCAGCCGCACATGAATCACCAGGGGGGGGCCGGCGGCATACGTCAGCTGGAAATCCGCCACATCGTCGGACAGCGCTTCGGCCTGGCCGTCGTTGTTGTCCTGCAGCATCAGGTCGGTCCCCGCTCCGTTCCACGACAGGGTGTGCTGATGGATGGCATAGGAATCGGCGCCGGCGGGAAGAAGAAACGAATAGCGGATGGAAGCCGGGCCGCTTTCGGCTACCTCCGTGATCGTGGTGAATTCCCGGCAGATGCGGGTCATGGCCAGACGGGCTTTTTGGGCAGACGCGGCGTTGGCCCGCATCTGCTGCAGCGCCTCCGTCATGGGCAGCAGCGAAATGAAGGCCGACATCGCCAGAATCGCCACCAGCAGCAGGACCGCGATGGTTTCGATCAACGTGAAGCCGTTTCCGTTCGGGTTCATGGCGGCACCGAAAAGAGCCGGGTAACGGTTTCGCCCAGCGGATTCTGCAGCGTGACTTTCAGCAGGTTGGTGTAGGCCGACGGCGCCGCTTCCAGCCCGTTGGTCAGGACAATGAAGCGGTTCTCCACCACGATCTGGTCCATGAACGAGCCGCCGGCTGCGGGCAGGTGCGCATGCAGCAAGTCCGGCCGGTTGGTATGCGCCCAGTCCCAGGCCACCAGTTCGTCCATGGCGGCCTGCAGTGACAAGCCGTCCTGCAGCGTAGTGCGCGGTTCGTGACTCAACAGAAAGACGCGGTCCAGCATTGGCAGGATGGCCGCCATCGCAATGGCGGAAAGCAGAATAGCCACGATGACTTCGATCAGCGTGAACCCGGATGGACGGCTCGGTCTCATGGCACCAGCCCGGTGAATTCCGTAATCCGAACTGTTGCGACCTGGCTGCCGTCTGTCAGTCGGATGTCCCGGGTGAGGGGCGGCGCCCCCCATTCGTCAATCGTCATCAAGCCGGTGCCCTCTGCAATGGCGATCCCGTCGGGGAGCTCATGCGCGGCGGAAGCGGTGCCGGGCCACGGCAACGGAGATTCCGCCCCGTCCCGCAACAGGCGATAGGTGTTGTTGTCGAACTGGACACTCCACACGGCGGTGTTGTTGGCCATCGCCAACGCCTGGGCAAAACCCAGATGGGAGCGAAGTATGTCGGCTGCGGCCGCCACGCCGGCGCCGGTTTCCATGCCGGAAACAAAAGTGACGGCCAGAACGGCCAACACCACCAGCACCACGATCACCTCGATCAGTGAAAATCCATCCCGCGGCGACCGAACCCTGAACCGACGGCTCATCCTCTTTTCCTCCCGCCTCACGGTGGCGCTGGGAGGAGGAGTTTCCTCCCCCTCCCCCGCGCTGCGATTGCTCAGTCAGCCGGACTGGACCAGGTCGCGGATGCCGTGGCTGTGGCATCGTCTACGTCGGTGACGGTGATGTCCACGTCGTTTCCGCTACCCGTGAAGGTATAGGTGTAGTCCGTCTCGTCCATGGGGTTGGTCGTCCCGCACTCGGTGGCGAGGGTGTCCCCATCGGGCTCCGCGTCGTTCTGCAGGCAGAGGCGACCAT
>CAZTHA010000707.1:0-1794 GCA_964613435.1 uncultured bacterium
CACCAGATTCGCAATGCCGTACAGGAACTGGCCACCGCCGCCTGGCAGCATCGCCGACCGGATACGAGGCCTTTGCATCATTATTTTATCAGGCGCATGCGAACAAGGCCCTGGCGCCTGGCTTTTGCCGATTCATCAGGAAAACGTTTGCGCCGATTGCAGTCGCTGGTATCGGTTATCGCAATGGCAAAAGTTCTTGAGCCTATCTGGCGCGGCCAGAAATATATCGGTGTTCTTTTACCGCCTTCGATTGCCGGAGCTTTCGCCAATCTGGCCGCGGCTCTTGCCGGTAAAACCACGGTTAATCTCAATTTTACTGCCGGAAAATCGGGAATGCATTCAGCGATAAAGCAGGCCGGACTCACAAACATTCTGACCAGTCGGCAATTTATTGAGAAGGCCGGGCTCGAAGTGCCTGAAAACGCGCATTTGCATTATCTTGAAGACATTGTTGCCAAGATTTCGTTTTTCACTAAGATCTCGGCGCTGTTTGCTTCGCTAACCATGCCTTTGCGTTGTTTAGAGTGGTATTGTGGTGCCAAGAAGCCTGTAGATCTGGATTCTGAGGCGACGGTTATTTTTTCGAGCGGTAGCACTGGCGAGCCGAAAGGCGTAGTATTGTCGCATTTCAATGTGGTTGCAAATGTTGAAGGGGTTGGCCAGGTGCTGGCGGTAAACGATCAGGATCGCCTGCTGGGTGTCTTGCCGTTGTTCCACTCTTTTGGCTACATGTCACTGTGGTATGCGGTTCGATTTGGCATGAGTACCGTTTTCCATCCCAATCCTCTCGATGCGGCGGTTATCGGCGATTTGTGCGAGCATCAGGGAATTACCTTTCTAATTGCGACTCCGACTTTTCTGCAGATTTATATGCGTCGCTGCAGCCCCGGCCAATTGGGTAGCCTGCGCATCGTTTTCACCGGGGCAGAAAAATTGACCGACCGTCTGGCGCTAGCTTTCGAAGAAAAGTTTGGCATCAGGCCGATTGAAGGTTATGGTGCAACCGAATGTGCGCCGGCCATCAGTGTCAGTACTCTGGATTATCGTGGCCAGGGAATCTACCAGTCTGGTTCTCGCCGTGGTTTTGTCGGGCATCCGGTGCCCGGGGTTTCGGTAAGGGTCGTCGACCCGGAAACCCGTGAGTTGTTACCGCCGGGCAAGGCAGGAATGCTTCTGGTAAAGGGTCCGAACATCATGCAGGGCTATCTCGGTCGTCAGGATTTAACCGAGAAAGCGATGAGTGACGGTTGGTATGTGACCGGTGATATTGCGATAATGGACGAAAGCGGATTTTTGAAAATAACCGATCGCCTGTCGCGTTTTTCGAAAATTGGTGGTGAGATGGTGCCGCATGGCAAAGTTGAAGATGCTTTACATGAAGCCCTTGGCTCTGAAATTCGTGTATTTGCGGTGACCTCGGTGCCCGATGAAAGAAAAGGCGAAACACTTGCTGTTTTGCATACTATCGATGAAGAAAAAATCCCCGAGATTCTTGATAAAATGGCGACGATGGATTTGCCAAACCTGTTCATTCCAAAAAAGGACAAGTTTGTTAAGGTTGAAAAAATCCCGGTTCTGGGTACTGGAAAGGTTGACCTGCGCGGGGTCAAAGACGCTGCTATGGCTGTGCTTTGCCCTTCCTGAGGCGCAGTAACCAAAAAATAGCGAGAAGAGCGATCAGACAAATTCCCGGCCAGAGCCAGAGTGACTGCCCTTTGACCTTGATGATACGGCTGCCGGTGCTGCGGTAGTATTCAGGAATAGATCCTGTGCTGCCATTTTCACTGTCTGATG
>CAZTHA010000708.1:0-1792 GCA_964613435.1 uncultured bacterium
CGGAATGTGTCAATGTTTTTGAGACATTTTTTCACAAAAATTTATTGACTATCTCCTTTCTCTGTTTTTGACGGTGGATTAATCCAGACAGCATCAGGCAGTGCTTCCGGGATAGGTATTCCGCGAGGAAATCTTTCCGGATGGCTTTCAAAGGCCTTTAAAAGGATCTCAGAACGCTTTTTTAAACATTCTTTTGCAAAGCCATAATGAAAATCACCAGGCGTAACATGCCCAATGGACGAGTGATAATGCTGCCAGTTATACCAATCAAAAAAGTCTTTGCAAAAAGCTCTTGCATCTTCTATTGAACCGAATCTTTGCGGAAACTCAGGCCGGTATTTAAGAGTTTTAAACTGACTTTCTGAGAATGGGTTATCATTTGATACGTGCGGTCTACTATGCGTTTTGGTAACTCCAAGATCAGCCAGCAAAAAAGCAACTGTCTTTGAGGTCATTGAAGAACCACGATCTGCATGTAGAGTCAGCTGTTCTGGCAAAATTTTCTGAGTTTCGCAACTTTGCATTATCAGATCCTGGGCAAGATCTGAGCGCTCTCTTGGCGCAACCATCCATCCGACAACGAAGCGACTGAATACATCCAGAATTACATAAAGGTAAAAATAGGTCCATTTTGCGGGACCAAGAAGTTTTGTAATATCCCAACTCCAAAGCTGGTTAGGCCCTGTGGCGAGAAGTTCAGGCCTGGCATAGTTTTTCTTTTTCACGCGCTGTCGCCGTTCTACAAGCATTTTATTTTCTCGCAGAATTCGATACATTGTTGAAACTGAACAAAGATATTTGCCGACATCCAATAAGGCAGCAAAAATCTGGCGCGGAGCCTTGTCCATAAATGTTTTAGAATTTAAAGTAAGTAATACGTTTTGTTGTTCTTCTTCAGACAGTGCTCTTGGATGAGATTTTTTTGATGTTTTGTCACCTTTCGACTTTTGGCAAGGTAAAGCAAATCTGTAAAAGCTGGCACGGCTTAGCCCCAAAGCGGCGCAAAGCTGTTGGACATTGTTATCATGTTTTAAATCGACAATCGATTCCATCAGTCTTCTTCTATTCTGGCTTCTTCCAAGGGAATCCCCAGAAGATCGGAAATTTTTTTTTGAATCTCAATGATTTGTTCTGCCTGCTTAAGTCTACGATTCAGGCGGCTATTCTCTCTTTCAAGCCGTGCGAGCTCTTTCCTTGATGAATCATCCATTTTAGGTTTTGGGCCACGCTTTTTGGTAAATAAAAGGCCTTCTCTGCGTTGCTGTCGCCATTTTGCAAGATGTGACGAGTAAAGGCCTTCCCGTCGAAGAATTTCACCTACTTCACCTGGCCCAGCAGAATCAGCTTCCTGCAAAATTTTAAGCTTATAGCTGACAGTAAATCTACGCCGATGCGTCCGGGCAACGACCTCTGTTTCAGACGCAGAAGTCGGTTCAGCCTTAGTATGCTCCGTCTGATTCTTTTTCATTTTTTTATTTAAATCAAAAACTCCTGATTTCATAAAATTCACCTTTCCCGCCCTCAAGATACTCCCTAAACTTCGGGAAGGTTTTTGTCTCACCTTACATTAACACAGAGGGGTTTCGCAATCATTTTTTCCTCCATGATTTCTAACGCTAGTCGTGACCGGAAAAACGAGACGGGCGCGGGTGTTGCGTAAGCAAGACCCGTGAACGGCCGGTTTTTCCGCGTCGACGCACTTGTTAAACTTACCCCATTAATTATCTTTTTTGGAACCTATACAAAAGCTCATTGAATATTTCCCAATAGATTCGGCTTGATAATGTTCCTT
>CAZTHA010000709.1:0-1784 GCA_964613435.1 uncultured bacterium
CCATGTAATGAAAGCGCCTGGGATTTGCCTGGGCTCCCGCAATCACGGGCAAAATAAGAACAAGCAGCAAGCCCAACACAGTTATCCTTTGCCAGAAATTTCTCATCATTCTTCCTTTGCTGAAGATTTCTTCTCTAGATCCCGAACTTTTTTTACCAATTCCGGCAACTTGCGCAAAGCAGCCAGAATTCGCCGCTCTTCCTGGTGAGGCTTGATGGGAAATCCGGAAACGAAACTGCCCGGCTCAACATCAGTCGTTACCACACCGCGAGCTGCGACGACAGTATCGTGACCGATGCGAACATGACCAACGGTTCCAACCTGACCGGCCAGGGTCACATTGTCTTCAATTATCGTACTCCCGGAAATGCCTACCTGAGCGACAATGGTACAATTCTTGCCGATTACCACATTGTGAGCGATATGGACCATGTTGTCTATTTTGGTGCCACAGCCAATAACTGTTGGCCCCATAGTTCCACGGTCCACAGTAACGCAGGCACCTATTTCAACGTCATCTTCGACGATAACATTGCCTATTTGCGGCACTTTAAGCTGTCCGCCGGCATGAGGGGTAAATCCAAATCCATCGCTGCCGAGCACGGCATTTGCATGAATAACGCATCTTGAACCAACTTCACAGCCATCGAGAATTCGAACGCCAGGAAAAATTCTCGTCTGAACGCCAACCCGGGCCTTACGACCTACGAGAGCCTGAGCCCCGATCCAGCTTCCCGAACCAACCTCGGCGCCGTCTTCAATTACCGCATTTGCCTCAATGACCACATCATCAGCAACCGTTGCATTTTCGCTAACAAAAGCGGTCGGATGAATTCCGTATTTGGGACGTTCAACCGGATAAAAGAATTCCAAAGCCCGAACCAGGCCATAATACGGATTCTTTACCCGTATTGTCGGCAAATTCAATTCCGGAGCTTCAAGCGGAGCAATAACCGCCGCTGCCCGACAGTTTTTCAAGCTTTCAAGGTGATGTTGATAATTCTTAGCGCCGGAAAGAAAAGTGATTTGTCCGTGCTGCGCCTGGCTGATCGGAGCAATTCCCGTAAGTAGCAGCTCGGCTTGTTGATCCGCCTGACCTTCCATCAGTTGAGCCAGTTGCCCCAACGAAATTGATTTTTGATGTTCGTTTTTCATAGACAGCAAAAAGCAGATACCTTTAGCAGGTATCTGCTTTGAGTTTATTTATTTGCTTTTGTTCAGAGCGTCAAGAACTTCATCGGTAATGTCTTTAACTGCATTTTCATCGCCATAATAGAAAAATCTTTTTTCAAATACGGCTTTGATTTTATTCTTGGTAGCGACCTGTTTGATTACCTTGTCTACTCTTTCATCAAGAGCTTTTGACAATTCGCCCATTTCTTTTTCTTCCATTTCATAAAGCTTCTGCTGAGATTCTTTGAAAAACTTTTCCAGTTCTCCAGTTTCTTTTGCCAGCTTTTGGCGCAGATCTTTCAGTGCTACTTCAAGTTTTGAAGCTTCGGCTTCTTTTTTGGAATCACGCAATTCCTGCATCTTTTTGGCAGTTGCCACATAGTCTTCATCAAGCTTCTGTACTGCTGACTTTTTAGCTTCAAGTTCTTTCTGCAGCTTTTCTTTTTTTGACTCAAGTGCCTGCTTGGTTTTCTGCGTCTCGTTGTATTTGTTGAATATTTTAGCTGCGTCAACCACACCAAATTCAGCAGCTGAGGCAAGGACCGGACTTACAAAGAGGCCGGCGGCCAGTAAAAGCTTTAACATCTGTTTTTTCATCGGAATTGCTCTCC
>CAZTHA010000710.1:0-1780 GCA_964613435.1 uncultured bacterium
CCAAGGAAACCGGTTTGCCGTTTTTTCCGGCAAAGCTGAATTTCTCAAGCTGCTCGACCCCTTCTTGCTCGGCAAATTTGACCACGATATCAAAACTTCTGTCGCCGCGTTTGAAAGTTGCCGCTTTCAACCCCTCGAGATTGCCACGTAAAGAGGTTCCCAGAGCGACAGCTGAAATCTGGCTTTCGCTTAAAACATTGCGCTTCGGAGTAATGAGAATTTTTGGTTTTCCGGATCTGGCGGTGGTATCAGTCGAAACGAAGCCAGGCAACTTGTCTGCTTTCTCCTGCAAATTCACGACAATTTGATCAAGAGTTACGAAATTTTCGCCGGCAATCTCGATTTGCACGGGGGCAGCGCTTCCGCCAGATGGAGATGGTATACTCAAGGTCACTATCGCATCAGTAAAATCCTGAAATTTTCTCTGGGCCTCGATAACAAAGTTTGCAACAGTATAGTTCCTCTGGTCGCGATCAGAAAGTCTGAGAAGAATTTCTGAAAGGTAAACCCCTTCGGATGATTTTCCCAGCCGGCCTTCGACTTTTCCAATGTTTATCATTACTGATTGAACGTCAGGCAAATCTTTTATCAGGTCTACGGCTTCCATAGTGCGCTTTCGTGTGCGTTCAAGACTGAATCCGGTTGGAAATTCAAGTTTGACCGCAACTTTTCCCATGTCGGCGTTAGGCATGAAAGCTCCCCCCACCTTCTTTGCCAACATCAGAGATTGCCCAATCAGGGCAACAATCAACAGCAAAACTACGATGCCGGCCAGTTTCTTTTGCTGTATCAGGCGCAAAAAGGCCATGTAGTTTTCAACTACATAGCTCAATCCACGATTAAACGATTTTTTTAAACGGTTCAAAAAGGAATCGTCATCGGGCTGCTTTTTCAACAATAATGAACAGAGCATGGGAATTACTGTAAAGGCTACAAACAACGAAACTGCCGTAACAATGAGCATTGTCATTGCCAAAGGTCTTAAAAACAAACCGATGATTCCGCTAAGCCTGGTGATCGGAAAAAGCACGACAACATTTGTGCCACAACTGGCAATAACCTCTGAGGTACAGGCACTGGTTCCGTCTATTGCTGCTTGTTTTGGGTCGGGATTCTCTTCAAATTTTTTCATGATCGACTCGAGAACGACCAGCGCATTAGTCACCAGAATACCCACAGAAAGCCCCAATGAGATCAAAGTCACCAGGTTGAAGGTATAATCGAACATATTCATGAAGAAAAAGCCAATAATGATGTTAAGTGGCATGGTAATGGCGACAATTGCCAGAATCTTGAAATTATAAAGAAAAAGAAACAGAATGACCGCCGTAAGAATGATTCCCTGCAAAACGTTTACCCAGGCGCTATCGGCATTGGCCTGAGTGTAGCGGCCATCATCAGAAAACCATTCCAACCTCATGCCCGGCGGCAAAATGCCGTTAAGTTTTTCCATTTCTTCCTTCAATGCATTCACGACGTTGACTGCATTAGCATCACTTCTCTTGATGATGTTAATCGAAATGCAAGGCTTGCCACCAATGAATGAGATCTGGCGAAGCTCCTCAGTTCCCATTTTTACTTCGCCGACATCTTTTATATATACAATTTGCCCATCTTTGTTGATTAGCTCAAGTGAATTCAAGCGATCAACTTCGGCAAATTCAGCGTCAAATTCAACCGTAATTTCGTTGCCAAAGTCCCTGATTCGTCCCATTGGAATTGTTTTTACGGCACTTTTTACCGTCTGCATAACTTCCAAAGTCGACAAACCGCGCGCAGC
>CAZTHA010000711.1:0-1776 GCA_964613435.1 uncultured bacterium
GGATTTTCAGTCCGTTGCTCTACCTACTGAGCTATGGCACCCCTTTATTTTGGTGTTGCAAAAGTAGACATTTTTTTGAAACTCCAAAGAAAAAATGCAGAATTTGAAAAAAAATCCATCTTTGTTTCTCTTGCCCTGCGCCGGATGTGATCATTTTGGGGATTCCCGGAAATCCTGACTTAGCAATTGAATACTTTTCTTACTTTTGCAGGCTGATTATAACACATAATGGTAGAGACTGATTTTCTGACACATACATTGGGGAATGGGATTCGCATTATCCACCAGTTTACCGATTCGCCGGTGGGCCACCTGGGAGTGCTGATCAATGCGGGCTCGCGTGATGAGCTGGAAGAAGAACACGGCCTGGCTCATTTTATCGAGCACTCGGTTTTTAAGGGAACGCAAAAACGGAAGGCTTTTCATATTCTGAGCCGGATTGAAGGAGTGGGGGGAGAGCTGAATGCATACACAACCAAAGAGGAAACCGTGCTCTACGCCACTTTCTTGACCGAGTATTACGAGCGCTCAGCCGAGTTGTTGGCGGATATTCTTTTTAACAGTGTTTATCCGGAGAAGGAACTGAAACGCGAAAAAGAAGTAGTGGTAGAGGAAATTAATTCGTACAAGGATTCGCCTTCTGAATTGATTTTTGATGAGTTTGAAGAGCTGGTTTTTGACGGCCATCCCATTGCACGCAATATTCTGGGGACAAAAAAGAACCTTCGGTCTTTTACCCGCGACTCCATTTTTCGTTTTATCGAAAACAATTACCACACCGATCAGATGGTGATCAGCTCGGTGGGAAATGTCGATTTTGGCGTGCTGGTTAAAATGCTTGAGAAATATTTTGGTGCGGTACCGGCCAAACTCCGGAACAACTCCCGCGTAAAATTTGAAAACTACAAGCCGCAACAGCAAATTATTCAGAAAGATACTTTTCAGTCGCACTGTATTATCGGAAACATTGCTTTTGACGCGTGTCATCCGCAGCGGACGGTAATGGTTTTGCTGAACAATATTCTGGGCGGTCAGGCCATGAACTCACGTCTGAACCTGGCATTGCGCGAACGTCGTGGGATGGCTTACAACGTAGAGTCAGGCTATACGGCTTATTCCGATACGGGGCTTTTTAACGTCTATTTCGGAACGGATAAGGAAAACCTGGATAAAGCGCTGGCCCTGGTTCTGAAAGAGTTTGACCTGTTGCGTGATAAAAAGCTGGGAGCACTGCAAGTAAGCAGGGCTAAAAAGCAGCTGATCGGCCAGATTGCAGTGGCTACGGAAAGCCGCGACGATATGATGCTGACCATCGGGAAAAGTTATCTTTTGTACGACAAGGTAGACCCGCTTCGGGTGGTTTTCAAAACCATTGAAGAAATTACCGCTGAACAATTGCTGGAGGCAGCCAACCTAGTTCTGGATAAAAACCAGATGAGCACCCTGATTTACAAGTAATCTGAAGATTTTTGAAATGAACCGGCAGAAAGACATTGATCAGTATATCCTGGATCACATTGACGAGGAAGACGATGTTCTGAAGGAACTCGATCGTGAAACACATTTGAAGGTGTTAGGAGCCCGTATGTTGTCGGGGCATTTGCAGGGACAATTGCTGGCGATGATCTCCCGGATGATCCGGCCCAAATTCATTCTGGAGTTGGGGACCTTCACCGGTTATTCTGCCATTTGCTTGTCGAAAGGCTTGCAGGCTGAGGGCAAAATTGTGACCATCGAGATTGACGACGAGTTGGAGTCACTAGCGGCCAAATACTT
>CAZTHA010000712.1:0-1773 GCA_964613435.1 uncultured bacterium
GTCAAGCATTTTATTTAATCAAAATCATATCTCACTCTTAAAAAATCTAATTTTGCTTTAATTAAATTTATTAAAACTGTTTGAGCTTCTGTAAATTCTTTATCTGCTCTATTTTCTAATTTATTCATAATAAATTCAGTTTCTATAAAGTATTTTTCCATAAAAGTTTTACCAACATCATCTTCTTCTAAATATTTAATATTATGCAGTCTATCTGCCAATTTTACTGTTAAAGCTTTATCTGATAGTTTTTGAATTTTTTCACCGAGATAATTTTTTTTACTTATATTTGTTGAATTAAAGGTTGTTAATTCTACAACATAATTTTTTATATTAGTTCCAAAAAGTCCTTCGATTTCTTCAATTTGAGTATCTGTATCTTCTAATGTATCATGTAATAAAGCAACTATAATCATTTCTTCATCGCCTGTTAATTGTTCAATAATTCTAGCAACAGCTTTAGGGTGTGAAAAATAAGGTAAATTAGAAAATTTTCTTGTCTGGCTTTCGTGTTTTTTTTCAGCGAAAGTATAAGCTTTTATTATCCCTTCTTTTATCATTATAATATCTCCATTTCTTATATATATTAAATATAACAGGTTTTTAAAAATTGTCAATAAAAAAAAGAGGGAAAATTCCCTCTTATTTATAAACAACTTCAATTTTTTTCTTCTTCTTTTTTACTTTTACAATATTTTATTATTTTATCAAAAAAATCATCTAAAACACCATCATCAATAATAACTTCATCAAATGTAATTTTTTTATTATATTTTTCAATATTGTCTGCTTTAATATCAAAATATAAATGTTTTGAACAAAGGTTATCTTCTTTAATATTATATATAGAATCAATTTTTTCTATTTTATTTTTGTTTATAATTTCAAGTTTTGTGGCTTTACTGCCAGATGTAAAATAAGGTTTATTTTTTAATATCGTTAAATGAAAAAGAGGAATGTTGTCTTTTTTTTAATCCTGTGGCTTGTCCTAACATAGACTCTAAATAATTGTTTGCATTTTTATTGTAATGAACCATAACAAATTTGGTTTCAAAGGCAACAATAAATTTGTTTTTATAAAATATAGCTATATCTATATTTTTTGAATAACATTTCCCCACATATTTATACTCGCCGTTTTTATTTTCATCTAAATTTAAAGATTTAATAAAAAAATCTTTTCCAAGTTTTTTGCTTAAAATTTCTGAAAAAAATGTATGTAATACTTTTATTTTATAATTCGACCTCGTTCCTTTTTCAAATTGGGCGTTTATTACTTCTGCTATAATGTCTTTTGTGTCCGTATTTTTCTCCTTTTTTAACAAAACAACGGCATTTTTAATTATTTGCCGTATTTTTGTTAAATTTTTTTTATTAACCTATGATTTTATTTATTATTTTTTAATTTTGTCAAGTTTTACATAGGGTGTTTTAAATAATTTAAAAATTCTACAATAAATTTTTATCTATTCTAAATTTAAAGATTTAATAAAAAAATCTTTTCCAAGTTTTTTGCTTAAAATTTCTGAAAAAAATGTATGTAATACTTTTATTTTATAATTCGACCTCGTTCCTCTTTCAAACTGTGCATTTACTACTTTTGTTATAATGTCTTTTGTGTCCGTATTTTTCTCCTTTTCTAACAAAACAACGGTATTTTTTAATTATTTACCGTCTTTTTGTTAGATTTTTTTTATTAACCTATGATTTTATTTATTATTTTTTAATTCTTTTCTTAATATTTTTGCTGATTGAGTTGATAAAAATGAATTT
>CAZTHA010000713.1:0-1769 GCA_964613435.1 uncultured bacterium
GACGGTGAAACTGTGACTTCGCAGGGGGTTCAGGTCGATGAAGATCGTCCGCCGCCGATAAAAGTCGATGGCAAGCTAGTCAGAAGGCCTAAAAAAACCGCGACGAAGATCTTTGCCTTTCACAAGCCGATCAATGTCGTCTCGACCTTAAAAGATGATCAGGGGCGGCGCTCGATCAGTGATTATCTGCCGAAAGGCCGGCGTTTGTATCCGGTCGGCCGCCTTGATATGAATTCAACCGGACTTTTGCTGATCACCGACAATGGTGAACTGACCAATCGCCTGCTGCATCCCTCTTTCAAGGTTGAAAAGGAGTACATTGTCAAAATCGATGGCAGCACTCTCAATCGCGAAGAGAAAACCCGCTTCAGCCAGGGAATAGAACTCGACGACGGCAAGACCGCTCCCTGCAAGCTGGTTCAGCACAAGAATCCCCAGCTTTTTACGGTCATACTCAAAGAAGGCCGTAAACGCCAGATTCGTCGCATGTTTGAAACCCTCGACCGTAAGGTCGTGCAATTACATCGAATCAGATTCGGGCCGATAAGGCTGGGCAACCTCAAGCCGGGTGAAATGCGGCCTCTTTCA
Source organism: uncultured bacterium (assembly GCA_964613435.1). Taxonomy (GTDB): domain Bacteria; phylum Muiribacteriota; class Ozemobacteria; order Ozemobacterales; family Ozemobacteraceae; genus DYKG01. The sequence continues at coordinate 589 of CAZTHA010000713.1, forward strand.
GCTTCAGAGACCAAAATTCTGCTGAAAGAAGCCGGTATGTAATTTATTTTCAGTTGCCGGTTATTTTCTTTTTCAGCCGTTCCAGGTGTAGATTCAATACCTCTTCGCTCAGGAAAAACTTTTCGGCAAGCTTGAGCCACATTGCCGAAGCCTGGCAGAGTCGGCCCTGTTTTTCCAGAGTCATCGCTACCGAAAATTTGCATTCGAGCTTTGGCTGATTGAGCAAAGCCACAACATATTCGCCGGAAGAAGTCAAAAATCGGCCCTCAAAACTGTCGATGTCGCTTTTGGGGCTTTCGCAGGTGAAGACCACCCATCCGTTCTTTTTCTCGATGCTCAGCACGGATACCTGATGCTCATTCGAGAAAGTGAAGTCGGCCCCGGGTTTGGCAAAGCTTTCATACATTTCTTGCGGTACTGCAAAATACAGGCTTTTTGGCAGCTGAGCATGGTGGTCGTCAGCTTCTTCTTCCTCTTCTAGCCCAGCGGGTTGGGTAACAGTTGAAGTGAAAAGATTGTCCTGGGAAGGAGCTGGCTGGGTGCTGGGAGGCAATGAACTTTCAGGGGCTTCCTGTAGTTTTTCTTCTGATCCGCCTTTGGTTATGTCATCAAAACCTGAATCGCCGATCCTGAAGTCTTTGTTGATTTCTCTGGCAATCTTGTTTGAATAATCATCCTTTTTCTTGGCGCGCAACAGAATGTGCCGGTCACCGTAAGCCGCTCCGGTCTGCTGTTGCATACTCGCATCAACCAGTATTTTCCCGGTGGCGATGTTGATGGTTTGCCCTTCAACACCAGTGCCTTCGATTGACTCTGCGGTAACCTTAACGGTTGCATTTGCCGGGATTTCATATTCCTTGTTGTTGGCGAGGTGCATCAGTTTGAGCAGGCTGTCGGCAGCGACGTTCAGAACGACGTTTTCCGGCAGCATTTCGGCAATCTGCACTTTCCATGTATCGTTTTCAAGTTGAGCGGTGGCAGTGCCCGAAACGACCATTGCCACGTCCATTGCGGCAAAAGTCGTGTTTGCCCAAAAAAGCAGAAAAATAACCAGTGCGGTTCTGATGTTCATCTTATACCCTCCCGCTTTTGATCAGCGTATAAAGACTTATTTCCTGAGATTTGCCCCGCAGGGACTTTTTGCCAAGCAGTTTCCATTCTACTTCTGTTTTACATTCTTT
>CAZTHA010000714.1:0-1768 GCA_964613435.1 uncultured bacterium
ACACCCCTCAGGGGGTACAGAACCCGGCTTACAGGCTACTCTGCCTTTTCCTTCTCCATGTTTTTCTGGGCTTGAAGCGCCCGGAGAAGATTTCTGGCTCTGACGATCCAGCTAAGGCTTATGAAAATTACCAGGCATGCCAGGGTGATCGTCAAAGAGCCGGTTCTGGCAAGCTTGGGCGGTGCCCAGTCGAGCGGATCCGGTGCCCCTGCCGCAATTCCGCCACGCAGATACATTACCCGTGGCAGCAATTTAAAATCGGCGTCCGGGTCTATTTCAAAGCCATCCACGGTAAAACAAAGCTCAAGGCTTGTTGATGCAATTGCAGCGACCGCCGAAGCATTGTATTCGCCGAAGGGGAAAGCATACCAGTTTATTGATGAATTTAGAGCATCGGCCAGGTAAGCTCTTGCCTGTTCGAGTTCTTCAACAAGATCACCGTTTTCAGCCATAATTTTTGTAACTTCGTAATGACGCTTGCCATGTAAGCCGATTTTACAGCCGTAATTATTCTGCAGATCTTTGAGAGTTTCAATATCCACATAGTTTTCTTTGCCAATTTCATCGGTAATGATAAAGAAGGCTGAGCAGATCGACTTTTCACTAAATAGCTTTTTGATGGCCTCGGCTGAAGTTTTCAGCCCGTCGTCAAATGTAATCAGAAAATTTCGACCGGTGTTGCTTCGCATTTTGACTTTCTGCTCAAATTCGGCTGGCGAAAGAGCATTAAAGTCATGACGTTTAAGTTGGCTTATTATTCTGTCGAGCTCCTCGTAGCGGATTTCCCAGGGAAGGGTGGGGGAATCGGTGACGCCGTGAAAGGTCAGGGCAAGCAAGACCGGCGCTTTGACCTGTTTCCAGCCGAGATAAAAGCCAAAACAACCGCCAGCAATCAGAAATATGGCAACGATAATCGAAAAAAACGCCTTTTTTTTGAGACCCTTGCTACTCATGGTTAGTTAAGTAATTTTACCAGCATTGAAGCGAAGCCGTCGAGCTCGACCAGGCAGGGAAACGATTCAATTTCAATTGCAGGATGCTTTTGCCTGAACTCATCGACAATGCCGGGTATGTCCTGGTCAACATGTGATCCCGGCAGCAAAAAAAGCTGAATGAGCCGAATTTTGCTGCAGCCATCATTAAGAGCCGATGACAATGCCATCTCCAGGGTGGGTTGCTGACCTCTGAGAAAGCAGCAATCAACAGCTTTTCCGCTTTGCTCGCGGAGCTTTTTCGTAAACCCAGCGGCTGATTCAAGGGCATTGGCCCGGGCGGAACCGTGGAACAACAGCAAATTAATTGTTTTCTTTTCCATGGCAAGATGATACTTTAATTCGGTATTTTAGTAAACCGGTTGTTATATCGATATGATTGTCACAATTACTCCAAATCCTCTTCTCGATTTTGTTCTGCATAGCCAGCAGATTCCTGACCCGGGCGGAAAACGCGTCAGGCAGATTCCCTATACCGTTGGCGGGAAGGGGATAAACGTTGCAAGAATGCTTAAAACACTTGGTCGGCCCGCTCTTGCCCTTAGTTTTGCCGGGGGCAGCAATGGCGAAAAGATTCGCTCAGGCTTGCAACAACAGGGAATTGCCTGTGAATTGATTGAAACAGAGGCTGAAACAAGAATGGGCATCAATCTTGTCGTTGAAAAGCCTGGTTATCATACATGGTGGATCGAAAACGGTGAGGAGCTCAAGAGGGTGGAAATCGATAAAATGCTGGGTCGTATCGAAGAACTTCTTGCGCAAACCAGATTCATTGC
>CAZTHA010000715.1:0-1763 GCA_964613435.1 uncultured bacterium
AAGTTGCCGATTTTTCGCAACTTTTTTGACCAGCATCGACGTTCCGTGTCGACGCACTTGTTAACGCTTCTGAATTTTAAAAATAATTCGTTTTCATTCTGGATGTATCGGCTCTTTAATACGCAGGGATTCCTTTTTTTGCTCTTTGTGACTTATTCATTTTTTTTATATCCAAAGCTTGCCTATAGCATGGGTGGATCTCCCAAAGGACATTAAAGTCATTGCTCGTTCTGTCGCAAAGAAAGTCTGATTGAGATTCAAAATCATAATGCCCATAACCGTCGCCAACTTCATCCTCCGCCTCTGATCTCGCAACAATAAAACCGATTCTGAAAAGAAAGTGTGCAATCTCAATGGGGCCATTTTGATTCTTGCCCTCAATAAAAGTATCTAGGTGGTTGATAATTTTGTTTTTTATGATTGATAGAAGCTCATCTCTGGTTAACCTTCTATCTTCCCCGCGAAAAGCATTGAGCAATTCTACTAAATTTGCACATTGGTGTTTATGTTCTGACACCAAGTCTTTAATTCTTTTTGAACCATATTCTCCCCATACGGCATCGATGTCGACTTTGCAAATTTTACTTCTTCGATCTCGAAGGCAGTTCTTTTGAGCTAATTTGCAAAGTTGAATACCCCACCGTGGTCTTTTATAAGAAAGAGTATGGATGACGTTGTGGGTCCAAGAATCTTTTTTACCCCAATGGAGTTTCCTCTCAAATATTGTTGATATGATTCTTTCGTGAAATTCTTCTTCTAGCTCACCATCTGTTTTGCATAAATTAGAAAAAGAACCTTTGATGAGTTGAGCATGGATTCTCTTAAAAAGAAATTCGCGAAAATCGTTTTGTTCCCAGACAATCTCTTTTGTGTATTGTTCAACTTTATCTAATGATTCATCATATTTTCGAATTATTGGCCAAACGTCACTACGTAATGTTACTCGTACATAAAGACCGGCAATATCTTGCAAAAGATAACGACATGCAGAAAAAAATGTGCTGACTTCAAGGCGTTCTCGTTCAGTATTTTGGAATGTAGCATCCAGATCGTCTATTAGCAGATAAACCTTTTGATACTTTAATCGTTTTAGAATTTCATGGTGATTTTTAACATCTTTCTTTTCTGGAGCAATTTTATCAAGAAGCTTTGTAAATCTTGAAATAAGACATCCAACCAAATTTTTATCTTTAAAACCATTTAATTCAGCATCTTCTACAAGTGTAATTTTATCATCTGTTCCGGCAAAGCCTATTTTTTGAGCAATTTTTCTGTTTATAATTGCGCAAATTCTTGTCATCCAATCCCTAATATATTCATTTGGATTTTCAATTTTATTCGAAAGGTTGAAGCAACTTCTAGTTATATCTGCTCCTCTGCATTTAATAACTAATGCATCCTCAGCCTTTGAAAAATTATCGGCAAGCCATTGAAGTAGTGCTGATTTTCCCACCCCTTTTTTGGCTAGTGCAATTTGAAATTTACATCTTGGGTTTTCAAAATCCTTAAATAGCTCTTGTTTAACAAAATAGGATTCTAACTCTTCGGAATCGACATCATCACCAGCCTCGTTTCCAAAATCCATCACTTTGAGAAAGTTCTCTGCCACTTTTTAATCCTTTCAAAATTTTCAGTTTTTCTTTAGAGTCGTTTGGGCTCAAACATACTTTGAATTGATAAGCCTTGTCGATAGTTTAAAATTTTCGCGTTAACGCCAGTCGTGACCGGAAAAACGAGACGGGCGCGGGTGTTGCGTAAGCAAG
>CAZTHA010000716.1:0-1757 GCA_964613435.1 uncultured bacterium
CGTTGTTTTACCGGAACCGGTACCACCGGATACGACGATGTTAAGACGCACCTTGATACAGGCTTCGATAAATTCGGCCATTTCCTGGGTCAGGGTGCCGAATTTAACCAGATCGGCAATGCCCAGTGCTTCTTTTTTGAATTTACGAATGGTGATAGTCGGACCATTCAGTGCCAGCGGCGGGATGATGGCATTAACGCGGGATCCGTCGGGGAGACGGGCGTCAACGTAAGGAACCGATTCATCGATACGGCGGCCGATGGGAGCGACGATTCGTTCGATAATTCGCATCACGTGGTCGTTATCTTTGAATTTGATCTCTGAGAGGGTCAGCTTGCCCTTTTTTTCAAAATAAATCTGAAATGGTCCGTTGACCATTACTTCTGAAATGTCTTCTTCATCGAGCAACGGTTGAATCGGGCCAAACCCGATCATGTCGTCGAGTAGCGTTTGTGAAAGGCTGTCAATTTCTCGCTGCGATAAAGTAATGTTTACTTTAGGGCTTTCTTCGGCGACGACGGCAAGAATTCGTTCGCGCAGCAGCGAGCGTTTCTTGTCCATGTTGGTTTCTGCCATGATCGACTGGGGCATGTCGTCGATCAGTTTGGTATGAACCTTTTCTTTCAGCCTTTCAAAACCGGTAATTTCGCGGGTTGAAGTGACTTCAAGAATACCGGATTTTTCGGAAGATTTTTTTTCTTCATTTAGACGTGAAAGCAGACCACCCATTATTTACCTCCAGAATTTATGAACCAAAGAGAAGATCTTTAATTTTAAGAATTGCACTTTTGCCGGTGTCGGCAGCTGCCCCATCCTTGGGGCCGAGAATACGATCGGCCATGCCGATAATCGATTTGGCGATGGCGCTGTTGGGCGCTTTAGCCACAAAAGCTTCGCCGTGATTAAGCGAGCGTTGAGCGATTTCCGATTCCATGGGTACGGTTGCGTAAACCGGAATGGAAAGGCCAGCTTCGAGATCAGCCTTGCCAATGCCAACGTTGGGTATTTCCTTGTTGAGGATCAGCTTTATTTTGGCCATATCGAAGTTGATATCGGAAAAGGTTTTCAGGCAGAGCTTGGTGTTTTTCAGAGAACTGATTTCGAGGGTTGCGACCAGTAGAACCAGATCGCTTTTGTCGAGAATGGTCAGCTCTTTTTCGGTAATGCTCGGCGGCAGGTCGAAGACAATGTAATGATATGAATGTCGGGCATGCTCAATAATGCTGATCAGGTGCTCGCTTTTGATGGCTTCGGCCATTGCCGGTTCCTTGGGCGCAAGAAGCAGATCGAGGCCGGATTCATGCTTTACCAGATTCTTTTCAATCTCGCCGATGGTAATTTCTTCGGCTTCGATAAGATTGGAAATCGAGCGTTTTACCGGCTGGTTCAACGTAATGGCCACGTCACCGAACTGGAGCGAGGCATCGACAAGCAATACCTGTTTGCCGCGACTGGCAAGGTTTACTGCCAGATTGACCGCCAGGGTCGTTCTACCGACACCGCCCTTGGTCGAGAAGAAAGTGACGATATCGGCTTTCTGGTCTTCCTGCATCAGCTCTGGACGGTCTTTTATCCAGCGGTTGAAAACGTTTTGAATCGTGTCGACCAGATCATTGGTCGAGAAAGGCTTGACCAGGAAATCTTTTGCCCCGGCTTTCATCGCCCGGCGAAAATATTCCTGCTCGCTTTGAATAGACATGATCACCGTCTGGACGTTGGGGAAGTCCTTGGTAATGGTTTCTGCCGCTTTAAGGCCA
>CAZTHA010000717.1:0-1757 GCA_964613435.1 uncultured bacterium
GTGCCTATGGTAAGGTATGGATGATCATGTCAGAGCTTCAGGACGACTGATTTGCCTTGCCGCCCATGGCTTTATTCTAAGCCATGGGTATTAAAAAAGAGGAGACAGTGAATATGCGTGGACCAATGATGGATTTTGTGGTTGATTGCTGTGCCAGAGCGAATTGGGTGGGTTATGGCAGAGGGTATGAGCTGATTTGTGAGTTTCTCGATTCTCATCATGCACAAATGTTATCAAACGATGATCTAAGAGAATTTATCGCCAGGAAAATCCAGGCCGAAATCGATGTCGAAATGCCGGAAAGATTATCTGCTGACGAGTTGGCCTCAATGTGTGCGGGCACGACGGAAGAGAAACTCTCTCTTCTCTGCGAATACATCGATAGTAGGAATCTGAATCAGTCGGTCATGGGCTTTCTTGAAGATATGGTTGAATACCACGGCGAACGGTGGTGAAATTTCGGAAAAAAAAATAGCAAAAGAAAAATTACCAAGAAAATCCTTGAAAATTCGAATTAGCGCTTTGAAATTTCAAGGAAAACTGCTATCCTGAATCCAGGAGAAAGCTATGATAAAAAGAACCGGGTTTTTACAGAAACTCAAAAGAATGCTAAGCGTTTTTCCGGTCACAGCTATACTTGGGCCAAGGCAATGCGGAAAAACAACCATCGCAAAAGAAGTAAAGGCAGATCATTTTTTTGATCTTGAAAACCCTAGAGACGCGACAAAATTCTTCGAACCTCAACTTTTCCTTGAAAGCTTGAGTGGCATGATTGTCATCGATGAAGTGCAGAGAATGCCTGAACTTTTTCCATTGCTAAGATATCTTGTGGATAATCGAACCGATCAAAAATATCTTTTGCTTGGCAGTGCGTCGCGCAAATTGATCAGTCAGGGTAGTGAATCTCTTGCCGGAAGAATCGGATTCCTTGAATTGAATGGCTTTTCCCTGAGTGAAATTCGAAAAAACGACTGGCAGAAACTATGGGTGAGAGGGGGGTTTCCCCGGGCCTATCTCGCTGATTCCAATGAAGATGGTGCTTTATGGCGGGAAAACTACATCACTACTTTTCTCGAACAGGATATCCCTCAGTTGGGAATAAACATTCCCGCCACAACTTTAAGACGTTTCTGGATGATGTTGGCCCATTATCATGGGCAGGTTTTGAATTATTCAGAGCTTGGTCGTTCTTTCGGTATTTCCGATGTTACAGCGCGAAAATACATCGATATCCTTACTGGAACTTTTATGGTTCGGTTACTTCAGCCCTGGTTCAGCAATTCTTCAAAGCGTCAGGTGAAAAGCCCAAAGGTTTACTTGCGAGATAGCGGCGTGTTTCACTCTTTGATAGGAATTGCCAGTTTTGATGAGCTTTCTTCAAATCCTAAAATTGGCGCCTCGTGGGAGGGATTTGCTCTTGAACAGATTGCAGGAATTATCGAAAAAAGTAATTCTCAACTGTTTTTTTGGGGAACTCATGGCGGCGCTGAAATTGACCTTTTCTTTATCAGCAACGGTAAAAATTATGGAGTTGAGTTCAAATATACCTCGACGCCTAAAGTTTCTAAGTCAATGCGAAGCGCAATTGAAGATCTCGATCTCGACCACCTCTGGATAGTTATCCCCAACACACTTTCTTATAAGTTGGCTGCAAATATCAGCGTCGTTTCTCCAGAGAATTTTAAACAAATATAACAAACCCATATCATACAAACCCGCTGTCAATCAAAGTTATTGCTTCGGCTGTAATCAGGTGC
>CAZTHA010000718.1:0-1756 GCA_964613435.1 uncultured bacterium
CAATGATTCCACCACCCCACTCACCATCGCAGCAGATGACACGATCTCCGTCCGCAGCCTTACACCAGCCGATGCCGTGACCCTGGAGGTCGTTCCCTACGCCGGAGAAATCGAAGCGGAAGAAACACCAGATGCCTACAAGGCTCGCCATGGGGTAATGCTGCGCTTGAAAAACATTCCCTTCGGGCCCATCCGACTCGAGCTTTCCGGCTCACAATACTGCTTGCACCGCAGTGCCGACTACACCATCGACAACTACCGTTTCGCCTACTATTTCCGCCTCAAAGATGATCCGGAGAGCCTTGACCGCCTCTCCAAACTCATTCACCCGCAGGATCCAGAAATCGATTTCAGTAACCCGGAGATCCGGGACCTCTATTCCATCACATCGGACCCGGTTCTAGCGCAACAGGAGAAGGATGTCTTTTCCAGTTTGGACCCGCTCTTCTGGGACATGCCGGGAGAATCCAACGATCATCCTCCGGACCGTCCCGTAATTACCCTGAGCGAGCTTCCAGTCGTCGAGCCGATCAGTCCAAGTGTGTTTTCATCCCTCATTCTCCATGGCAAACCATACCCCTCCATTGGTTGCCCGGAGGCCGGAAAATGGAACGACGTATTCGACCGATACGTTTTCAGCGGTAATTTGCTAGCCGGTTCGGGCTGGGATACCGACCCCACATCCTGGACTGTGGATCAAATCAGTCCGGGACAACTGAGCAACCCCGGCGCCGTGCCAATACCGGGTGCCGATGGGATCTACCCCCAAATCGAAGCCATCACCGGCTCAAACGGAGCCGCCCGTTTTTTCATCCGGGGAGGGTTTAACATAAACTCAACGGATCCCTTGGCATGGGCTGTTTTCCTGCATCAATCCTTGGCCCCAAACGCACAAATTGATCTCGAACAACCGCCCTCTCCCCAATGCATTCCTTCTGTTTTTTCTAGATTGCCCTTTGCCCTGCCCTCCATGAAGGATCAACGGTGCGACTCCGGTCTATTTGATTCGACCAGCGGAAACGCAAACCCCATGGCGGTTTGGAGCCAGGGACTCCGGATTCTCGACCGCCAACCGGATTCCCACAATCCCTACGGGGACCTTCACGCACTTGCCACCGCAATCACGCATGGCGTTCGTTCACATGGACCGTTCCATTCAATCCGGGACTTTGCATCCAGCCCGGTTCTCCGGGAAGCCATCGCTTCAGTCCCCCCTATGAACAAAGGTATTTCAGGGCTCGCTCCGGCCCATCTATCTCCGGCTGACATCCTCAGGGGCACTGCATCCCACATGGTAACACGGGGAGACACCTTCCGCATTCGCGCCTACGGCGACACAGTGCATCCGGGATCGGGCGTCCTCATGGCATCCGCTCTTTGCGAGGCATGGGTTCAACGATCCCCGGAATACTTCGATCCAACCAATCCACCGGACACCGCACCATCCGGGCTCAACCCCGCAAATGCCAAATTCGGTCGCCGGTTTCGCGTCGTCGCATTCCGATGGCTCAACCCTCCGCACCCATGAACACCCGATGCACCCATTCATGAAGATCCAATGGTTCCTGATTCTGCTCGTGCTGCCGGGAACTTCCAACGCGGCATTGGCTGGCGGGTCTTCCGGGAAAGCCTCCGTCAGCATCGATTTCTCGGTGTATTCCATCGGCCAACCGGATGTGGATGACATTTGGTACGAGGAGACCACGGGCAACCACCGTGCGTTGCGCTTTCGCCCATTCAGCCGTTCCCGGAATTA
>CAZTHA010000719.1:0-1750 GCA_964613435.1 uncultured bacterium
AATTATCATTGTAGGTGACGATCGATTGGAAAAACTGTTGGAGTTCTAACTTGTTAGCAACCGGATTCTCAAGGTATTGGGAGAACTCCTCTGATTCGGCTACAAGCAATAGATCGGAGTAAACATCATCGATCATATGTTCGATGAATTTGTCCGCCTGAGAAAGATACTCATCGACTTGAGCTTCGGTTATTTCTCTTGTTTTCCCGATGGATTGTTTAATGTTGGCACAGATCATCAGATAGGAAAGGGTCGCCACCAATATTCCAAAGCATACGAAAATGATCGCTCGCATCCTTAAGTTTTTTCTGTTTCCGAACAAAGTGATCACCCACTTATTTATTTTTTCTCTTATAAAAAACAAAAAAGGGCTCTCAATTCGAAAGAAGCCGCATGCGTTAGTAAAATTGTTGTTTCTTGTAATTTAATATTATCAGAAAAAAAGTGAAAAATAAATAAGTCGGGTAAAAAAACAAACTGTTTTTTTGTTGGTATAAAAAAAGGGATTACATTGTTGTGTAATCCCTTTATAAATTCATTAACTCAATCTCTGTTAAACAAATCTCTCGTGTATACTTTGTTTTCCACATCCGTTAATTCATTGGCCATCCGGTTCGAGACGATGACATCGCTTTGTTTCTTGAAATCTTCAAGATTCCGGATTACTTTGGAATGGAAGAATTCCTCGTCTTTTAGTGTCGGTTCATAGACGATGACTTCGATGCCTTTGGCTTTGATCCTTTTCATGATGCCCTGGATCGAGGAAGCCCGGAAATTATCGGAATTCGATTTCATGGTAAGGCGATAGATACCAACTGTTTTCGGATTCCTTTTAAGAATCATATCTGAGATATGGTCTTTCCTGGTCCGATTCCCATCGACAATCGCCTGGATCAGGTTGTTGGGAACATCATCGTAGTTGGCAAGCAACTGCTTGGTGTCTTTTGGCAGACAATAGCCGCCATAGCCGAATGAGGGGTTGTTGTAGTGAGTCCCGATGCGCGGGTCCAGTCCGATCCCGTCGATGATCGACTTGGTGTCCAAACCCCTGACCTCCGCATAGGTGTCAAGCTCGTTGAAGAAGGAGACCCGCAAGGCCAGATAGGTGTTTGCAAACAGCTTGACCGCCTCGGCCTCGGTGAGTTTCATGATCAGTATGGGCACGTCCTTCTTGATCGCTCCCTCTGCCAGCAAGGAGGCAAACGTTTGTGCAGCATCCTTCAACCGAACATCGTCCAAGGGACAACCGACAATGATGCGCGAAGGATACAGGTTATCCTTCAACGCCTGCCCCTCACGAAGGAACTCGGGGCTGAAAAGGATGTTCTGTGATCCATACTTCTCCCTCACCTCGGCTGTGAATCCTACGGGAACTGTGGACTTGATCACCATGATGGCTGACGGGTTCACCGCTATCACTTGCTGGATCACCGCTTCCACCGAGGAAGTGTCGAAGAAGTTCCTATCTGGATCATAATTGGTCGGTGTGCTGATGATCACATAATCGGCATCCCGATAGGCACTATCCCCATCGGTGGTTGCTTTCAATTTCAGATCATGATGCGCGAGGTATTCGCTGATCTCGGCGTCTACTATGGGTGACACACGCTTGTTGATCATATCGACCTTGGCTTGTATGAGGTCAACGGCTACCACCTCGTGATGTTGGCTCAGCAACACCGAATTGGACAAGCCGACATACCCTGTTCCTGCGACAGCTATTCTCATGGAAGACTCCTGCAATACGTTT
>CAZTHA010000720.1:0-1746 GCA_964613435.1 uncultured bacterium
TGCAGAAATGTAATAATATATTTCGACAGGGACGTGCAGAAAAAACTGTTCAGCAGGTTTTATGATTGTCTCAAGGATGACGGCTATATGCTCATAGGTCATTCGGAGAACATAACAAGCATTACTGACAGGTTTTCACTGGCGGGCAGGACTATATACAGAAAGGTCTTAGCATAGATGTATGTGAAGTTCAGGGATGGGCTGGGCAAAAAGCTCAATATCATTCAGCCCGGTGAGTATTATGCTACGGGGGAGGATGAACTTATAGGTACTCTGCTCGGGTCATGCGTTGCAGTTTGTCTTCATGACGATGTGAACCGGATCGGCGCAATGAACCATTATATGCTTCCCGGCCGTCTGTCAAAGAGCAGCTGGGGAGACGGTGATTCGACAAAGTACGGCATCGCTTCAATCAATCTTATTATGAAGGAGATGCTGCGCCTAGGGGCCAGCAGGGCGGGGCTGACTGCAAAAATATTCGGAGGGGGAAATATTTTAAAAAGCATAGCAAGCATGAAAAAAAAGACTATGATACCGGCGGATAATGTCAGGGTGGCCAGGCTGATGATGGAGATGGAGGATATTCCAATAACCGCCATGGACGTCGGCGCCGATTATACCAGGAAAATTATTTTTGATGTACATTCCGGGAAGGTCTACCTCAGAAAGTTTAAGGGAGATGACATAAGCGAACTTGTCCTGAGCAGGGACGGAATGCTGCTGGAGTGAAGGGGATTATTATGGATATAAAGAAAATCAGGGTACTTGTAATTGATGATTCTGCGCTCATGAGAAAATTTCTCACAGAGGGGCTGTCCAGGTACAGTAAGATTGAGGTCGTAGGCACTGCACTTGACGCGAATATCGCTGCTAAAAAAATTAACAGCCTCAGCCCCGATGTTATTACACTTGATATTGAAATGCCCGGAATGGACGGGCTCACCTTCCTTGAAAAGATGATGATTGCCAATCCGGTACCTGCGATAATGGTGAGCTCTCTTACGTCAAAGGGTACAGCCGCAGCTGTAAGGGCCCTGGAGCTGGGCGCCTGTGATGTCATCGGAAAGCCCGATTTTGACCGGATCGACAGCTCCTCTCAGTTCCTCACTGACCTTGCGGATAAAATTCTTGCCGCAGGCAGCGCGAAAATTCCGCAGAAGCGGAGGGTATACAAGCCTGTGGCTGTAGAGGAGAAGTACACCGCGGATGTTATAATATCAAAAACTGAAAGAATAAATAAAAATAAGCCCAGTGATAAGGTGATTGCTATAGGCGCGTCCACCGGAGGGACTGAGGTTATTGACCAGATACTGACAGCTCTGCCAAACGGATGCCCGGGAATAGTCATTACGCAGCACATGCCGGAGAAGTTTACCGAGGCATTCGCAAACCGCGTTAATACCAGGTCAAAGCTCCTTGTTAAAGAGGCAAAGAACGGAGACAGGCTGCTCACTGATATAGCCCTCATTGCTCCGGGAGGTAAGCATATGCTTCTCAAGTCCGACAGGAACGGCTACTGGGTGGAGATTAACGACGGCCCTCCTGTAAACAGGCACAAGCCCTCTGTTGATGTGCTCTTCCGTTCAGTGAGCAAGTATGCCTCTGACTCGGCAGTGGGGATAATCTGCACGGGCATGGGTAATGACGGCGCCGCAGGGCTGCTGGAAATGAAGGAGTCCGGGGCCTATACCCTGGCCCAGAACGAGGAGTCATGCGTGGTTTTCGGCATGCCCAAGGAGGCGATCA
>CAZTHA010000721.1:0-1745 GCA_964613435.1 uncultured bacterium
CACCAGCATGGCCGAGAAAGGTGAAAAGCCCCGGTCGGTGGGCACAAGCCTGAAACCGTTTGGCCACAAGGGCCCACCGGTAAACATGATGATGTGGCCCTGACCAGCCCGGCACTGCAACATAAACGGCAAAAGATCCGAGCTGCCGCGCACTGTCGAATTCAAAAGTATTTCAGAACCCGGTTTTATGCTGTCATATTCATATAGACCATCGAATTTAGGCAAAGTTGCAAAAAATTCGACGTTCTGCACCGGGTCATCGACCAGCCGCAAAAAGTTATAAGGCGTTTCGGTCGATGGCAGAACCATGTTACCCGGATTACCGCGCCACAGCTCGCGCCCCGGCACCACCGGCAATCTGGCTTCGATAGCTGTTCCAGTGTAGCCAAGTTCGGCAAAGCTTCTATTCGCAGGCAAAACCAGCATACCAAGACTGCCGGCTTCCAGCCTTCTGATTATTTCGCCTTCAAGCGCCTGCAAAAACCGGTGAGAAACCCCGTTGAGCACCAAAACATCGGCATTTTTGAGGTCTTCGGCAAACTGCGGCACATTGACGGCTCTTTCAGGCTGCAGGTCACGAGAACATACCCAGCGGTCATCGCGAATTCTCAACCAGTGAACCATGTGGGCATTCGGATCTATCGCCAGAGCATTGCCGATGAATTTCATATCCCAGTTGGGGTGGCCACTGACGGCCAGAACATTCAGTCTTTCGCGCACCACTTTCAGCAGAAACCCGGCGGTATTGTTGTCAGCGGTCAGTTCATCGGCGACTCCCGGTATGCTGAGCTCAAAACGAAAGTTACCTTCGGTATCGCACGGAATGGTAAACGCAAAAGGCGCACGACCGGCATCTTCAGAAAAGGTGGCCACGGCAGTCGCGAATGGCTCGCCATCACGCAGCACCTTTATTTCTACAGACTGCGTGGCAAGTCTGTGCAGACTGACTTCGCCCCTGACCCTGACGCTGGAATTCAGGTAGCCAAGCGCCGGCGGCCTCGGCAGATGCAGAGCCAGATCGGTGGATTCGCCATCTGCGCCGGGGGCGATAAAATAAACCGGAGTTCGCATGTTGCTCAACGCGGTGAGCGGGTTTTCGCCGCTGGTGCTGACACCATCGGTGAGCATGATCAGGCCAAGCAGACTGCCTTCACCAAGGTTGCCCGCGACGTTACGAACAGCGCCGCTGATATCGGTCTGGTTACCGTCGGCTGTAATGCTGAACTGGTCAATTTCCTGGCGCGAAAGGGGAGAAACGTTGTCGGCAAAGCTAAAAACTTCTGGAAAAATGCCGGTTTTATCGGCAATTTTATTGAGAAAGCCGCCGGCAAAAAGTTTTTTGACACGCTCGATACGACTTTCGCCCTGAAATTTTATGCCCATGCTCCTGGAAGTGTCGAGCAGCACCGCCAGCCGGTTTTTTTGCGGAATCCAGCCGGAAATAACCAGAATCGGTCCGGTAAGAAGTATCGCCAGCAGAATTGTCCAGCTCAGGCGCAGCAGCAGTAGCCGGCGCCGCATTTTTGCCGGCACACTTTTTCCTTCACAGCGGTATGACCACCAGACGAGAGGAAGCATTGCCAACAGAGCCAGAATCAGACCGGCCCAACCCCAGCCAAGATGAATTGCGATCTTGTCTATGGCGCGAATCGGGCCAGGATTGAAACCCAGTAATTTTAAAATAAACATTTTGTATCAAACCTCGGCTTTTCTGGCCGCCGGGCGGTTGGCAAGCCAGCTTTCAA
>CAZTHA010000722.1:0-1738 GCA_964613435.1 uncultured bacterium
TCGCGCTGGCCGGAAAAAATAATTTCGGCGGCAAATCCGGTTGATGCAATGGCGAGATGCAGCATCATCAATAGCAGAACGGATTTTTTCATTTCTTCTCCTCCAAGCCTGGGGCTTGATTAAATATACCATGAACTGCAACTTTAGGTTTTTATTTTGCCATAGTTTGTTGTAAATAAAGTAAAATAAAGTTATATCGACCGATGCTCAAAACAAAACCACAGAATGAAAAGTACGCATGAAATTATTGACCGTAGTCGGCGCCAGGCCACAATTTATTAAAGCAGCGGTAGTAAGCCGCGCCATAAAAGAAAGCAACCACAGCTCTTCACCGGAAATCGAAGAGTTTATCGTGCATACCGGGCAACATTACGACCACAATATGTCGGCGGTTTTTTTTGATGAGTTGCAGATTCCCAAGCCTGATGTAAATCTTGAAATCGGTTCATTAAGCCATGGGCGCCAGACCGGCGAAATGATGATCAGACTTGAAGAGCTTTTCTTACAGCAAAAACCGGACCTGATTCTGGTTTACGGTGACACCAATTCCACTCTGGCCGGTTCCTTGACCGCAGCCAAGCTGCATATTCCAATCGCCCATGTCGAGGCCGGGCTACGCTCGTTCAACCGCAGAATGCCGGAAGAAATCAACCGTATCATTACCGATCAGCTATCAGAGCTGCTTTTTTGCCCGACAAGGGAAGCGGTAGAGAATCTCGGCCGCGAGGGGATTCCGGACCCAAGAATCGGATCAGGGGTGTTTCAAAGTGGTGATGTAATGTGTGACGCAGCTCAGTATTACGGTAATATCGCTGACGACAGCTGGTTGGAAGAGAATCAGTTGAAGGGCGGCAGCTACATTTTAGCCACGATTCACCGCGCCGAAAGCACTGACGAACAGGCAACCCTGACCGGTTTAATTGAAGCACTAAAGGCGATCAGCAATAGTCATTTGCCGGTAATCTGGCCAGTACATCCGCGCACGCGCAAAAAAATCGCCGAATTGGGTTTAGATGAAAAAATAAAAGAAGCACCTGCGCTAAAAATAGTTGAACCATTGAGCTATCTGCAGATGGTCTGCGCTGAAAAGAATTCGCGGCTTATTCTCACCGACTCGGGCGGGGTTCAGAAGGAAGCCTATTTCCATGGGGTTTTGTGTGTAACCATGCGCACAGAAACCGAGTGGGTCGAACTGGTTGAGTCTGGCTGGAACCTTATCGCCGGGCTCGACGAGAAAACCATCGTCAAATCAGTTGAGACGATGCTGCAGAAAGACATCGGCGGACTTGTCAGAGAAAATTTTTATGGCGATGGTCGGGCCGGCGAAAAGATAGTCGCAGAAATCAAAGCCTGGAGCAAAAACCGTGGCAGATAAGCAGCGACACGACACCAGGCGAATTCTTATCGTAAGCTATTTTTTCCATCCGGAAATTTCACCTCGGGCTTTCAGGGCCTTCGAACTGGCCAGGGAATTTGGTCGGCGCGGCTATCTGGTAGATGTGGTTATCCCTGATAATAACTTTGATTACGGCGAAATAGAGAAGAAAGAAGGCTTGAAGATCACTAAAGTCCCATCGGGGATTATTTTCAGGAAACAGAACATCGAAGCCGGCACCGGTAAAGGACCGGCCGGCAAAAGCAGTGCTTTGAAAAGGGTTGCGGCGCAATTGCTAAAGACCATTTTTATCGAAGGCACAACCTCGGAATTTTTCTTGAGGCTCTGGCATTATTTCTCTGC
>CAZTHA010000723.1:0-1736 GCA_964613435.1 uncultured bacterium
TAGCCCCTGGGCAAAGCCAGGTAATTGCCCATGTTTGTGCCGAAAACCCAGAAAAGAGAAAAGAAATCTTTGCATTTCGCACCAATCTTGTTATTGGCTACAATAACGACGGCCTGCAATTGCAGCGAGAGCTTTATGCGGAATTTGAAGGCGTTCGCGGTCAGCGCTGTCTTGAAGTTAAACAGCTGGTTTGTCTATGGGATTATGTGCGAAGAAATATGCAGAATCCCGAAACGATGAATGGCTTGTTAAATGTAGCCGGACGCCCTTTGACTTTGAAGACACGAAAGTTGCGTGGCAGATACGAAATCACCTGCGTTGCTGCTGATCGGAGCCGCTTTTCAGGGAAATTTTTCATTGTTTGTAACCCGCAGGGTCTTAATGTTATTGATAAATTTCGCTTTAGAAGCGGGAAAGTTTCGGTGTCGATGGTGCAGGATACCGCCGAGGCAGTTGCCCGTGATTTTAGATTCCGCCAACCTTTTTCCCGTCTGGTTTTTGATAATAAATAGCGCAGATTAGTCGTTTGGGTCTTTTTCGGTTATCATTATCTTTGCCGGTTCAAGTTCATCTGGGAAGGGTTTGTCGCAATCTTCAGCCATCTTTTCGAAATCAGTGGTCGGCAAATCCTCTGGCTCTGTCTTTTCTTTTTCAAACATTATCGAAGCTTTTACTGCGAGATAAGCCACGAGTATTCCGGCGAGATCGTCTGCTAGATAATGCCAGCCGAAGAACAATGTGCTGATAAGAAGAAGCAGCTCATATACAACTGAGAGAGAGAAAATTCTCGGCAGGCCTCTCTTTATCGCCCAAAGTAAAATAAGGGTTTGAGCGATGTGCATCGAGGGAAACCCGGCTATGCCATTGAAATACTGAACCCTGTATGCTGAAATATCGGCGCATGCAAGTTCTCTGCGATAAAGCAGCCATTGCTGTGATAGCCCAATCGGCGAATTGGGGTCGATTGAGAAATATTCCGGTCTGAAGAAGACCGGGCCATCACAGGGAAAAACAAAATATAGAATATTGGCGGAAAAGTAACTGAATATTAGCGCTAATATCGTCGATCGCAACAATTTGAAGTTGCGGTTGAAATACAGGCCGGTTAAAACCACTGAATAAAAGAAAGATAACGAATGATACGAGACCTGTAAAAATTTCTCTGCGGGCGGATAAACCAGCCAGGAAAATCACGGCAAAGGAGTTATTCCTGGGATGATTTTGTTGTCAAGATCCCAGAAGAACTGATCCCAGGAATTCGTGAATTTCAACATCGGGATCAGAGCCTTCAGGTGGCTGTAACAGTAAAAAACGATCAAAATGGGGACAGCAAACAAAAAAAGGCGCAAGGCATGTCGACTAAGATTATAGCAGGCCTTAAGCCATGTGTGGATGCGGGGTTTTGCCTCTTGTTCGGCATTGAATTGCGGCCAGAGCGGAGGATTTGAAGAGTTGAAAAAGTTGCAGATCAGATCGACTATCTTGAAACCGGCAAGTAAAAAAGGCACCGGCAAGATCACGGTTAGAAAGCAGAAGAAAAATGTCAGCGGGACATCTTGCAGCATTTCCATGCCTGAATATTTGCAGATTGCAATTGTAACCAGCAGATATGCAAAAGAACAGGCGAGGGGACGACCTATTTCAATGGGTGCGAATTCATCTTTCATTGATGCTACGGCTTAAGATCGATCCGTTAAAATGAAAGATTGTCTTCTCTTGTCCAACCGCTCTTTTTG
>CAZTHA010000724.1:0-1724 GCA_964613435.1 uncultured bacterium
CCCTCAATCATGAGCTGTTTCTTTTGCTTTTTTCATTTTCATTTTTGCATAACGCATGTCGTGACCGGACGCCGAGCGGCGCCATCGGCAAGCGAGGGAATCGGAGCTGGCGCAAAAGTTGCGGAATTTTCGCAACTTTTTGTGACAGCTTCGACGTTCCGTGTCGACGCGCTTGTTGAACTCAGCCGCTGGCGCGGCAGCAGAGGAAATAGAGTCTGATTTCTGCGAAATCTGTGGCATCTGGTTTCCCCTCCGGTTTCTTTTGTTGTGTAAACTCCTCGATTGCCGGGGTTTGAGCCCTGACAGAACACGAACGAGGAGACTATTTTTATGCTACCACAACAACAGGAAAAACTCGACCAGCTTTACCAGAGTATGGTCAAGGCGCTGAAAAGACAAGGTATGAGCGATGTAACTGTCGACACATACAGCAGAGCCATCACCCGCATTGCTCGTTATTTTGGCCGCTGCCCGGATGAGTTGAGCAAACAGGATTTAAAAGACTATTTTGATCATTTCATCAATATTCGATCCTGGAGCACTGTCAGAGCTGACCGATGTGGCCTGCAGTTTTTCTGGAAGCACGTCCTGAACAAGAAATGGAAGTGGGTAGACATTGTTAAACCACCCCAGATCAGGCCTATTCCGGATGTGCTAACGGTTGCCGAGACTGAAAGGGTTCTCAATGCTGTAAGAGAAGTGCGCTACCGGATTTTTCTCTTTGCCCTTTACAGCATGGGCATGAGGCTCGGCGAGTGCCTTTCACTGAAAGTTTCAGATATTGACAGCGAGAAAATGCAGGTTCATATTCGCAACGCAAAAGGCCGCAAAGACAGGCTGGTGCCGTTGCCAATGGCAACGCTTAAAGCGCTGCGGTTTTACTGGAAAACTCACCGGAACCCGACAATGCTGTTTCCCAATCAGCGCGGTAGCGCTGAGACCATAAAATTAACCACCGGGCACATGCATTATGCCGGTCCGCAGCAGGCATTGAAAGGCGCTCTGAAAGATTGCGGCATCAACAAAAGAATCACGGTTCACTCTCTCAGACACAGTTTTGCGACTCACCTTGTCGAGTCTGGAGTTCAGCTGAGACTTATTCAAGAACTTCTTGGCCATGAAGATCCGAAAACAACCCTGCTTTATACGAAAATCAGCGAAGTATCTGCCCAGAACCGGGTGAAAGAAGTCAACAACCTTGTCAATCGCATCCGTTTGAGCTTTGGCGAAAAATGATAAAGCTATCCGATCTTCTGCAACAATATAAACCGTCATTTGAACAGAAATACGGAAACCGTCTGTTGCCCTCGCAGAACCGGGCAATAAGTGCAATTCTTCGCTGTCGCACCCCAGATGCCGGCGAGATCATTGTGCAGTGCCCGGATTGCGGATGCTTTGAATGGCGAGCCCAATCCTGTGGTAATCGCAACTGCCCGACTTGTCAGAATCATGAAACCAGTGTGTGGCTTAACCGGCAGCAGAACAAGCTGCTGCCGGTTAAGTATTTTCTGGTCACTTTTACGGTTCCGGCAGCTTTGCGAAAACTGGCCTGGCATAATCAGAAAGTTTTTTTCAACTGCCTTTTTGCAGCTTCGGCAAGTGCATTACAAAAGCTTGGCGGTGATGAAAAATTCCTGGGTGGCAACATCGGTATGACCGGCGTTTTGCACACCAACAGCAGAAAGCTGGATTTTCACCCGCATATTCATTACATTGTGCCCGCA
>CAZTHA010000725.1:0-1723 GCA_964613435.1 uncultured bacterium
AGCCGCAATTGAAAAGGCTCTTATTGATCTAGGATATGTTAAATCATCATTTTCCGGCGAAATTTCCAACGCTACCGATATTAAGATTGGTGAGTATTCAAAAGAGAGAAAAGTGTTAGGATCTACTAGCCAAAAGGCAGATCTTGCTGTTCGAAGAAAAAGTGACGGAAAGTTGTTTTTGATTGAAGCAAAAGCCGTAGGTGTGCAAGTTGACGCATACAAGAGAGTTAAGGAGTGTTGTGATAAGGTTCGCGATTGGAAACAGAATCCCAAATTAGGAAAAGTTGCGGTCATCTCAGTTATCGCCGGCTTTTTTTCAGAAGCTAATTTAACCGCTCTCAAAAAAGCAGGTGCTAAAATAGTGTGGGAACACAATTTGGCACAGCTGGGTAAGGTAATATAGGTGCGGAAAATGTCAAACCCGAAAGTTTTGAGTTTGTTTTCTGGAGCTGGTGGCCTCGATATTGGTTTTGAAAGAAATGGTTTTGACATTGTTGCCGCTTGTGAAATCGAGCCTATTTTTTGCAAGACCATCCAATCAAATCAAGACTGGATTCACGCGGATTCTAGGAGCTACTTTCAGGGTACGGAAATAATTAATGATGATATTGCTAATGTAGATTTTTCAAAGTTTAAAAATATTGACTGTGTTATTGGTGGCCCGCCATGCCAGTCATTTTCAAGTTCAGGTAAGCAGTTAAGCATCTTAGACAACCGTGGGAACCTGGTTTATCAGTTCTGCCGTGCAATCTCAGAGGTAAAGCCGAAGGTTTTTTTGTTTGAAAATGTTCGAGGTATTGTTACCGCTAGAGATCAAAACGGAAAGCCCGGTGGGGTTATTCAAGAAATTTTCAGGCAATTGGAGAGCCTGGGCTATTCCTGCAGAGCGTCATTGCTTAATTCTGCTGATTTTGGTTCATATCAAAGGCGAGTAAGGTGTTTTATTCTGGGTGTAAAAAATGGCACTGTTCCAGAATTTCCAGCTCCCTCTCATTGTGATGTTTCGAAGGGTGCTAACTTGTTTCATGAACCATGGAAGACTCTAAGGGAGTTTTTAACACAGTTTTCAGATCAGGATCAGGCAAATTGGGTTTTTCCAACAGATGATCTGGAAAAACAGTTGAAAGAACTCCCTGAAGGGACTGGGCTGAAAAGTGCCGGCGTTTCAGAACCTACTCGCCCCAACGGGCATTGGGGTTATCGGCAAGGGACTTTTATAGCAAACACTGAACTTCCAGCAAGAACGGTAACCGGATCCAGTTCCCAGGACTGGATCCGGTGGAATGGCATTTTGCGTAGATTAACACTTCTAGAAGTTAAAAGACTGCAGGGCTTCCCTGACGATTGGGTCTTATGTGGCAATAAGGCTGAGATTTTTAAACAAATTGGAAATGCGGTTCCAACTGTATTTGGTGAAGTTCTTGCTTCAACCATCAAAAATTATTTAGAAAAGAAAAATAGTTCCAAGCCAGTAGCGTTAGGTTTCCCAAAAGAGTTCTGGAAATACATAGACTACACAATTCGCGATCATGAGCGCAATAAATCAGCGAGAAAGATTCATCAAAAATTTGAACTGTAGACTTTTTAACGAAGTAGATTATTTTGAATGAAACGTGTGGATATATCGCAACTGTTGACTGATCAGGCACTTCTGTCGCAGCTGTACAGCGATCTCGATGCTGGCGCGGTCGCGATAATTCCGACCGATACATTGTACGGGTTC
>CAZTHA010000726.1:0-1719 GCA_964613435.1 uncultured bacterium
GGTCAGTACGGCCAGAGCTATGCCCAGAGTATCCCGGGGCAAACTCTTGTATTCTTCTGGTAGAAGATCGAATTTAAATTTCATCTTTAGTCCCTCAGGAAGCAGCCGCATGCAGCAGCGAGCGAATTTTTTTCAGATGCGGCAACCTGACTGCCGTTTACGTAAAGGTCGTATAGTTCTGAAATGCATCTAACCTTGGTATTCAGGTGTGATGAAAGAGCTACCGCAATATTTTCAAAGTTGGCTCCACCACCGGAGATGATAATTTCGTGAATGCTGAATTCGCGAAACTTGGTCAGATAGCCTTCGATAGCGCCGAAGATTTCTCGGGTCAGGGCTGCAAAGGTGCTTTTTATGACGGTAAAATTGTAAAGTCCATCCTGTTCAGGTGAGGCTTCGGGCAAAAAGAAAATTTCGTTGCGCTTGAACAGATCGGCCTCAGATTCAGGCACATGAAAATGTTTGCTGATCTGTTTTGTGAAATCGTATCCACCGATAGGTCGGTTTTGCAGTGCTCTAAGCTGACCATCATGAAAGACGCCGATAGAAGTAGATTCATTGCCAAGATGGATCAGGCAGATGTTTTTGCCCTTGTTTTCCTGGTTGTTAATATAGTCTTCGGCAACATTGGCGACGTTGAGAAAATTGATATCCATCAAATTCGGGTTCAAACCGGCTTTTTGCACAAGCCCGCCGGCTTCGAGCAGATTGTTCTTGATTACCGCCATTGCCAGAATGACTTCGTCTTCTTCCCAGGCTCCGATGGTTTGATGGGTTATATGCCAGTTTTCGATAGGCAGAGGCATGATCGGCTCGAAATCTTCTTTGACGACATCTTCCATTTCTTTGCGAGAATAGCGAGGTGGAGTAACCATGAGATCGATCAAAGTCGAGTGGTCAGGCATAAGTACCATGCAGTTTTCATAGGGCAGCTTGGCTTCTTTGATAAGCGAAGAAATGGCTTTTTTTACCGGTTCGGCATCCATTATCGGGAATTCAATGAAGGTTGAGGCAACAAAATCTTTAGGAGTTTCTGTAGACAGGCACTTTTTCAACCTGATGTCACCGGGAGCCGCACTTTCAAGCATCAGCAACCGCATTTCATAGGTTCCCATTTCGAGAACCGTTTGTAACCTGTTACGAGTCTTTGCCATCAATTAACTTCCCATGTTGATCATAATGTATTCTTCGACCGGAACCTCACCGGCAAGCACTTTTGCACGACAGCAGTCTGAAAGGGTTTTAACCCTTTTCTGCCGGAGATAGGCGATGAGCTCGGTGACCGGGCGTCTCTGACCGATCAGTTCTTTAAGATCATGGCCTACTTCAATAACTTCATACAGACCGGTTCTGTCTCTGAAACCACTGTTGTTACAATGCTTGCAGCCCATACCCCGGTAAAGTTTATGTTCTTTGAGCTCTTCAATTTCGACGCCCAGAGAAGCTGCCACATAGGGCGTAGTTTCAATTTCAGTTTTGCAATGTGGGCAGATTTTTCTGACCAGGCGCTGGCCGACCAGCATACAAAGTGCTGAAGCATAAAGATATGGGTCGATACCCAGGTTTTCAAGGCGGCTAATCGTTTCGATCGCCGTATTGGCGTGGATCGTCGAGAAAACCATGTGACCGGTTAGGGCCGCTTTAACGGTAATTTCTGCAGTTTCGTAATCGCGGATTTCGCCGACGAGGATGATGTCAGGGTCGAGACGCAGAATTGCA
>CAZTHA010000727.1:0-1719 GCA_964613435.1 uncultured bacterium
GGCCTATTCTATCCTTGAAGTAGCTGAGTTATTTGGTGGTGAGATTGAAATGCTTGAGGAAAGACCAGGAAACAGAATGAGTTCTGAAGTAGATATCAAACGAGCTACTCTTGAGTTAGGCTGGTCACCTATGAACAACCTAGAGAATTATATTAAGGAAGTCACAAATGAAACCTAAGAAAATTTTAATTTTTTCCTTAGCCTACTTTCCGAAACACGTCGGAGGGGCTGAAGTTGCGATAAAAGAAATTACTGATCGGTTGTCTCCAGAAGAATACGAATTTCATTTGGTCTGTAATCGGTATGACTCTACTTTGCCGAAAGAAGAAAAAATCGGAAATGTAATGGTGCATCGGATTGGATTTTCGACCAAAGAACCAACAATGGCAGATTTGCGAAAACTGCCGCTGCATTTAAACAAAATACTCTTTCAGTTCCAAGCCTTTGTCTTCGCTTCAAAATTACAACGTAAAGAAAAGTTTGATGGAGCGTGGGCCATGATGGCACATTCGTGTGGCATTCCAGCTTCCAAATTCAAGCAAGCATTTCCTGATGTTAAATATTTACTAACTCTTCAAGAAGGGGATTCTATTAATCACATCGAGACCAAAATGAAGGTATTTGGCAAAGCTTTCGATAGAGCTTTTACTTCAGCTGATTCTATTCAAGTCATCTCAACCTTCTTAGGAAATTGGGCAAAACAAAAAGGCTTTGCAGGTGAGCCGATTCTGGTTCCAAACGCTGTTAACACGGCGCACTTCACTCAAGAATACACAGAGCAAGAGTTGCGTGAAGTGCGCCGAGAACTCGGAGTAAAGGATAATGATTTTTTGTTGGTCACAACCTCTCGCCTCGTTCACAAAAACGCAGTTGATGACGCTATTAAAGCAGTGGCACTTTTGCCAGACAATGTGAAGTTTTTGGTGTTTGGAACTGGTCCTGAAGAAATGAAATTAAAAGCTCTGGCCAAAGATTTAAATATTGAAAATCGCATTTTGTTTGGCGGACATATTTCTCATGAAGTAATGCCAAAGTATCTCAAGGCTTGCGATGCTTTTATTAGACCGTCTCGCTCAGAAGGAATGGGAAATTCTTTTGTTGAAGCTATGGCGGCAGAACTTCCAGTTATTGCAACCCAGGAAGGTGGGATAGCAGACTTTTTGTTTGATGAAACTAGAAACCCAGATAAAAAAACTACTGGATGGGCAGTAGATGCTGACAATCCTGAACAAATAAAATCAGCTGTTGAAGACATTACGAATCGTCCAGATAAAGTAAGAGAAGTTTTGGCTACCGCAAAATCAATGGCTATAAAGAAATACGATTGGGATTTGATAGCAAACAGGATGGACAAAGAAGTATTTGTTCCGCTTTTTAAGTAACGAACTCAATATAGTCTCGGTTATATCCATTAATGAATAAAAAGAAAGTGGTGGTAATAGGAGGAGGGACTGGCACTCACACTGTTTTACGTGGATTAAAACACTATCAAGAACAGATAGATATTTCGGCTATAGTAACAATGGCTGACTCTGGTGGTTCTACTGGTCGCCTTCGAGATGAGTTTGGCTATTTGCCGGTTGGTGATGTGCGTATGGCGCTGACAGCTCTCGCGAGTGATGTAGATGAGCACGAAGAACTTATGCGAGAATTATTTTTATATCGTTTTGACAAGGGCGACGGTTTGTCTGGTCATAGTTTTGGAAATTTGCTTCTAGT
>CAZTHA010000728.1:0-1716 GCA_964613435.1 uncultured bacterium
AGAAGCGGCAAGAATGAAACCGCCGAATTCATCAACTTCAAAAACCTTCTCAAGCAGGAATTCGTCGAAGAAGCCTTGATCGAGCTGAAAAAGCTGGCAATTATCGAACTGGATCTGGCCTCGAGTCGCATAAATCTCGGTATCAAATATTTTGAAGAGTGCCTATGGAGTGATGCTCTGCGGCATTTTGAAGAAGCTGTAAAAATCAACGACACCTACCCGGATGCCTTTTACTGGCTTGCCCTGACTCTAATGCAAATGGGAAAATCAGGCAAAGCCAAAGAAAATCTGGAAACGGCGATCGATCTTAACCCTAACTACGCTGATGCTCATTTTCAGATGGGCCTGCTCCTCAGGCCACGTGCCAGAAAAAAAGCCAGGGCATGTTTTGAAAAGGCTTTGTCGTTGAATCTAAGACCATCATTTGCTAGAATAGCTGAAAGAATTCTCAAAGAATAAAGAAGTGTTTCTCCGGGGTAAATTCATATGGACCAAGCGGCCTTTAATCTTTCGTTTCCTTCCTTTCCTGCTGACAGCGAGTCCATTGAAAAACTCGGGCAGTTACTCCTCGACGACGGCCTCATCACCCCGGAAACCTGGGAAAACCTGAAAAAAAGTAACTCCGACCCGGCAGCCTTGATCAAGGCAGTCGCCCTCACCGAAAAAATTACCCCCGAAATTCTGGCCGCCAAAGAAGCCGAGATACTCAACGTTCCCTTCATAAAAGTCGATGAAATAGAAATTTCTCAAGATGCGTTCAAGCTGATCGATGTTAAAATAATCAAAGAAAAACGCATCATTCCAATAAAAATCAACGGGCCAGAGCTAATTGTCGGCACGGTCTCCCCCGCAGATCCTTCTTTGCTGACCTGCGCCCCGGCCACTCTTGCAATTAAGCCAGCCAAGGTTCTCGGCCAGCCTCTCGACGCCAAAATTTCACACATGTCGGGTGAAAAACCGGTCGCAAAGTCGACAAAAGGGCAAAAAAAGCGTCTGGGCGACATTCTCATCGAATCAAGATACTGCACTGCCGAACAGCTCGATCAAGCCCTCAAGGGCGCCAAAGAAGAGAAACTGCGCATGGGAGCCTATCTGGTCAAACATGGCATACTCTCTAACAAGCAGCTTTCGATAGCCCTTTCCAAACAATTCGACATACCTTTCATCGATCTCGACGAAAGTCTTGTCGACCCGGTGCTTGCGACTCTTCTGCCCAAAAAACTTTGCTACGAGCAGATTCTTTGCCCTGTCAAACGCGAAAACAATAAACTTGTTCTGGCGATGACCGACCCCACCGACATCATCACCATCGACCACATCGAGATGATGACCGGCATACGCGTTTCGCCGGTTGTAAGCTCTGAATTATCGATCATGGCCGCTCTTGGTAACCTGTATGGCGAAAATATCGACTCTCTCGCAGACGGCATCGGTGGCAGTGAAACCAGTGACGACATGGGCGAACTCGGGGGAATGGATGAAAACGACGCACCCATCATAAAACTGGTCAACCTTATTCTAACCCAGGCTGTCGTTCTCAATGTCTCAGATATTCACATAGAAATCTACGAAAATGAACTGAGAATCAGATTTAGACAGGACGGCACCATGAAGCTTTTCATGACACCGGCCAAAGCTGCTCATGCAGGTGTCATCAGCCGTATCAAAGTCATGGCCAATCTCGACATCGCCGAGACAAGGCGACCCCAGGATGGT
>CAZTHA010000729.1:0-1715 GCA_964613435.1 uncultured bacterium
GATGCTGACCAGGTATGGTTTTTGCCCGCCTGAAACTATAAAAACAACCTCTACAGCTGTTTTCTTTTCTGGGTCGGGTTCGATCCTGTAATTTTTCAGGACATCTTTGGCACCGCGAATCATGCGCAAGTCACGGGCATAAATTTCAATCTGATTTTCAGTCATTGCTTTTTTCGTCATGGGAATCTCCTGCATGAATGTCGGGCTGGCATTCTGAATTTTCACCCTTTGCCTTTTTCTCATGTTCTGGCTTTGGTGCGATTATGAAACCTTGGTCGAGAACTTCGTCGGTCACATCTTTAATGTCAATGTCGTCGGGGTGCAGACTGACTCTTTCTTTGCACGAAGGATGAACCTTGATTCTGATGGCATAGTCTTTGTAAGATTCATCTGGCCGCTTGGGCGGAAATTTGTAGCCTTTTGGCAGGGTCGTGGTCATAAAGTTACCTCCCAGGAATTTATTGGGTCACAACTTATAAGGTTCCGGAAAAAATGAAAAATTTCGCAATTTTTCTCAAAAAGAGCCATATAATTGATCGATATTGATCGCGAAAACAGCTGCCGCCTGAAAGGTAATATTGCTTTCGGCAAATGGTCAGTTCCCTCAATCTTGACACAGTTTCTGCCTGAGTATAGTATTGAAAATACTTAGAGAATCTTTTAAACAACCATTACAACGGGGGATACAGTGATTGAAATAATTGCCGAAATTGTCAAACACAACGTTACCAAAGAAAAAGTGCTGCTTTGCCCGGATACCGCGGCGGCAAAATTTATTCAGCGCCGTATTGTCGGCGAAGGCCCGGGATTTGCTAACCTGAAGTTCGAATCGGTCAGCTCATTTATTTGCCGCGCTTTTGGTTTTCATTTAATTGAAAAGAAAGGGCGAATTCTCAAGCCGGGCGAAGGGGTTCTGATTCTGCAAAATATTGTCAGCCGCGATGGCTACTTTGGCGAAACCCTTGACATGCCTGGCTTTCTTCAGGCTCTATGGCAAAGCATTCAAAGCCTCCGACTGGCACAAATTAATAAAAATGCCCTGACGGCTGAGGTGTTTGGCAGTGCCGAAAAAGCTGCTGAATTGAAAAAAATTCTCGAAGAATACTGTCGCCACATTAACGACAAAAACCTTTATGACTACGCCAGAATTCTCAAAGAATGTAACTTTCAAAAAGCACTTGCCAATTCGGCTGAACTGATTCTTTTGCCTGGCAACCTGCCTCTGATGCCATTTGAGCTAGAGATCCTCAAGACCGCCGGTAAAAACCTGCTGCATTTGCCATGGTCATCACTGGCAGAGATCAAGGCTCCTGTTTCATGGCGCCCGCAGAGTTCGGAAAAATGCCCGCCAGCCAGTGCGGGCGAACCGAATAAAGCGCTTTGCCTGCCTTCTTCGAGTAAGCTCGAATTCTTTTGTGCTACGGAGCCTGCTGCTGAAATTCGCGAGATTCTGCGGCGAATTAGATCTGCAGACGTTGATTTTGAAGATGTGGCAATTGTAACATCCGATTCGGCTTATGCGTCGCTGACATGTTCTCAGCTCGATGCTGCAAGAGTTCCCTATGCCAACAGCTTGCCCCGCAATATCAACGAGTTTCGCCCCGGTCGGCTCGCTTTGAATCTTTGTCAGTGGGCCGCCGACGATTTCCCGGTCGAGGGTTTGATCGCCATGCTCAATCAGGGCGATCTGCGCTTGTTTCGGCCCTTATCCGAAA
>CAZTHA010000730.1:0-1711 GCA_964613435.1 uncultured bacterium
CCGAGTATTTTTTGCCGTCAAGACTAACCTTGTCAGAGCCGGACTTAACATCATAAACGTTGTTCAGGCCCGGTTCAGAAGGAATTGTTTGCCAGGTTTCACTGCTTTCAGTGAAAGGATCAGGGGGAATATTGCGCAGGTACCCCTCGCTTACCAGTGCCTGCAAGCTTTCGGGCCATTGGCCGCGATCTTTGTAATAGCCATCGAGCGTTTTGCGAAAGGTGTGCAGATTCTGTTTCAATGCGGTTTCTTTGGTGCGAATGACTGTTTTTCCGTACATCGGCACCACCGTGCTGTAAAGAATGCCGATTATCGCCACCACGACACTCATTTCAATCAGTGTTAAACCAGCTCTGCACCTTCTCATAGTCTACGCCCTCATTCCTCGATAAAATTCCAGAAAGTTTTCACCGGCATTTCTATCCAGCTCGGCTTTCATATAAAGCTTTTGAATATGCTGCGCAAAAAGCTGGCTGCCTTCACCAACACTGGTGATATTCGGCTCAAGCTGCGAGATTTTTCCCTTCTGAACGATACTCGCGGCAGTTGTATTCATGACCAGAGTTTCGTGCACCGGCACAACTTTTTGCCCGGTCAGGTCAGGTATCAGCGCCTGAGAACAAAGCCCAAGCAGGTTTTCTGACAATACCTGACAGACATAGTCGCGATCGGACTCGGGAAATGAATAAATGAATTTTTCAAGAGTGTTTACCATGCCCAGAGTTTGCATGCTCAGAATGACAAAATGCCCGCCGGCAACATATTCCAATACGTTTCTGAAAGGAATATCTCTTTTCAGATCGCCAATCACCAGAACATCCACGTCCATGCGTTTGGCAAAATTGATGCCCTGTTCGATCATATTGATATCTTTTCGAAACTGGCGCTGCGAAATGCGGCAACCCTTGGGTTCAAAATTGAATTCGATCGGATCTTCGATCAAAAGAATGTGCTTTTGCTGTGTTTGATTGATCAGTTCTACAATCGCCGCCAGGGAGGTTGAAATTCCCGAGCGGGTCGGCCCGGCAAGAATGAAAATTCCTTTTCTGGCATTGCTGATTCCTGAAAGACTTTCAGGGAATCTCAAATCCTTAAGTGAGGGAATGTTACTTGAAATGATCTTGATGATCGCAACCGGCTTTTGTTGCGAATGATATAGGGTTAGACGAAAATTGCATGGCGGTTTGCCAAAATAATTCGCCTCAAATGAGCTTTGTTTTTCGAATTTCTTGTAGTCTTCCTGGGTTAAAAGTTGCTTGATCAGGGTGGTCATATCATCGGGCTGAAGAATTGGCGCATCGATTTTTCTCAGGAATTTGTTTCGACGCATCAGCGGATGTGAACCGATCTTGAGATGCAGCTCAGTTCCACCGGCCTTCTGAACATCTGCAATTAGTTTTTTTGTATCCATCATTTTGCTCCAATCAAACGTGTCCGGTGAAACGGTTCTTATCGATGGCAAACTCAATCGCCGTCCTCTGGCTGATTGAACGCTTTCTTATCAGCTGGGTAAGCTGATTATCGAAAGTTTTCATTCCGGCAATGTCGCCCTGGCTCTGCAAAGCGCGAAACATGCTCATGTTACTGCTCTTGATCAGGGTTTTCAGTTGTGGCGTATTGACCATGATGTCAAAAATGGCAACTCGGGCACCTGAATCAGTCGGCACCAGTCGCTGGCTGATGATCATCAGCCAGCGACTGGTGCCGACTG
>CAZTHA010000731.1:0-1708 GCA_964613435.1 uncultured bacterium
CAGGAAGCGGAAGCCTGCTAATCCGCGCTGCTGACGAAGCGCCCGTTGATGAGGGTGGCAATTCTATTGTTACCATTTTTGGACAGGAAAAATATCCTGACACCGCTGGTCTTGCAAAAATGAACTTCATTCTTCATAACAAAGGCACTGGCGAGATAAAAAGTGGCAACACACTTTCAGCCCCGCAGTATCTGGACGAGTTCGGCGAGTTGAAAAAGTTTGACTTCATCGTCATGAATCCTCCGTTTTCCGACAAGGCATGGACAGACGGAATCAAGCCCTCAAATGATAAATACAAGAGATTCGACGACTACTGTTTTTGTCAAGCGAAAAATGGTCCAACCGTTATAGTTGAAAAACGGTCCATATTGAAGAGAATAACGAGTAGGAAAATGGTATATTAGAGAGGGACATAAGGATCAGTTATGTCCCTCTGAAAAACTATCGTTTGGAATCCTCAAGCCAGGCGATGGTTTCTTCGAACCGGCCGCCTTTGTCGCGTGAGATGTCCAGGATGTGGGCCTTGTGCGCAAGGCGGTCAATCAATGCGCCGGTGAGTGTAGGATCTTTGAAAATTTCTTCCCAGCGGTCGAAAGTGAGGTTGGAAGTCACAATGATCGAACCCTTGTCATTTCTGGAAGAAATGAGATTAAAGAGCAGCTCGCAGCCGATTTTATCCAAGGAAACATAGCCAAGCTCATCTAAAATGACGAGATCATATTTCTCGAAGCGCTTTCTGTAGCTGCTTAAGCCATTACTGCTCATCGTCTCCTTAAGATCAACAATCAGATTGGGAACCGTGGCAAAGAGTACGCTGTGGCCCTTCATACAGGCGGCAATACCAAGGGCGATGGCATAATGGGTCTTGCCGGCGCCGGAGGTTCCAAGCAGGACGATATTTTCCTTGTTGGGGATAAAAGCCAGCGTCTCCAACTCCTCGAACTTAGGCAAAAACACGGTATCATATTTATCTCGTTTGAAGTCGCAGAGATACTTTTTAAGTGGAAATTTTGCTTCTTTAATTCGTCTTGCCTGGCCGTTTTCCAGGCGAAGCCGCCATTCTGCATCGAGCAGGTTTTTCAGGAAAGCTTCATGATCCTGTTTGGTATGCCTGGCCTCATCGAGCAGCTGCTGCCAGTTTTCCCTTATATATGGTAAACGTAGAGTATGGCAAAGCTCCGTAATATTCATTGCCGAACACCGCCAATCGTTAGGGCAGCGTAGTTTGCAACAAACGCTCTGGCTGATACCGCAATCTGCGACACAGGCTTTACCACATCCAGCGCGGCGATTTCGCCCTTATTCTGTGTTTCGCGTTCAAACAACAAAATGATGTCATCGATGGGCAGACCTTTGTTTTCCAGAAAAAGTTCAATGAATTTCCTCGGCTGTTTGCTGTAATAGGTATCAAAGACGGCCTTGAGACGCGGAATGCTCTTGAGCGCCACGCTGTTGCTAACCGCACCGGGCTTCTTGCGCAGGGTGTTGAGGTAATGATAAATGTCGATTTGCATTTTCCCGTTGCCGAACAGCCGCTTATGTACCGCAACCATATCGTTTCCGACATATACACGGATTTCATTGTGGTACTTCTTGACGATGACACGCCTGCCTACCAGATACTCAGGAACTGAGTAAAACACTGTATCTACGCTGATGAGACTGCTGGGATTCACCTTTGCTTCGGTAACCACCGCCAGCTCCAGCG
>CAZTHA010000732.1:0-1696 GCA_964613435.1 uncultured bacterium
AGTGGCAACCTTACCGGCGACATCGCCAAGCTTGCCGCTGGAGGCTGTATCGGCTTCCTGCGCCCGTTTTGCGATCTGTTCCTCAATCATGCGCACCAATTTCTTGTAGGGCATGAGGAAGGCTTCGCGTATGCTGATCGGGTTCGATACGATCTTGGTGATGGTGGCATCCCAGTCATTGCCGTTGCGGTCATAGAATACGCCGTTGCGTCCGACAATGAGGCGATCGGAATCCCCATCGGTAAAGACGGCCGCAATGGTGCGTTTGCCTTCGCCCGGACGGGTGATGTCGCAATACGCGAGATACGCGGCGGAGAGACCGGCCAATGCGGCGTGTTTACCAGCATCGGATACATTGATGCAGAGATGGCAGCTTCGTGCGTCGAGATAAAGCGTGCCCGCCTGAAACACCGCACCCGATTTTCCGTAGAAGTCCGAGAAGTTGACGAAGTTGGTCAGGAGCTCTTTCAAGTCTTTCTTGAAGTAGACCATTTTCTCAACCGCGGTGATCTGGGAGTATTCGTTTGCGAGCGCCTGGTCCTTTTGAATCAGGCCGACCAAGGCCTCATAGACTGCTGGAGCGGATAGCTGCTTGAGTTTTTCGGTTCCAAGCGCCAGAATGGGTTCAGCCGTCGGTCTCGATGCGAGCCAGGCACCGTATGCGCCCACTTTGTCCTGCAGGCTGATCCATTCCTTTTCGGACAGGGTGGACTTGCCTGCGCCAAGGATAGGTGTAACGGCATCCGAGGCGAGCTTGGAAATGGCATCCGCCCACGCCGGGTTGATACCGCTTACGAGTGACAATGGTTTATCCGCTTCAATTGCGGAGAGCGGAAAATCCGCGACTTCGGTCAGCGACAGGGAAAGGTTTTGAGAGACAATGGCCTCGTATGCTTTCGCATCCCGGTTAATCGCATCTCTGGTGCGTGGGTCGAAAGCGAGCAGCCGACAACGTGCGAAGTAGTCGTCCACTTTCACCTTTGCGCTTTGGATCGCAGCATGAGCTGCGTTCATCTGGGCTTCGGGTAGAACAGCGATGGATTTGTCAAGGGTGATCCGGCTGCTCCATTCGATCGCTGCATTTGCCTCTGCCGTAAACGCGTCCAACTGGGCTTGGTCAAGCCCTTGTTTGCCGCTGAGATCCACCGTCCCGCCAGTTGCCGCCGTTATGTCCGCGATCGCTTGAGCAAGGGCGGCGTTGTCGGTGCTCTCCGGTATGATGACGCCGTCTCCGTTGAAGCGGGTGTTAACGAACACCTTGACCTGATCCTGAAGGTCTTCGAGGCTGATATGGGAGGCATCTTCCTTTCCCAATCCAGAAAGGATCTGTTTGGCTCCTGCTAATACGCTTGGATCTTTGATCGAAGAAA
Organism: uncultured bacterium; assembly: GCA_964613435.1. GTDB lineage: Bacteria > Muiribacteriota > Ozemobacteria > Ozemobacterales > Ozemobacteraceae > DYKG01. Next base: position 1,371 of record CAZTHA010000732.1, read on the forward strand.
GGGCGACTTTGTCGTCGGGCTCAAGCAATTCACCCAAATCATTGAAGACAGTGGAGCACCATTCGACGGCCGCGATCACTTCTGGCGGGCGGATCCGGCCATCTTTGTCCGCATCAAGAAGCGCTGCGGTTTTGGGATCGAATTCGATGCCGGATGTTGGCATCGCAAGCGCCATCCATAGTTTCAGATCGAGGTCTTTCAAGTGGGCCAGATCCTCTCCATTGCGGAGCATGACCTGATCCACGCCTCCGGAACGGAAAAACTTCCATTTATGATTGGCTGTGTCTTGCATGATTGTGGGCTGGGTTAATGTATTGTGTGATATG
>CAZTHA010000733.1:0-1695 GCA_964613435.1 uncultured bacterium
TGAGCCGCCAGCTTTTGATGATTGGGATATGCATCTGATCAAGCTCTTCAAGGGTGAGCCACAGGGTTTTGATCGCTCTTTTCAAAAGTGAGGTGTAGGTAACATCGAAGACAAATCCTGCCTCTTTGAGTAAGGCCCCTGCTTTTTTGGCTTCTTCCACACCAAGCGGCGAAAGGGGAACATCTGTCCAGCCGGTAAAGCGGTTATCAAGGTTCCATTGGCTTTGCCCATGTCTGAGAAGAACCAGCTTAATCATTTTCGCCTCCAGTTACCAGTTTGTTAGATTCAATTTTAATACATTTTCTGGCAAAAAAACAGCCTGAATATCAAAAAGGCAGCCCCAGAGGCAATTTATCATTGCCGCATGGAGCTGCTTCCTTGATTGAAATAAACAATCAGTGTAAATCAGAGAATTTTTCGCTAATTTTGAGTTCTCGCAAAATTTGCGGGGACTCTTTCAATATTTCGCTTATCGCTTCCTGCTCGTCCGTATTCAGATTGGAATAAAAGAAGTTGATTTCCCGGGCGAGCGAGCTGAGTCGGTCAATATAGTTTTCTTCTTTTTCCTTGTTCATGAGCTTTTGTTGAGCAACATAATCGCTGGCCAGTGCCAGAACAAATTCGGCCGGTGCTGCTTGAGGGGTTCTGTTTACCAGAATTTCAATTCTGTTGCTGAAATCGGAAAAATCGCGACGGCGTAAAACCACTTCCAGATCCCAGAAATCGCCTCTTTTGTTAAGATAAATCCGTGGCAAAAATGCAAACATGGAGTTTACCCGAACATCGATGTCACGACTGGTTATATTTTCAAATCCAGCGACGGGAAACCGGGCTCTTATGCCAAATTCATTGCTTTGGTAAAGGGTCTGGCTGAAATAACTGATTGAGCCGTTATCGATGTGTCCGAAATCAGAATCTTTAAGATTAACGAAGACGGTGGGGTCATCGAGAGTAACGGTTTCATGGTAGCTATTAACATTGTCTTTGAGATAAACGGTTCGATGGGCGCTGCGGTAGCCCTCAGCCCTGACTTCGATTCGGGCCGTGTGGCCAGAAACGAAGACGCTGCCCCGTGCTTCATAAATTGGGCGAAAATCGCGACGAACAACATTGATGTTGAAGCTTTTTCCGCCTGAAGAAAGATACAATGAAGCCTGGGCACCGCAAGTCAACAGCAAAACAAAACCGATAACAAGAAAAAGAGCGCTTCTTTTCATGTTTGCCTCCAAAATATTCTCTGATAATAAGCATATCGTATCAGGCTTCGTCGAAGCGAAGAACAATTTTCCGGGCTTTCCCGGGCAGACATTGGAGACAAATGTTGCAAGATTTATGCGGTAGTTTTTATATTTCTTCGCAGAATTCGGGAACCGGGTCGTGGGCGAGATAGCGTCGCTGTGACCGGAAATACTTAAACGGCGAGTAATAATAGAGGTTGGCAATTCCGGCCATATAGATGCAGGCGTAGCGCTCGACAAGGGTCGCAAAACGAGAAATTTCGTTGCCGGCACGCATTATTTCGCCCCAGTTTTTATTGAAACCCTTCTGACTGGCAAAGATAAGCTCTCTAATCTCGTCATCGAGCTTCATCAACTTGTTTTTCAGCTTATCGTAATCTTCTTTGACGGTTGCAGTTTTGCCTTCCCTGAGGAAAATCTTTTCCCGTAATTCAAGAGAGAGATCTTCAAGTTTTTC
>CAZTHA010000734.1:0-1691 GCA_964613435.1 uncultured bacterium
CGAGCATGGCCCTGATTATATCGGCTGAAGAAATGTTTCCGGCACAAAAAATAAGCTCATCGATCCGGTTAATGCGGATGATCTCTTTTAACTGGCTGATTTGCCCGAGGTACTGTGCTCCTTTATCGTTGTTGTCGATGGCAATATAGCCTGCCAGTTGTGCATTCAGTTGAGTTTCTTCCAGAATGTGTTGTACCCTTTCTGCTTCTTTTGGGTGACCGACGATGGCCATTTTCCGGTTGCGCTGGATATTTAAGCGAAATGCCCCCGGTTTTAGCCAGTGGAACAACAAACGCAGCATTGACAGTGAAACGGCCGCCCAAACGGAGCCCAACAATATAAGTGCTCTTGAAAAGCGGTACTCTTCATCTACGAGCGAGTACACCAGCAAAATGGCAATAAGCCCCCACAGGATTCCACGCCCGAGTTTGTAAATACTAACCGGCTTTTTGTAGCCTCCTGAAAATCCAATTCCCAGTAAAAAGAAGAGGATGTAAACCGGCACCACAACCTGTAAAAAAACTGGAGGGTAATAATCTACTTCGTGAAACTGGAGTTCTTCCCAAATGGGTGTGATAAGAAAGAACCCGAGGAAAACAAGCAGCGCATCAAGCAAGGGGAAAAAGAGACGTGAGACGATCCGCTTCCCAATAGACAGAAACGCACGGAAATAAATGGCCAGGTGAATAAGCGAAGCAAAAACACCCGCTTTGCCTCCCGGAAAATGTTTGCGCACAAAAATCACCATCGCGTTGTAAAACACTTTTACATAATTCAGCGATCCCTTTTTGGTGCTTTCTCCTTTGTAGTGAATGATTGTGGTTCCCGGGAAATAGTAATTTTTATAACCACCTTGCTGAATCCGGTACGAAAGATCAATGTCTTCGCCATACATAAAAAAAGTTTCGTCGAGCAGGCCCACTTTGTCAAGTGTTTCCTTGCGCATCAGCATAAAAGCACCTGCCAGCACATCCACTTCGTGAATTTCATTTTCGCTGAGGTAGGAGAGGTGGTACTTTCCAAATTTCCTGGATTTGGGAAACAGTTTTGACAAGCCGAACATTTTGTAAAATGCCACCCACGGCGTAGGTAATCCGCGTTTTGATTCGGGCAGAAAGTTTCCTTTTCCATCAATCATTTTTACTCCCAAACCACCGGCTTCAGGGTGCTGATTCATAAAAGCCACCGTTTTTTCAAAGGTATTTTCCTCTACCACCGTATCAGGATTCAGCAATAAAATGTACCTGCCTTTTGCCTGACGTATGGCCTGGTTGTTGGCTTTCGAAAAACCAATGTTGTTTTTATTTTCAATCAGAAGAACATCCGGAAATTTCTCGCGGATGAGTTCGGAGGAGCCGTCAACCGAATTATTATCGACCACAAAAACTTCGATACTGACATTGTGGGCAGCCCGGAACACAGCGTGCAGACACTGTTCCAGAAAATGTTTGACATTGTAGTTGACGATAACGACCGATAAATCCATACACAGTTCAGTCAAAGATGCTCAAATGTAGGCATTCCTTTTGGATAACGGAAGAACAGGCAAAATCTGATGCAAAACTTATCTCCCTACTGAATTTTCGTAGGGAACGCGGTTTACCAGCGAACGCCCGAGCGTGATCTCATCGGTATATTCCAGTTCGTCGCCAATGGATACACCACGCGCCAGTGTTGAAACTCGCACTTCG
>CAZTHA010000735.1:0-1690 GCA_964613435.1 uncultured bacterium
GTGCAGCCATTTTTCAAAGCGGTTACGAAGTTTGCGCGGCTTGTCGATATCGAACCTGGTCATATCGATGTAAAATAATTCCATGGTTTCGGGCAACTCAAGGTCGGCGCGGACATTTTTAAAGTTGAAAGTTTCGACGATCTGATTGGAGCTTTTAAAGAGGTTAAAGCCCAGAATCGAGACGCCGGTGGCCTTGTTGAGCAGTTCATAGCCTTTGCCTTTTTCAAGCTGGTTTGAATAAAGTCTTGCCAAAAACGAAACAATTCCCTATTATTAAGTTATAATAAAATAAAATGTGAGTAGATATTATTTATAAAAACCTAAGCAGCGAAAACTTAAGAGAAGTATTAATACAACTCAGTGAGATAACAGCTCTCGAAACTGATGAAAGTTTTGAGCTTGTCGTTTGCGGCGGCTCGGCCTTGCTGGCTCTTGAACTTGTAAAGCGCACTACCCGAGACATTGACATCGTCGGATTGATAAAAAACGGCAGAATTTCAGATCCAGACCCATTGCCTGAACCGCTTATAAAAACTGCCGGCAAAATTTCCCGGCACTCAAATCTGCCACCGGACTGGCTCAACACCGGCCCTGCGGACCTATTTCGCATGGGGCTGCCGGCCGGCTTTGAAAATAGACTTACCAAGTGGGTCATCAACACGAATCTTGTCATACATTTTATCAGTCGCATTGATCAGATATATTTCAAACTTTATGCTTCGGTAAATCAAGGTGGTTACCATATCACCGACCTGATGGCGCTACATCCCAATAATGATGAAATGCTTCAGGCAGCAAAATGGTCACAGACCCATGATGTGTCTGAAGGTTTTACCAAATTGCTCAAATTGCTTCTTAAGGAATTGGGTTATGAAGACATCATTGCAGAACTTTAGAGATGAATTTCTGGAAAAAATGCTGAACCTTCTTTGGTCTGCATGGTCTGATTTTGGTGCGGCAGGTTACAGTTCAGGAACTTTCAATAAGGTTCTGGATCTGGAAGCAATGATTTTAACGACTTGTTTCTGGGGAAGATATGATCAACGACTATTCGATGAAATGTTATCATGGCTGGTCGCCAATGAAAGATTGGTAAACATTCAGCGGCTAAGAACCATTTTAAGCAAAGAGCAGTTTCAGGAATCAAGATTAATTGCGCCAATCTGCAAGAAATTGAACAAAAAAAATAGAACCCCCAAATGGAAAGGCCTGGAAAGAAAATTGAAAAGCCATATCAAAACAGAACAATCTGAGAAGGTTTTTCTGTTTTCAAACAACAAACCTTTGCCAATACCAGAAAAGATTGACGAGGATTTTTCCAATTATGGCTTTTTAAGATCACCTTTTATAGACAGAAAACTTGCCGGAACCTTTCAAGTATCAAAAACCTCTACTCTGCAGCTTCAACTACGTGCTTTCTTCGGTGTGTGTTCAAGGGCAGAAGTTATGCTGGCACTTATTATCAACAACCGGGCAAGCATAAGTGAAATTGCCGAAGGATCTTATTTTTCATGGAAATCTACTCAGGACAGCCTTTTCGAAATGTCTCTTTCTGGAGTAGTCAGCCATTCTCCGCCCAAACGCGAGAGATTTTACTACCTCGTTTCAGATGCCTGGCACCAAATTTTCCCAAGCCTCGAAAAGCCTCCGCAAGGATTCAATTTCTGCAAATTTTTCAGCGCAATGGAGA
>CAZTHA010000736.1:0-1680 GCA_964613435.1 uncultured bacterium
CTCCTGTGTCAGAATGTAACCAGATTCTAACACAGGAGAATTTGAGATGAAGATCAGTGCAAGAAATGCTTTGAAGGGTGTTGTAAAGTCGGTCGAGCTTGGCGCGGTTAATGCCGAAATCGTTGTAGAAATCGCTCCAGGCAAAGAAATCACTTCGATCATTACCAAGAAATCCTGCGAAAACCTTGGCGTCAAGGTCGGCAAGGAAGTCTACGCCGTAGTCAAAGCTTCGAGCGTTATGATCGGCACCGATTGACCGGCTTTTTCAGGCGATGCGCACGGCTACTATGGTGAGGTCGTCGGCAAAATAGTTGTGGCCGACAAATGATTTAAAATCATTTACGAGCAGGCGCAGAAAGGTTTTTGCCGAGTTTTTCGGCAGTTCGCGCAGGGCATGTATGAACTGCTTGTCGCCGTATTGCCAGCCGTGTTTGTCGCGGCCTTCAGAAAGGCCGTCAGAGTAAAAGAGAAAAAGGTCGCCGTAGCCAAATTTGACTTCGAACTGTTCAGCTGCTCGCGGCATTGGAATTCCGATCGGGAAATTGCGTCCTTTTAATGGTTTCCATTCCTCGCTGGCGGCTGAATACCATAAAGTCGGCACATGGCCGGCATCGACATAGTTGAGTGTGTACTGGTCAAGATCGAAACGGGCGTAGACCATGGTGATGAACTTGTTCAGTTCACCAAGCTTTTCGTGCATGTTGTTGTCGAGCGCCTGCATTATCGCGGCCGGGGTCGGATCTTCGCTCTGACGACGAGAGAGGTTCCAGATCACGCGACTGAGGCGGTTGCGGGCGCCGGCTCCTACCAGGGCGGCATGAACGCCTTTTCCCATCACATCGCCAATTACAACGTCGAACTTTGTGGGTGTAAACTTGAAAAAGTCGATGAAGTCGCCGTCTACGTTCTGCGAAGGCATGCTTATCGATGCCAGTTCGGCACCCTGCATTTCTGTCGGAATTTCTTCAAACAGCAGAGTCTGCTGGATTTCTCCGGCAATCTGACTTTCCTGCTGGCGAGCTTCCTTTTCGATCTGTTGCAGCTGATACTGCCTATAGCCGGCTGCCAGCGATCTTTCGAGGTTTTCGAGGGAACAGGGCTTGGTCATAAATCTGAAGATATTGCCCTCGTTAACCGCCTTGGTCGCGATCTGAAAATCACCTTCGCCGGTCAGCATCATGCGTATGCTTTCTGGCGCGAGGTTGATCGTATTGGCAAGAAAGGTGATGCCGTCCATGCGCGGCATGTTGAAATCGGCAACGATTATTGCAAATGGCCCGTTCTCGCGAATCTCATGCAGGCCTTCTTCGCCGCTGACGGCGGTGATGAGGTCCCAGTTGCGGCGCAGGCCGCGGCCGTATGATGCCAGGATGTTCGGCTCATCATCTACCAGAAGAAGTCTTGGCTTAATTATGGCTGAGTTCTTCATGAAGCCTCTTTGCCTGGTTAGACCAGGAAGGTAACATGCTTTTGATTTTACCCTGATTCAACAGGGTTTCGTCAAATTTGATTTCTTCGCCTCCGGCACGGCAGATCAGAGTATTGGCAAGATAGGTTGCCGCCAGCACTGGTGAGGTTTCGCCAGAAATCTGCATCGGCCGGTGATGGCAGGCCACTGCTTCGACTACCTTCTCGGCCTCTGGGGTCTGCCCGACCCGGGAGTCGAAGCAGTGGCCTGCC
>CAZTHA010000737.1:0-1679 GCA_964613435.1 uncultured bacterium
CATTTGCGTAAAATGAGCTATTTTCAGCGCTTTTAAAGAAAAGCGAAAATGAAGAAAATATATGCGTTTATTACCTCCCTGCCGTTTATGGCGCTTTTGTTTTTAACGCTCGCGTTTTCCATGGCCATTGCCACGTTTGTGGAGAGCAGCTACGGCACGCCGGCCGCCCGTTCACTCATTTACAACACTCACTGGTTCGAGGCGCTGTGGGCGCTGTTTGCCCTCAACCTGCTGAACAACCTGTTTAAATACCGGCTGCTCACCAAACGCAGGTTTACCATCGGGCTGTTTCACGTGGCTTTTCTGGTGATGCTGCTGGGGGCTGCGGTCACGCGGTGGTTCAGCTACGAAGGTTCCATGCACATCCGCGAAAACGACAGTTCGAATACCATCCTTTCGTCCGACGCCACATTTTTTGCCGGCATCGACGGCCAGTCCGAAGAGGAGATTGTACGGTTTTCGGAAATCACCCCGCGCCAGTTTTCGGCAAAATTCGATGTGAACGGCCGGCAGGTGGAAGTAAAAACAGTAGGCTTTTTTGCCCACTCCGAGCGCAAAGCCATTCCCTCCGAATCGGGCGAGGCGGTACTCGACTTTGTATTTGCCGCCCCCGACCGTCAGGGGATGCAGTCGTTTACTTTCCGCCGCGGCGATGTGCTGGAATACCCCGGACTGGTAGCCGGTTTCGAAGCACAGGAACAAACGCCGGTGCGCTTTTTCATTGAAAACGGCGAACTGAAACTGGTTTCGGAATTTCCGGTGGAGGAAACCACCATGGCCAGCCAGGAAACCACCGCCTTTGAAGCCGGCGACACCATTGCCGTAAAAAAAATGTTTCTGTACAGTGTGAACAACTTCCGGATGCTGGTACGCGACTTTTTCCCCAGCGCCACCTTTACAGCGGTGAAAAGTGCCCACGAAACCAACGAGCAGGCGGTAATGGTCGAAATTTCAGACGGGATGCGGCAGCAAATCCTACCGGTTTTCGGGCATGCCGGCATGGATGCCGACACCGTGGAAGTTCCGCTGGGCAACTCCACCCTGAAGCTGGCATACGGCGCCAAACCCATCCATTTGCCGTTCAGCATCTACCTGAAGGATTTTGAGCTGGAACGTTACCCCGGTTCCGAATCGCCCTCTTCTTATGCTTCCGAAGTTACACTGATTGACGAAGCTGAAGGTGTGGAGCGCGATGTGCGTATTTTTATGAACAACACCTTGCTGTACAAAGGCTATAAATTTTTCCAGTCGTCGTACGATCAGGACGAAAAAGGCACCATTCTTTCGGTGAATTATGATTTATGGGGAACCTGGATTTCGTACCTGAGCTACCTTTTGCTGGCGCTGGGATTTATCCTCTCGCTTCTCAACAAAAATTCCTATTTTCGGTTTCTGGCCAAACGGCTGAACCAGAGCCAGAAAAAAGCTGTTGCTGTGGCTGTTTTTTTAACCGGATTAACATTTACCGCGTCGGCACAACCCGGCAGCGGCTCCAACATTCCATCCATCGATCCGCAGCTTTCCGAAAGTTTCAGCAAACTCTGGGTGCAGGGTATTGACGGGCGCATTGAACCGCTGAGTACGCTCAACAGCGAAATTGTGCGGAAGCTGAGCCGCAAGTCGTCGATTTACGGTAAATCGTCCGACGAGGTGGTACTGAGTATGATGACTTACCCTGA
>CAZTHA010000738.1:0-1672 GCA_964613435.1 uncultured bacterium
GCCGCCTCACTTATGGGCTTCGACCCGCTCAAAGATTGCAAATATATCCGGCTTGCCCATGAAATGGGGCTGGGCTGTGGTGATATCAACGAGATTGAAATTGCCGGTGATGTCGATGCGGCCAATGAGCGTTGGCATTTTGACGGTCCGTTCAAGGAAATGACCTTTGCCGCCAAACAGCAGCACAACATTTACTGGGGGCCTTTGAAAAAGCCGATTGAATGGTCTTTGAAAACCTGGCTTGCGCCATGGTCTTATCTTGCTTCGGTTATCTATCATGATATGTACTGGTATCCGGTTCAGGGCCGCAAGAGGCTTTATCAAACACTCAAAACACCCTGGGGAAGACTTTTCGACAATTGGGAGCTGCTGGCGCCTGACGCGGATGGGCGCGGTTACCCTGACCTCGGCCCGACCCAGCGGCGCATGAAAGTTTCCACTTCGCATATTCTCGAAGTTATCAGACTTTTGGGCGTGGCTATCGTCGAATCACCTGAGTGGAAAAAGGAAACGGTAAAGAATATTTGTCCCGTCTGTCTCGGGCCATCTTGTCCGTCAAAAAAATGTCTGCACAAGGAAGATAAATAATATGGGCTCATTTCTGGTATTGACAGGAACCATAATGTTGATGGCTTCAGGAATCTGGCTCGTCGGTGAGATTCTCAAGACCGGCGTGCTCGAAGGAATGCTGGCGTTGTTCACTTTGCCTTTATTCGGCATCTACTGGACATTCTGGGTGGATTATCCTCGTTGTCACGTTCCTTTTTTTATCGGCATGGGTGGCACGCTTCTGGTTATTTTAGGCTGCGGTCTTGGTGTATCCTGAGCGCAGCAGGAGGATTTAAATGGCATTCAATCTGCAAATAGAAATGGTTAAGTCGGCTGAATCGGGTCTTGAAGTTAGAGTGGCAGGCGAACTGGACCAGCTTACCGTAAAAGAATTGCGGGACCAACTTGCCGGAAATGAGGCTGAAAAGGCGTCTTTGTTAATTTTTAACCTTGAGAAGCTTGAATTCATGGCCAGTGCCGGTCTGTCGATTTTCGTGTTCTATCACGATCTTTTCAAGACCAATGCCCGCGGCCAGCAAATGAAAATCATCAATTGTTCGCAGCTGGTCAAGAGGGTTTTTCAATTAACCAAAATGGATAGCGTTTTAAGCGTTTCCTGACCTGCAAAGCGAACCCGGTCACCATTGTCTATGTGTCTTTGGTGACCGGGTTTTGTTTTCTGCGGTCATTTGGAATTTCTTTACAGAGGTTTTTCCGAACCGGCTCGGCGACCGCATCGATACGGTCGCTGAGTTAGCTCTTAGCTTCCTGTCAGAAGCTTATGTTCAAATGCTTGAAAATGAAGGCGTATTCGAACGCTATCTCCTTGAGGTAGTCGTAGCGCCCTGAAGCCCCGGCATGACCTGCATCCATGTTGGTTTTCATAAGCAGCACGTTTTTGTCGGTTTTCGTAGCCCGAAGTTTGGCGACAAACTTGGCCGGTTCCCAATAGGAGACTCTGGGATCGTTGAGCCCGGCAGTGACGAGCATGATTGGATAATCTTGCGCTTTAACGTTGTCATAGGGTGAATAGGAGAGCATGTATTCAAAATACTCTTTGTCGGCCGGGTTTCCCCATTCTTCATATTCTTCGCGGACCAGCGGCAAACTTGGGTCGCTCATG
>CAZTHA010000739.1:0-1669 GCA_964613435.1 uncultured bacterium
CAACCGCTTTCTTCCCTCTTCAGTAAACATGGCGTTTCCCGATCAGAAGGCAGAATTAGGAGCCAAGGGCCATATTTTCACCGAACGCGGTGTGTACAAGCAGGGCGAAACCGTTTTCTGGAAAGCTACTCTGCGCGAATACATCAATAAAACAATTCAGCCGGTAAGTGGCGAAAAAGTTCTGGTGAGAATTTCTGACCCGCGCGGCGAAGACATTTTCGATGAAGAACTTGATCTGAGCCCGTTCGGCACCTGTAATGGCTCACTGAAACTTAAAAGCTATGCTCCTTTGGGGCAATACAACCTGCGGTTGTATCGATTGATCAAGACCGCGAAAACGAATCGCAAGGGCCTCGATCCCGCCTGGGACTTCCTGATGAATCGACCAGCTACCAAGGTCGAAGGAGAACCAGGTGAAAACAAAGAGTCCGAGGAAGTCGAGGCGCTTCTAACTTCAACCGGATTTCAGGTTCAGGAATTCGAGCCACCCCGTCATTATGTAGAAATCAATACTCGACTCGATACCCGAAAGGTAAAGGTCATTGTTGGGCAGGAAACAGATCAGCCTTTTGTTGAGTGCCGCATCAAAGGCCTTTACTATACCGGTGGCCCGCTAAGACACGCTAAGGTTCAGTGGACTGCCCACCTGACTGAACGTGACAACAGCCAGAAAGATTTTCCGTTGTTTCAGTTCGGTTATAATGAGCCGTTCAAAGATTTGATTGAATCCGGCAATTCCGTTCTTGACAAAAATGGCGAGTTGATAGTTGCTATTCCTGTTTCAAAAGAAGTTTTGAGTGGCCTGAACAGTATAGAAATCAGCGCAACCGTTCTTGATGTCGATGCCAGACCTTCTACCGGAGTCGAAAGGTTCTCGCACCAACCGCAATTCAAAGTTGGAATTGGAAAACTGCCCGGATCTCTTGCCCAGGGACAGGAATTCCCACTACAGGTGCTGGTCCTCGATGAAAATGGCCGAAAACTAACTGGCGGCGAAGTCAAACTTGAGATCATGCGCAAGAAATGGTTCTACACCCAGAAGCGCGATGCCAATGGCGGAATCTATTATCATTGGGCCAGTGGCTGGATGCGTAATCAGTGTGCAACAGCCCAGATTAAAGGCGATCTGGCCAGTTTCGACCTGATTCTCGCTGAAGGTGGCGATTATATGGTTCAGGCTACCTACATGAATGGCGATGCCGAATACAAATCGGCATACAGCTTTTACGTCGATTATTCATTTTCGAGCTTCGATGATTTGAACAATGTTTCCAGGGTGCGCAGCGACAATGAGATCATTCTTCTCGCCGATAAATCGGTGGCTGCAATCAATGAAAAAGTTAAGATCAGATATTCACTGCCGGCAGTTTGTGAATATGCCCTGCTTACCGCTGAAACCGACGGAATTCTCAGTGCCCGGGTAGTCAAACTGGATCGGGCTCAGGGTGAATTCGTCGAAACGATCGATGAAAACTGTCGACCGAATGTCTTTTACTGTATGATCGCTCCAAATCGGCGCAATTCGTTTCCGGTTTATACCAGTCAGATTGATAGCGATTATCCGCGCACTTACTTTGGCTATACCAACATCAAGGTGCAGAATACCATTGATAAGCTGAATATTGCCATTGCCGCTGAAGACGCAGCCGAGTTGACCGCCCGACCTGGC
>CAZTHA010000740.1:0-1666 GCA_964613435.1 uncultured bacterium
TATTTAATTTTTATTTTATCAGCTTTTTTTTATGCAGAACAATATAAAAATGTCTTATTAGAAAAAAACATAAAAAAAGAAAACAATAAAGAAGAAAAAAACGGAAATTCCGAATTTCTTGCCGAACCTCCATGTGAAGAAAGCATGGCAGATGATAATATAACAGATAAACAAACAGATGAAATTATATAAGGAGAAAAGTAATGAAAGAACTTGATAGTTATTTTGTAAATAATTCATATTTAAAAGAACAAGAAGAATTTGAAAATATTGAAAATGAGGAAGAAAGTTTTATTGGTTCAAGACCTGTTGAAGTATTAAACAATTTTTCAACTTCTGTTCCAATTGAAATTTCAATTTATGGAAAAGATATGTATGTAGAAGCAACAGTAAGAAGCAATGGCGGAGAATTAAGCGTTGAAACTCCTATGGTTAATTATAAATATTTTATTGAAAATATAAAAAAAATTATAATAGATAATGGTTTTACTCCAAATACAAATTGTTTAGATGATTTTGTTGTTATTTCAAAAAAAGTAGGAACTTTAAAATCTTATAGTTATGATGCAGAAATTGACAATTACTTAGATAGCAAGGGTTATGAAACTGTGAAAAAGTCAATTGAAAATATTCAAACTGAAATGATAAAACTAATCAGCAAAATAGAAAATGATTTTGAAGAAATGAGAACAGCAGGTTATGAAACACCTGATACACTAGATGGTAAAGTAAATTCTTAATAGAGGTAAAAAATGAATTATTGTAGCACTCAAATTAATTTAGATATAAAAAACAAAGGCTTTGAAACCATACAAAAAAATATAAGCGATGAAGATTTATATAAAGATGAAGAAACAACTTATATAACTGGCTTAGAAGATAAAGCTCATATTACTATTTTGTATGGTTTAGAAAAAGAAGAAGATAAAGAAAAAGTTCAAGAAATAGCAAAAGATTTTGAGCCTTTTAACATTCAACTGGGAGATATAAGTTTATTTGAAAGCGATGATAATTTTGATGTTATTAAAATAGATGTAAAAGGCAACAAACTTTCAGAATTACATAAAAAATTAAAAGATAACATCAAAAATCATCATACTTTTTCACCTTATAAAGCTCATTTAACCTTAGCTTATGTAAAAAAGGGAACTGGAAAAAATTATTTAGATTTAAACAATCCTTTAAAAAATAAAACTTTTTTAATTGAAGAATTTGTTTTTAGTAATAAAGATGAAGAAGAAACTATTATTAAGCTCGGTAAAGACATTATCATTGAAAATGTTGCAGGCATACAAATTGATACTATCGTTCCATCTAATGCCTTAAAAGATAAACAAAGCAAAAATAACAATAAAAAAAAGAAAAACAACAATAATAAAGAAGAGTTTGAAGATTTATTGAAAAACACTTTAAATAACTCTAACGATTCTGATAATTCTAAAAGTTCAAATAAAAAAACATCTAAACCTATAAAAAATATTTCTATGGCTGAATTATTAAATAAGGCTTTAAGAGAAAATTCTTTAACAGAATCAATTAATTTTAAACAGTATAAAAATCAATATAAAGAAGCTATTATATTTTTTCATGTAGATTTAGATGGTGTTGTTTCTGCAATAATTATGAAGAAAGTTTTAGAAGATTATGGGTTTAAAGTTGCAAAAGC
>CAZTHA010000741.1:0-1665 GCA_964613435.1 uncultured bacterium
TTTGCGGAAATCAGGCTGAAATCAAGGCCATCACTTGAATTTATCGAGTTTTACTCGGTGCGAAGATTGTTTACGATTCTCAAACAACATGCCGACAGTAAGTCCCATGAGTATCTCAGGCTTGACAGACAGATTAAAAAGACTTTGAAGCATCTGGTAAACAGTCGGGAGCTGAGATTTGCCCGGCCTGATTTTTTTGCGGCGCAGAACCCGGCAGTAGTTCCAGAAATCATCAGACGGTTTCTAGACCGTCGGGTACTTTCCGAATTGCCGCTGCGACGGTTCTGGTCTGAATCCGGTAAGTCGATTATAAACAAGGGTTTGAAGACAAGCTTAAAAAGACTTTTGCTGACCTCGCCCCATGATTTGTTTAAATTTAGAAAGAGGCTGATTTCATCGGTTCTCTTCAACTTAACCGATTGTTTGCTGCAAAGACAGCTCACAGCGGGGGAAACCCGTTCGGGAGCAGATGCGTTTGTGCGCTTTTCAGCCCTCGAAGAAGCCATTTCGGCCAAAAGGGCTTTTGCAGAATTATTAAAGGCTTTTGCCGACAGGCGAGAGAGGTTTTTATTGATCTTTCTCGGAATTGGTTATTTTTATAATCTTTATCCGCAGTATTTCAGGGCGGGTGACATTATTCCCCGCCATTTAAATGCTTTACAGGCTAAAGGCGGCCAGATTGATCGGATTCATGCATTCCTTGAGCAACTTTCCGGCGAACAGAAACTGCCTCTGAAGTGGAAAAGAACCACGGTTCACAATCGCCTCAGCCGGTTCAAGGGAATGTTGCGCTCGGTTCTCAGCGACTGTTCCGCACTGGCTGCCCAGAAATTTCTGCCTGCCGTGATCAAAAACTTTTTAAAGCTCTATCATGGGGAATTCGGGGAAAAGAATGAATAGTTGTAATTTTGCTTCACAGGATTTGCTCGAGATTGTTCGAAGCTTTGTTGAAAATGGTAGTATACCTGCGCAAATGATCGAGCACCGCCGTAATTGTCGGGCCTGTAACCTGATTTTTTCAAGCTGGAGGCATGCAAAAGCATTTCTTGATTTTTCCCGGGTAAAATGGCCTGAAAAAGCTGCAATTTGCGACGTCAGCTGCGCAAACGGCCAGATATGGCGACTTTTAACCAGCGATGAAGATTTTTTGCTCGCGCTGTTGCTTGAGAACGAAAATCAGGATTTTGAAAATGATACGATAAAAGCCATAATTTTGCGCCCTGATCCGCTGCAACGGCAAACTTCCAATGATGATTTGATTATTGACGGCGGTTCGGTTTTCGGCGGCATGCCTTTGCTGGTTGAAGTCTGGAATCGTCGCCATATTCTCCGGTCAAGCCTGGGTGAGAAATTGGCTGAAATAGATGACAATCTGTGCAACAAAATTTCCCGGCATAGTTGCGAAGTTCTCGTTCAAGAACCCCACATAGCGGCTTTTCGGCGGCATGAAATTGACAACGCACCCGGTGAGCCGGTAGATAATCCGATGGTAGTAAAAATGGAATTTTTTTCCCAGAATTCCCAGGTGCTGAGTGATAAATTCTGGAACCCACAATTTGTTACCCGAATGGCAGCTGCCTCTGAATGTGCAGATAGCATTCATGGGCTTTATGAGATTCTGTGTCGTTTCGTTGAAAAACATTCACCCGAGATCAGGGTAAGGTT
>CAZTHA010000742.1:0-1665 GCA_964613435.1 uncultured bacterium
ACCCGGTTCGCGAACAATGGCGCAAGGTACAATTTCGACCGGAAGTTGCAGCTGTTTTACCATGTTTTTTATGATGGCCAACTGCTGAAAGTCTTTCAGCCCGAAATATGCTTTGGCCGGTTTTACCATCTCAAACAAGCGGCTTACCACTTGTGCAACCCCGTTAAAATGTCCCGGGCGAAACCGTCCTTCCATCACCTTTTCAAGGGCTTCAAAATTAAATTTCCGGGTATCTTTTTCGGGATAGATTTCGTTCACCGCCGGCGCAAAAACAATCCTGCATCCGGAGGGTTCGAGCAACGCCAAATCGGCCTCCAACGTACGCGGATAACGCTCCAGATCTTTGGGGTCGTTAAACTGGGTAGGGTTTACAAAAATGCTCACCACAACCACTTTGTTCTCAGCCACTGCCTGTTTTACAAGCGACAAATGTCCCTGGTGCAAAGCACCCATGGTTGGAACAAATCCGGGGCCCTGTTCATGGCCCGCTTTCATTAGTTCCTGTTGCAGATCTTCTACTGTCCTTACGAGTTTCATACCCCTCAATTTGCGGCTGCAAAGTAAACAAATATAATTGTGAAAATACCACAATTTTAAAGCAGAGTAACTGAACCTAACCCACTTAAATTGATTAATTGGTTTATTTTTATTAATTTTGCCCCCTGTTTTTAACTGCACTATAGGTTGATGGAAAAGAAAAGAATCCTTTATATCTCACAAGAAATAACACCTTACTTACCAGAAAGCGAAATGTCGGAAACAGCCCGGTATTTGCCGCAAGGTGTTCAGGAAAGAGGCAGAGAGATCAGAACATTTATGCCCCGCTATGGCTGTGTAAACGAGCGTCGTAACCAGCTCCACGAAGTAATCCGTTTATCCGGAATGAACCTTGTTATTAACGATACCGATCATCCACTTATCATAAAAGTGGCGTCGATTCAGGCGGCACGGATGCAGGTATATTTTATCGACAACGAAGACTATTTCCAGCGTAAATCGGTCCTCAAGGATGATAAAGGAAACGAATTTGAAGACAACGACGAACGTGCCGTTTTCTTTGCGCGCGGCGTACTCGAAACTGTAATTAAGCTGCGTTGGGCGCCCGATATTATTCACTGTCACGGGTGGTTAACCTCGCTGGTTCCGCTGTATATTAAAAAATACTATTACAACGACCCGCTGTTTAGCCAGTCGAAAGTAGTGTATTCGGTTTACGACGACGATTTCAAAAAAACACTCGACCCGCGCTTTAACGAAAAGCTGCTGCTTGAGGGAATTACGAAAGAAGATGTGGAGGCGATCAACGACCCAACTTTCTTTAATGTAAGCAAACTCGCCATCGATTATTCGGATGCTGCCATTCAGGGAACGGCCAGCATTAACAGCGATGTCAAGGATTACATCAAACAATCGGGTAAATTATTTTTGGATTATCACCCCAGAGAAACTTACATTGATGCCTATAACGAGTTTTACGACAAGGTTTAGCACCAAAAACTTTGTTAAAAGATCAAAATAAATTTTAAAATCTTCATTTAAGCAATGATTGCCGAAATGCTCTCGTTGTTTTTTCATACGTTTGTGTGATTGAAAAGAAAACAGAAAAACATACTAATTAAAATCGGAAATTACTTCTTCTTCTTAATAAACTTTAAAAACAAAATA
>CAZTHA010000743.1:0-1664 GCA_964613435.1 uncultured bacterium
GATCCGGTCGATTTTGGTTCGGTAAGTCCGGCAAATAGCTATACCACTGGGTTTACCGTGACAAATACCAGTGCAGTTGCTTTGAATAAGTTAAAATGGTTTCCGGTTGATCTAGGAAATGGGGTTGCTACTATTACCACCGGAATGTTCAGTTTTACTCCAACTTCGCCTTTTATCGTAAATGCCGGGGCAACTTCGCCGGCGGTCGCTTCGATAACCATTGCTTCTGCAACTTTACCAGGCCTATATTCTGGGATTCAAACCCTATGGGAAGATGAAAACAACGATGGCATAATTCAATCTAATGAAGCCTCGGCAACATTTGAGCTTAGGGTAACTGTAACCGATTATCCATGGCTTAATATCGTTCCTGCGGTAGTGGATTTTGGCACTATGGCGCCAGGTGAAACTTCGGCAGCAATCGAGATAACCGTAGAAAATCTCGGAAATGTCGTGCTTACAAGCGCGGGATTTGTATGGAACCTGAACAATCTGATTTCCGGGACCTATCAAATTGACAGTTCTTTGTTGTCGCTTACTCTGCCTCTGGATATCGACGTAGGAAAACATGGGACTGCTACCGTTCAACTTGGACCAATTGCATCTGGACAGGAAAGTGGCATCTATAATGGCTCAGAGCAGCTTGCCAATTTGACTGCAAATGACAGCTGTATTTTTACCGTTGAAATTGATAACAGCGGCATGCCTGATTTTGATATCGAGTCTGAAAGCCTTGTTCAGGAAATCGCCACCGAGGCCTTTTCTGCGATTTCCCCATATAATCGCTACTTTTTATCCGGTTGGATCTGCCCTGGATCTGGCTCTGCCAACATTTCTTTCGTAACTTACAATGAGTTTGGCGATGCGGTTGGTACAGCCACTGTCGGCATAGATTCTACCGGGAATCTGACGGCCGTTTCAAGTGCCTTTCCTATCGTCGATAAAGGAATTCTGGAGGAAATGTCTTATACTCACCCAGAGCATTTATCTGATGTTTTCACTTATTATCGCATTTTCATTTCATTTGATTATACTCATGATCCTTTGAATGCCAGTAATACTCGCCTGATTTTGCATAACAACAGTTCAAATCCGGCAAGCTCGGCTGTGTGGTTCGATGGCATAAAGCTTGAAAGAATCAATTTGCTCGACCAGAAAAAACCTACTACCTATCATCCAATTCGCTCTATCTTTTCACCTACGGGCAAAAATACCCTTGATGGAGAGACAACCTATTCTGACTGGTAGTTTCGTGCAATAACCAGCAAAAGTGCCAGGTTTAAAATTAATAAAGTCGCCAGCAGAATGAAACTGCCGCGCATACCGATAGTCGGCAATAGCCACAATCCGCTGCCAATACCTGTTAGAAGAGCGCCGGCATTGTCGGCGAAGAGTAGCATACCCGCAGAGTTGGCAGATGTCCGGCCCAGGCTGCGCAAAATTCGGTCGGCGAGCGGAAACTCGATACCGTCAAGGAACGCGATGATGAAAATGGCGGTTCCCGTTCCGGCTGTTCCGTGGATAAACTGGTTTTCCATAAAAGCTATGCCGGCGACTGTAAAGAGTATTTGTAAGAGCTTAACCAGTTTGAGGCTGGTAAAAGAGTGCCGATCTGACTGACGGATGCCGAAAAGCCATGCGCCTGACGCCAGGCCGAGCATATA
>CAZTHA010000744.1:0-1663 GCA_964613435.1 uncultured bacterium
GCCAAATATTTTTTTGTGATTTCTTCATCAGTTTGTCGATTCCGATTCCGTTCAATACCGAAAAATAGGGAACGAACAGGGCGCTGATATGCATTGCCGTGCCCCTATCGGCCTGAAGAGGAATTATCAGACCACAAAACAGAAAAAAGAAAATCAACAGCCCAAGAAGTGATTTTCCTTCTTTATGAGAAATCTCCGAAAAACCGAAAGGCCAAAGAAAGCAGAAAAAGATCATTCCCGGAACAAGAATCAGATTGATAAAAGTCGTTATCAACCCACTTACCCTCTGTGCAAAAATCCGAACTATCCCCTGGCCCAGAAATCTTTCGACGCTTCCTGAATAATCACTGCAAAAAATATCGTTATACTCGACCAGAAATAAGGCTTTATGATTTGAGGGCCAAAGCGTTTCAAGTTCAGTCCAGTTACGCCATAGCCATGGAGAAGCCATAATCGCTATCAAGGCAAGCATCAACAATATTGCCCGGGCATTTCTATCTCTTAAAAGACCGAAAACAACGACAAATCCGACAACAAGAATTCCTTCAATGCGCATTAAAAAGGCTGATGTGCAGACAAGGGCCATTTTATACGGGTTGAGCGGCCGGCTTCCCAGTAAATAAAAAAGACAAAAACCTATTGCGGCGTAAAACGCGATATTGTCAGTGGTAAGAAGATAAAAAATGCTGCGACCAGCAAAGAGCATCGAAAAAAAACCGAAAAATGCTGAAAAATAGTTTTCGGTAGAGCTCTTCACTCTATAGAACACCGAAACTGAAATCAGACTCCAGATGATTATGTTCAATGCTACTTCAGCATTTTGTCCGCCAATCAGTCGGCTCAAGTAATAGAGAATTATGCCGAGGGGCATCCAGTAGTCCATGGGAGCTTCGATGCCCGAGCGGGGATTAAGGAAATTCCAGATCACCGGTTCACAAAACCCCTTTCCCTTTTCAAGCTGATCGGCCATAATGTGATAATAGGCAGAGTCGAAAGTTGATTGCGGATCAATCTCTCGCGAACACCAGAACAGGAAAAAACATGACAGGATAAACAGACCCAGGGGTAATAGAGCGCTGAATTTTCTCTGAGGCATAATCGGTGCACCTGAATCTTTTTAGACATTTTAACAGATTCTGCTATTGACAGCAGATTTTTGTCGTACTACACTCTAATAAAAATTTATTGGGGGCCCGGATTTTGAAAAAGGCAAAAATCATTTCAATCGTAATTATTATGCTTTCAGTAATTGCTCTGGGAGTTTTCATGGGAAAGCAGATGTTCAAACTGATTGAAGCTGGTTCTAATGCGGAAAACCAAGCAAAAACAAACATTGCCACCTCTTCGGTTCAAATTCTATATAGCGCCAGTCCAACAAGCGATCTTGCACCAACACCCGAAGTAAAACCCGTAGAAGCAAAATCACCTGTCGTTACGCCGGCAATTGAACAAAAGCCAACTGCCACGACTGCTGGCACCGAAGCACCGAAAACGACCAAAGGCCCGGCATTTTCTCCAGATGGCCCCAAATGGTTTGCATACGCTTCCGGCAATGGTATTAACGTTCGCAGCGGCCCGGGAACTTCTAACAAACAATTGTTTAAAGTGGCCAAGGGCACCAGGGGAACCGTCACCGAGAAAAAAAACGGCTGGACCAGGATTA
>CAZTHA010000745.1:0-1645 GCA_964613435.1 uncultured bacterium
AAATCACACCAGGCGGGCACGCAGAATATCGTGCAGATGCAAGAAACCAACGACTTTGCCTTCGTCAGCAACCGGCAGCGAAGTAATCGATTTGTCTTCCATCAGCTTCAGGGCTTCCATGGCGAGACGATCAGGTGAGGTGCGCCTTGGGTTGGACGTCATAACCTGACTGATCGGAACATCAAGGTTGATCTCGGAAGTCTTTTCGAAAAAGCGACGTAGATCACCGTCGGTAAAGACTCCGAGCAAATTCTTATGTTCGTCGGCGATTACCAGAGCACCGAAGCCGCCGCGCGACATCTGTAACACCGCCTGTCGCAGGCCAAGGTCTGGCGGAGCAATCGGTATCTCACTGCCAACATGCATAAGATCAGAAACAATCAGGAACTTGCGACCAAGACTTCCCGATGGGTGCAGACGGGCAAAATCCTTTTCTTTAAAACCTCTGGCTTCAATCAGAGCAACCGCAATGGCATCGCCAAGAGCCATAGTCACTGTCGTAGAGCTTGTAGGCGCAAGGTTCATCGGGCATGCTTCTTTGGCAACGCCTGAATAAATGGCGACATCGGCCATTTTTGCCAGTGATGAATCAAGATTTCCCACCATTGCAATAAGACGGGCACCAACCCGGCGCAAATACGGAACCAGTCGTATTATCTCTTCAGTTTCGCCTGAGTTTGAAAGCAAAAGAACAACGTCCTGATCGGTGACCATACCCAGATCACCATGCAAAGCTTCGGCAGGATGAAGAAAAAACGAAGGCGTACCAGTGCTTGAAAGGGTTGCTGAAATCTTTTTGCCAACCAACCCCGATTTGCCCATTCCACATACAACCAGGCGACCTGAGCCGGTCAGAATAAGATCGACAGCACAGATAAACTCTTCGCCAAGTCGATTGCGGGCTTCCTGAATCGATTCAATTTCGATATCTAGCGCGACTCTTGCAGATTCAAGCACGGATTTAGTCATGGTGCGGCCCCAAATTTTGGTTTGCTGTAAAATATCACTTACCGGAAAAAGCCGCAAGTCGGGCAATAAAAAAGAGGCCGCCGGCACCCCGACAGCCTCTCGAAGAGAAAGCCTAGAACTTGATCTCCTTATCAACAACCGGAACCAGATTGGCTCCGATGATTGTCATAAATGCCATATCGCCTTTTTCAAGACCAATGTTGACTCTGGCCTGGCCCTGATCGTTACTCAACGCAGTGGCCATCATTTCAAGGCCGCGAGTGTAACAAGTGACCCGTGCATTCTCTACCGGTTTGCCGTTTTCATCGAGAACACTGACGAAAACCTGGCTTTCACCGTCGATAGATTCGGTTTTTATTTTCAGCCTGGGCGTAACCGGCTTGCGGGTGCGAACCATGGTCGTACCGTCGCCGAAAATGTGCCATTGCTCCATCATTTTCACGCCTTCACTGTGCTTTTCGACGCCGTAAATCTCGAGGCCTTTGATAATACCGTTGGTCATCAGGCCACCTACGGTCTGGTAGGTGTCATTAATGATGAAATCACTGACTATTGCAGCCTGCACCTCACATGGGGGAACCCATGACTGGTTGGTGGTCGAGCCAAAAATGGCAACTGCCCCGCGTGGCTTTTCAATTGTTCCTGAGTTCATCCAGGCTTCGCAGAAACAGTTTTT
>CAZTHA010000746.1:0-1639 GCA_964613435.1 uncultured bacterium
GGTTCACGTACTTGGCCAGCACCGGGCGCTTCTTGTCGCTGTCGGTCGGAGCGGGGACCTTGATCAGGCGCAGATATTCCGCAACCTGTTTTTCGTGTTCACCATCGGCGGCAGCCATGGCCTGGAGACGTTCCAAAATGGTCTCCACTGCCTCGGCGTTGCGCTTGTCCCGCCAGCTTCCTTCCTGCCCTGTCTTCTCCGGGTCGGGGCGATACTCAAAATTACAAACCAGTTCTCCAGCCTCGTTAAACTCCACCGGCCTGTCTTTGCGGATAATAAAAAACCGCTTGTTCTGCTCGCTGGCCTTCACATTACCATGTTCCCCCTCGGTGGCATCAACGACTCGGAAATGAACTTTTAACGGGGGCTCTTCCTCAAGTAAGCCTAATCTACCGACAGCATCGCGTATTTCTTTTGCCTGTTGTAAATCAAATGTAAAATTGGAAAAATATTCGCTTGTTTTAATATAATACTGGTCTGAATTAGCCCAATGCAATTTTACTTCTTCACCGTTGTAAGGAATTGCAAAGGGTGCCGCCTTGCCGGACGTTTCCCGGGTATAATAACGGCGGGAGATAAAGTCACCATTATCATAGTAGCGCTCAAAAAACCGATAGAGGTGGTCATAGATATCAGCTTCAGAACTTGCTGAATCGTTAAATGCTTCATAAGCGGCCCGTGCTTCTCTGACTTTCGGTGAATTTTCAGGATCAGTAGCCCCATATTCTTTGGAAGCAGCGATTTCCATATCAATTTTTGCTTTCAATTCTGCCTTTCGGGTTTCGTCGATATCACCGAAAGCATCAGATACGATGTTCAACAAGTCATTATTGATGAAACTCTGAACCTCTTTTGCTCTTGCATGCATGATACGGTAAAAACCGAAGTCCAGGTCAGGTTGATCAAGTTGAAATAGTTCATTTAGTTTTTTGATGAGCCGTTGTCGTAGTTGATCAGTAGTAGGCATGAAAATCTCCTTTGTATACTGCGATATTATCACGTAAAATGAACAGTTTCATTACTAAAAATGGCTTTTTTGATTTTATACTACTCTCCATTTTATGGTAAACAACGGTGTTGTAATTGTCTTCTGTTGCATCCTTTTTTCCAAGCTATCTACGAGACGATTTCTTTTTTCGACTATCTCGTCCTCAATGTCAAAAATCCGTTCACGCAATGCTCTTTTCTTTCGTTCAAGCTTGGCAATCTCTTCTTGTAAAACGTGCTGCTCACCCATGGTGGGAGCTTGACGGCTGCGTCTCTGAAGGTCTCTGATCTGCCTTTTTGTGTCGTCCAATTCTTTTTCTGCAGCCAATACCATATCTTCTGCCCATTTGTCAAGTTGATCGCGGGCTTCAGCAAAGTGTCGATTATTCTCTTCAAGGTTTTTGGCCAAAATCGCCTTAGCATGACGCTCCTGATCGCACCCGAGTCTGTCTCTAACAGGATCAGGGATGGTTTGGATAGTTTTCGCCTGACCATTACAGTTAAATAACTTTTGACAGATTTCCTGATCAATGTTCTTCCCCTCTTCATCAATTCCTGAAAATAGCAAAAACTCTTCTGAATCAAATGACTTGATGCGCAGATGCTGAAGGCTCATCCACCCTGATTTACCCTTCAATTGTTCAACAACTGC
>CAZTHA010000747.1:0-1638 GCA_964613435.1 uncultured bacterium
TACCTAAAAAGCTTCTCATTGCTCGCGGATTTCGCTGACTACGTGGCCGTGAACATCAGCAGCCCCAATACCCCGGATCTGCGCAAGCTCCAGGGCAGTGGCTACCTCGGTGGCATCCTCCGCACCCTCAATCAGGCCAACAGCGAACGGGTCGACTCTGGAAAACGAAAGATCCCCCTGTTGCTCAAGATCGCGCCCGATCTCGATCAGGCACAGATCGAAGAGATCGTTGGAACCGTCATCGATTGTGCATGGGACGGCATCATCGCCACCAATACCACGATTGATCGAAGCCCGCCATATGAGAACCTCGAGAAACAGGGGGGATTGAGCGGACAGCCTCTGCGCGAACGTTCCAAACAAGTGCTCAGACAGGTCCTTCGGGCAACCGGAGGCAAAGTGCCGGTCATCGGAGTGGGTGGGATCGAAACCGCGGATCAGATGAAGGAAAAACTCGATGCCGGAGCCTCTCTCGTCCAAGTCTACACCGGATTTATCTACAAAGGCCCCGGAATGGTCAAAGGCCTGATCCGGGCCTGACATTACCTTCCATGAAACCGGAAGGAAAACTCTCCACCGGCGGAATGGTCGCCCTCTACCTCGCGATGGCCGCCATCGCGGCGGGATTGATGCACTGGCGCATCGGCAAAGGATCCTTTCCGTGGCATGAATTTGTTCCGGGCACCTCCACGATGATGATCCGGGGCACCGTGCTAACGGGATTGCTGGTCGCCGCAGTCCACCTTATTTCCCGTCTATTGATCCGGATAGCACCGGTTTTTGAGCGTTCCTCCCTTCAAATGGGGAGCGTGCTCAAGGGTTTGTCCGGCATCCAAGTCGCTGCTCTGGCCCTGGCAAGCGGAACTGGAGAGGAGATGCTGTTCCGCGGGTGGTTACTCAACGAAACGGGACTATGGGTTTCCAGCCTGATCTTTGGGTTGATGCATATCCCACCCAATCGCGACTGGTGGTCATGGCCGGTATTCGCGGGGGTCGTCGGCGGACTTCTCGGGCTGTTATATATCGAAAGCCATAGCCTGATCTACCCCATAGCGGCACACGCCGGTATCAACTTCATCAATATCTCCCTCGTCCTGCGATTGGCGCGACGCCGGGAAGCATACACTCCTAATGCAGGCCAAACGGACCCGAAGGACAGAGGCATCCATGGATAGTCCACTGAGATCCAGCATCCGGCACTGGATGCGCCCCTTGAGGAATGGGCTCAGGGCCTATGGCGCGCTCATGTTGGTCCATGCGCTGGCGTGGGGGATCGATCCGGAAAGCGTCCTGCGCTCATTTGAAGGACACTGGATCGGGTCCTACACGTCCGAATCCATTGCCGGGGAAACCATCGGCGGAGGAAAGATCGAAGTTGTTGCATCGTATCTCGACGGAATCCTGTGGCTCGACACCACCTACACTGAGAACAACCGGGAGCGGAAGGAATTCGGATGGACCAAATGGGAAGACAATCGATTCCGCAATGCAGTGGAACGCGATGGCAAAACCTTCCTTTTTTCGGGGTGGATTTCGGGAAACACCCTCCGGTGGCTGCCCGATGACCCCAAGGCACGCATGAACCAACTCCACAGCGAGCAAGTGGTTTCAATCGACGGCTCGCGCAGACTCGTCTAC
>CAZTHA010000748.1:0-1633 GCA_964613435.1 uncultured bacterium
ACCGGCGTTTGCTCTCCGGCTTTGCCGATGCCAACCAGTGCCGTGCGAAAAACCTTCGGGTGCTGGTTGAAAACCCGCTCGCAGGGAATGGTGAAGAAGACCTGGTCGGCAGCAACGACACGATGCGTTTTCCGACCACAAAACCAGAGCCTTCCCTGCTCGTCGAAGCGACCGACATCGCCCATGCGATGCCAGATTTCATTGCCCTCGGCAATTTTAGCCAGGCGGGTGTTTTCCGGACGCCGATAATACTGTCTGGTAACAATTGGGCCCTTGACGACAATCTCGCCAATTTCACCAGTTGGAACTACCAGGGTTTCAAACCACTCATCGATGGGTTCGTCGATGATACGGATAACTCGGACCTGAACTTGTTTTAATGGGTGCCCGACGCAGGTTCCGCCACCAGAATCAGTTTCTGAAGCGGTCTCGCCGAGAATCATCCGGCTGCCGATCGAAGAAACCGGTAAAGCCTCGGTGGCGCCATAGGGAGTAAAAACCTCGACATCATCATTCAGCATGCGGTGAAATCTTTGGAGTATGTCGTTGCGGGCAGGCGCACCACATGAAATTGCTCTTTTGAGGGAAGTCAGCTTTATGCCCTTTTCGGCACCATAACGACTGAGAGTGTCGACCAGTGCCGGGGATCCGAACATCATCGTCGCGCCGTTGTCTTCGATGGCCTCGATTAGTTTTTTGGGGTCGGCCTTGGCCGGTTTGGTCGCATCCATGTCGGGTATGACTGCGGTCATGCCAAGACAAACGTCGAACAGTCCGAAAAGAGGGAAGGTGGCCAGATCGACGTCTTCACTGGTAATGCCATAAGTCTGCTGAATGTAGCGAACCTGGTTGGTCAAAATGCCATGGGTATAGACAGCGCCCTTGGAAACTCCTGTGCTGCCTGAAGTAAACATGATTGCACCCATTTCATCGGCGCTGAGTCCGGCGATTTCGACAGCCGATGCATCGGCGTCGCGAATCTCGGCGTAGCTGTACCCGCCCCAGAAAAGTCGTGGCCCGAGGGTGACGCAGGTGTTGATGGTGTCGGGTGACCAGCGAAGGATGACGCGCAGTACATGAGCCGGAGTTATGCCGACAAAAGCTTCCGGCTGCGCTTCGGCAAGACATTTTTTAAGATTGGGAATGCCCATGCCCGGATCGATCATGACCATAACCGCACCAATTTTGGCCAGGGCGAAGAAAGTAACGAAAAAATCGATGCCCGGCCGAATCATAACTACGGTTTTACAGCCCTTACCAATGCCAATTTTCTGGTAACCACGCGCATAGCGGTTGGTTTCTTCTTCAAGCTGTTTGAAGGTTAAGTGGGTATAGGCGACGCGACCGGCACGGTCACGGGAAGTCGGGACGGCAATTGCCCGTTTGTGGGGCGTAAGGGCGGCATAATAGCGAATGAATTCAGCCATGTTGGTGAAAGATTCGGTTGCAGACATGTTTGCAGCTCCTGTTTAGCTGGGCTGTTGAAAAAGCTTGCGCATCAAAGAGAAAACCTCGGCGCTGACATCTTCAAGAAGATAATGGCCGGCATGGAAGCTATGTGCTTCGGCTTTAGGAAAGCGTTTGCGCCATTCATGGTAGAAGTGCCGGGTAAAAACGAAATCCTTGCGTCCGA
>CAZTHA010000749.1:0-1631 GCA_964613435.1 uncultured bacterium
ATCGAGCTTTTTGAGTATCTCCGGAATGGTTTCTTCCACAATCTCGCCCGTATTTACACTGTCAACATAACCGTGATCAACCAAATCAAGAATGGTCGAAATTTTATTGGGCTGACTCATCGCCAGGCCGCTAAAACCTGTGCTTGAGTTGGTTTTCATCATGTTCCCGATCAGAATACCAATGGCAATTGAAATGGCAATTAAAAGGGGAACCAGTATAACTGTTTTCTTATTCATTGTTTCTTTTCTCCAAGTTAAAAATAATGGGCCGCACGTCGCTTAAATATCTACCTGTACGACATCGATTCCGGCTCTTCGAAGCAGGTTGATCCCGTCTTCCAGCCTGTAACTTTCGGTAAACACCACCCGCTTAATACCTGCCTGAATAATCAGCTTCGAACATTCCAGGCACGGCGAAGAAGTTACATACAAGGTGGCTCCGTCGCTGCTGTTCCCCGATTTTGCCACTTTGGTGATGGCATTGGCTTCGGCATGCAGTACATAAGGCTTTGTCTGGTTGTTCTCGTCTTCACAAACATTCTCAAAACCTGCCGGCGTTCCGTTGTACCCATCCGAAATGATCATCTTGTCTTTCACAATCAAGGCCCCTACCTGCCTCCGTTTGCAGTAAGAATTCTGAGACCAGATATCGGCCATTTTGAGGTAACGCTGATCGAGCAGTTGTTGTTTTTTATCCTTCGACATAGTTATGTATTGTTCTTAAATAGGTAGCGTTTTCTACTCCTGATTACAAAAGTAACATTGATTTTAGAAAAACGGCTTAATTATAACGCACTGAGCCACTCAGTGTTTGATTTTAATTTTTTTTAATGCTTTTGCCCTGAAAACCCAGGTTTCAGCAACAAAAAACGCCGCAAATTGCGGCGTTGAAGTATCAAAATACTGAATGATTATTCTTTGATCAATAACCAAACATCCGAATATTTCTCGAATGCCTGTCTGATTTGTGCCACCCGGCTTCTGGCTTCTGCCTCTTGCTTGTACGAGTTTACACAAACGCGGTAGTAACCGGTTTCGCTGTGCAAAATAATCGGGGTGAAACCTTCCTGCAACAAGGTAGTCCGGTAATTCTTTGCGTTATCAAGCTGTCCGAACGAACCAAGAATCACAAAATAAGTGTTTCCCTCGTTTTTGGTCTGATCCTGCTGATCGGTAAAAGAAACCTGTTCTTTACGGATGGCGATTGGTTTTTCATCGGCTACGGTTTCAACCGGCTTGCTTACTTCTGTTTTGGTTTCCGATCCCGGAACGGTAAATACTTTGGTCGGAACCGTGTTGTCGCTGGTGTATTCCGACTGTGCGGGTTGCTTCACTGTTTTACATGCGCTAAGCACCACAACAAGTGCTACAAAAAATGCTATTCTATTCATTTTATTCCTGTTTTTCAGTTATTGAACAAAGCGAAGATACACATTAAGCGTACCATCAATGCACGAAACCCGGGCAAGTTTTACACAGAATTCTGTTTGCAACTAAAAACGGAAGGGGTCGGGTGTTTATTTTGTTAACATCTTGCTTTGGCACCACCACCGCCAAAAAACAACATCACCCCCAGTAAAAAACCAAAGTTGTACCACCCGCCCGCATTGGGAAAGGCATAAATCTCATAA
>CAZTHA010000750.1:0-1624 GCA_964613435.1 uncultured bacterium
TTGATCTCCGATAGACTGAGTTCTGTACAATCCAATAAAAGATAGAATAAAACTTTTCAAATAAGATTACAAGTAGCAAACTGAATAAGGAGGAAATAAGTATGTCGAAACAAGTAAACATCCCTGATGAACTCTATGAGAGAATCCAGAAAAACCTTGGAGATTTCGGATTTACAACTGTTGATGAATACGTCGTATTTATTCTTGAAGAGGTTCTGAAAAACGATGAGCCCAATGAAGAACAGGCTTTCTCGGAAGAAGAAGAGGAAGTTATTAAGAAAAGACTTAAGGACCTGGGTTATCTGGACTAGTCAAATGCAAAGAGACTTTGCTCCACGAGAATGATCGTGATGCAGACTACTCTCTTTCTCGTAGTTCTGTAGCCAGTTTCTTATTATCCTCTAGTTCATGTCTTGCGCACTAAAGACTGGCTTTTCCTTTAAAGAATGTAGTTTCTTACATCTCGCGGAGATTTGATATCTTTGGGCGAACATTATAAACAGTTCAATTGGAGGTACTTGATGCAAGAAGGATTCACGATCTGGTTCACCGGACTTTCAGGAGCAGGCAAAACAACACTAGTTAAACATCTTGAAGCTGAGCTGAAGAAGAGAGGCATTAGCTTTGTTCAAAGACTCGACGGCGATGTCGTGAGAGAAGATTTGACTCATGATCTCGGCTTTTCGAAAGAAGACAGAGACGAAAATATCCGACGAATCACTTTTGTAGCCAAACTTTTGAGCAAGAATGGGGTCGCAACATTGGTTTCAGCAATCTCTCCTTACAGAGAAGCAAGAGCCAGAGCAAGGTATGAGTGTTTGAACTTCATTGAAGTGTATGTGAAGTGTGGAATTGAAAAGCTGATAGAAAGAGATGTGAAGGGACTCTATAAGAAGGCTTTAGACGGAAAGATCAAGAACTTCACAGGAATAGACGATCCGTACGAAGAGCCACTAAATCCTGAAGTCATTGTCGAAACAGACAAAGAGACTATTGAGGAAAGCATAAAGAAGATCACGAGCTATCTCGAACGCAAAGGGTACATTCCATCTACGTAAGAGCATAAGGAGAGGAATTGGCGATATCTCACAAGCAGTTTTTCCGCAGTTCGATTTTCGCAGTTTCGGGAATAATAACACTGCTTTCACTTGTCATTCCGCCACCTGAAGGCTTAAGCTCCTCAGGGATGGTTGCCCTTGCTATTCTAATTGTCTGTGTGATTTGGTGGATAACGAACGTTGTCCCACTGATGATAACGAGCCTTTTGGCGATAGTTATGTTGCCCTTATTTGGAGTTGATACAGCAACCAATGTGTATTCCAAGTTTGGCAATACAGCAGTTTTTTTCGTTCTTGGATCCTTCATTCTGGCATCGGCATTTATGAGATCAGGATTGAGCACAAGATTTTCACTCTACTTTGTTAGGGCACTCGGGAAAAACTCTGTACGTTTTGTGATGGCTTTTCAGTATTTGGCGACTCTTATGGCCTTTTGGATATCGGGCCACGCCGTAGCAGCTTTGCTGTTGCCGATGATACTAGAGATTGGAAACACTGTACTTGATCAAGAAGATGGTAGGGCTTATGCAAGGAGTCTCTCATTCGCGGTCATGTGGGGAGCAATA
>CAZTHA010000751.1:0-1613 GCA_964613435.1 uncultured bacterium
GCCTGCTGATGGACCCGATTTATTATCGCAACGGTCGTCGCACCGTTGCCGGCATGGAACTAAAATTTTAAACTGAATTAAAGCTGCTGCAGAAAGGTTTTCTTTTTGCAGCAGCTTTTTTTTGCCCTGAAATATCATACGATAACAGGCTGCGCCATTGCCTAACGGTTGAGTTTGCGGTAAATTGAAAAAAATTAGAGAGGTAATATGCAAAAAAATCTCGACAAGCTGAAGCAATTTTTGCTGGAAACCAGACCTGTTTTCATTGCTTACTCAGGTGGCATGGACAGTTCTTTTCTGGCATTGATGGCCCAGAAAACAATTCCCGGGGAATATACCGCATTACTCGTCAACTCTTCCTTCATGGCTGAGAGTGAACTGAATATTGCCCGGGCCACCGCCAAAAAATACGGTTTGAATTTGAAAGAAATACGCATAGAAGTGCTTGGGAATTCTCTGATCACCGGGAATTCCGACCTGCGTTGCTACCATTGTAAAATAGAAATTTTCAAACGTCTGGTTGAAGAAGCTCAGGGTGCAGTCTTATGTGACGGTTCAGTTGTTGATGATAACGATGACTACCGACCCGGCAAAAAAGCTTTGTCTGAGTTTGGAATTGCCAGCCCCCTGGCTGATTGTGGGTTCAGTAAAGAAATGATTGTCATCGGCCTCAAAGAGCTTGGCGCAGCAGAACTGGTCAGACTGGCGCAAAGCTGCCTTGCAACCAGAATTGTCACTAATTCGGAAATTACCGCGCAAAAACTGAAGCAGATAGAGCAAGGCGAAATTCTGCTGCGAGAAGCGGGACTGGATTATTTTCGCCTACGCCACCATGGCGAAGTTGCACGAATTGAAGTTGAGCCAAATGCCCGACACGATTCTCTCGATAAAATTGCGGCGATTTCATCGGCATTGAAAAGCCTTGGCTTCAAACACATTGCCCTCGACGTCGACGGCTACAGCAAGGGTTCAATGAATCGGCTGCAACAGAAAAAAGAGTATGACTAAACACCAGAGGGAATCAGACAGCATTCCGGCAATGCCCAAATTTGCGCCAGGATTTCGTATCAGCCTCACCGATGTCGTGTTTATCTTACTTTTCTCTTTCTGGCTCTGGAATGCTCACTCAATTGATACGAATCTATTCATTATTTCAGCATGGCCGCCAGCGCAATTTTTTCTTTTCTGTAATGTTTTCAGGATTGCGAGAAAATCGGAGTTAATTTGGGTTGGCATCTATCTGGCGACGGCGTTAACCTGCTATTTTTTTGGTTTTTCTTCTCTTATCCCGCTTACGATAGGAATTATTTCCGGTCTTGTCGCAATTGCCTGCGAAACACGCAAGCCATCATATCATGGTGTATTCTGGCGGTATTTCAATCCTGGACTTGAAGACCGGTTCAGGAAAAGTGTCGACAATTAAATATCTAATACCACCTGGGTCGGCGGCAAAGTCATTTTTTCCGGAGCAACTTATTCAAGGCCAATGAGGCGGTTTTTTCAGCTATTTGCTTTTCAAAAACGATCACATCTAGATTCCCTGTTTTGCTGGAATCAATTAAAAAGTCTGATCTGGAAAGATAAATGATATTTATTGAATGATTCTGCGCCTG
>CAZTHA010000752.1:0-1609 GCA_964613435.1 uncultured bacterium
TGTGCCGCCGCTCTGGTTCAGGGTCGTCGAAGCCTTGTACGGATAGCGGGTGCCAATGACGATGCGGGCTTCATTGCCCGAAAGTGTCATCAATTTTGGTTGAGAGAGGATTTTGCCCTTGTTTTTGCTTTGGGCAAGCTCAAGAGTTGCCAACAGGCTGCTCAGATTCCACTGACCGAACTGAAACCCTTGAGTTGGATCGATTGTCGTTCCGCCGACGGTCGCCTCTGGAGCCCCAAGCGGTCGATCAGTAGGCCTGGTTGGCCCCTGATAGCTGCCAGAGAAATTCCAGTTGATACCGGCAGACTTCTGAAAGCCGTCGTCGATTGCGACGATGTGGGCTTCGATCAGAACCTGTGGCAGAGGGGTATTTACCCGATTGAAAAATTCACGGATGATTTCCATTTTATCGCGGCTGGCAGTGATCATCAGCAGGCGGCGAACCTTGTCGAGCAGGTAATACTCTTTTCTAACCGGGATGACGGGTTGATCGATCATTCTTCCGGCAATTGTGCCGTTCTGGTTGCTCTGGCTGTTGTTTTCGCTCATGGCCTGGGCTGAACCGTAAAGAATGAAGTTGAGATTCTGCTCAAGGTCTTCAAAATCAGAGATATAGTCGAGAGAAAAAACTTCGCTCAGGAATTCGCGTTTATCTTCCAGGCCTTTGATCGTTTGAATTTTGTCGAGATCCTGTGCCATTTTTTCTACTGTTTTCAAGGCGGTTTCCGGGCCGCTCATCAAAATAGAATTGGTGCGAATATCGGCCATAAGCTTGACTTCTTCGGCAAGGGGCTTAAGAAGTTCGACCATTTCATCGGGGCGGCGGTTGCTTAATACCAGAATTTTCTTTTTAACCGGTTCAGCAACTTCCTGAAAAGACTGATTAATCCCGTAATCTGAGGCGTGATCAAAATTAGTCGGGATATCGACGGCTTTGAAAATTTTCAAAGTATTGTTCTCTTTTGCCCAGTTATAAGGTCTGCCGGCCAGCATCAAACGTACCGAGTCTTCAAAACTGACGCCTCTGGCGTCAAGGTTTACTTTTTCAGGCATCGGAGTGGCACTGGAAAAAGCGTATCCGTGGCGCTCAGCCAGAATTTTCAAGGCGGTTTCAAGGGGAATGTCTTTCAGAACCATTTCAAGCCCGGCCTGTTGATTTCCCATCTGACCAATAGCCGGTGCGATGCCTGCCGGGCAAAAAAAGGCGAAAAGCAGGCAAAGCGAGAGGGCAAACCAATGCCGGCGCCGAAACTCTTTGTTGATAATTACGTTTAAAAGATTCATTTTATAGACCTCCCCATTTCGGGTTAATGGTTTTTTCAAAGATTGAATTCACGAATGACCGAGCCGTACCTGACCCGGCAAAATTTACCGTTGGCGCTTACAAGAGTAAGGCCCCGCATTGGTTTTCCCGGCTCAAGAATCGAGGCGTCGTAACCGGGGGCGTAGAAAATGGCGCACCATTCATGTTTTTCATTTCTAATAAACCCCTTAAGCGTAGCGCTTTCGAAGAAATTTGCCGCGAAGGGGTCAAAATTTCTTCCGGAAAGTGCCGGTGGCTCAACCATGTTTAGCAGGGGAAACTGCCAGGTGGCTACTCCGGAGTAGA
>CAZTHA010000753.1:0-1608 GCA_964613435.1 uncultured bacterium
TTCCCTTTTTTTGCTTAAAATTTCCACTAAAGATCAAATATTGTTTTATTTTAAACTCAACTTTCCCACATGATATTGCCCACGGATTCTTTTTGTCCAGCGAATAAAAGCTGAAAAAATATGCTTCTTGACTAAGAAATGCACCTCCAAGTCTGGTACAGTGAGTTTGCAGACAACACTTCCGACACGAAAGGTGCATCACATTCATGATACAAGAAACTTACGAATCAGAACAGACTCAAAATATTTTTTTGAAAACTTTTTCCTCTTTAAAGCTTTCAGGCATTTTGCGGCAGTCTGGAATTAGAAAATCGAAGGGAATCCCCGTCATTGAGGTTTTTAAGTTTCTGGTTTTATTGGTTTTTCAGGGTAAAAACCTTTATAGATTTCTAGCTTCTGATCGCAATGATGAAACATATTCGAAGAACACCATTTACCGCTTACTTAACAGTTCTACGTGTAACTGGCGTCGCTTTCTACATATTTTGGCAACAAAGGTTATTGAGTTCTTTATTCCTTTGACTCGTTCTGACCGCGTTAATTTCCTTATTCTTGATGACACAATTGTTCCAAGAGATAGAAGCAAATTTGTTGAGCTGCTTGCCAAGGTTCATGACCACACTGTTAATAAGTTCAAGAAAGGCTTTACCATGCTCACGCTGGGCTGGTCAGATGGATACAGCTTTGTGCCTACCGACTTTGCTATGCTGTCTTCCGCTAATAAATGCAATCGCTATCAGGAAATAGATGACGGCATTGATAAGAGAACTAGCGGCTACAAGCGTCGCATGGAATCCATGCAGCGGAAAAGCGAAGTTGCAATCGAACTGATTAAAAACACTTTGAGGCAAGGAATTGAAGCCAGTTACGTTTTAATGGATTCATGGTTCACCCATGAACCTCTTATCAAATCGTGCTTGGATGAAGGAATTGACGTGATTGGCATGGTAAAGCAGATGAAACAAAAATAT
Organism: uncultured bacterium; assembly: GCA_964613435.1. Classification (GTDB taxonomy): domain Bacteria; phylum Muiribacteriota; class Ozemobacteria; order Ozemobacterales; family Ozemobacteraceae; genus DYKG01. The sequence goes on from CAZTHA010000753.1 coordinate 972, forward strand.
ACGTTTCAAGGGAAAAAATGTGAATTGCAAACCCTCCGCAAAAAACTGCCAAAATGTCGGAAGGGTAGCATCATTGGCTCTATTTTGGTTACAACAAGAAACAATATTCCGGTGAAACTTGTTTATGTGAAGAACCGAAATAAAAAGCAGAACTGGCTTGCAATTTTGAGCACCGATTGCTCTTTAAGCGATGAGGAAATAGTCCGGATATATGGCAATAGATGGAGTATTGAAGTCTTTTTCAAATCCATAAAATCATTGTTAAAGCTCGGGAGCGAATTTCAAGGGCGCAGCTATGACATGATGATCAGCCATACAACAGTAGTAATGACGAGATACATCATAACAGAATGGTTGAGAAGAATAGAAAAGGATCAAAAAACGTTTGGTGAACTTTTCTTTCGAGTCTGTGATGATGTTCAGGACATGGATTTAATAACCGCTCTTACAAATCTCATGATCTTTGTAGTAAAATCTGTCGAGGGAATTAAATCCGTATCAACCGATACGGTTAAAAATCAACTCCAGCAATGGATTAATCAACAAGCCGCTTTCATAAAGGGGTTATTCAAGAATTTTTGCTGGGAAAGTTGAGTAATTTAAATAGAACTTTTGGGAGAATAACGTGGACTCAAAT
>CAZTHA010000754.1:0-1606 GCA_964613435.1 uncultured bacterium
ATTTTTGCGCGTCCGAGCTTGGCCTTTCAGTCAATTCTGATTGCGGCGATTTCAGTGCCGGTGCAAGACGAAAGTTGCGCAACTGGCTCAAAGAGCTTTGCTTCAATATTGTTCAGGCCGGCCCATGGTCACAGGCGATCGTTACCTCGGGTGGAATTGCCACCAGGGAAATAGACCCACAAAGCATGGAATCGCGCCTGGTACAAAATCTTTTTTTCGCCGGCGAGCTGATCGACATAGACGCCGACACGGGGGGATACAATCTGCAGGCAGCCTTTTCTACCGGCTGGCTTGCTGGGAAAAGTGCCGCAACCAAACTTTTGGCCGAAGGTTCCGGCAGTTCCTGATATTAATGGTGCGCTAGAAAGGTGTTGTTAAATGAAAGTAATCGTAAAGCAGGTTGAAGTGCCTCTGGAATATAGTGAAAGCGATGTTCGCCAGGGCATTGCCAAAAAGATCCGCTGTCAACCTGAAGATGTTAAAAACTTCGAGATTTACCGCCGTTCTCTTGACGCGCGACCAAGGCGACCCACCCCGGTTTTTATCCTTCATCTCGAAGTCATTTTGCCCGACAATCTGAAAAAAAACGTTTTACGCAACCATGATGCGGAGATTGTTTCACCGGAAAAGGCCATGGAAATTCCTGTACCCGAATTTCAGATGCCAGAGAACCGACCAATAGTTGTCGGCGCCGGGCCTGCCGGTTTGATGGCCGCCTACCATCTGGCAATGATGGGTTTGAAGCCCCTGATTATCGAACGAGGAACCAGAGCCGAAGAGCGCCAGCAAATAGTCGACAACTTCTGGCGCAACGGCAAGTTCAACCCCGAAAACAACGTTCTTTACGGTGAGGGCGGAGCCGGGCTATTTTCAGATGGCAAGCTGACGGCGCGCAGCAAAGATCGTCCGCGCATCAGGCTATTTTTCGAAACGCTTCTGGAATGCGGTGCTCCGAAAGACATAATGATTGATTCCGAGCCACATATCGGCAGCGACAAACTGCTTGAAATTGTTCCCGAGCTAAGAAGGCTGATTGAAGCCAAAGGCGGCGAATTTCGCTTCAACCTAAGACTCGAACACATTCTCTACAATGGCGAGCGACTCGATTCAGTCGTTGCCAGTGGCGAAAAATTCAAAACCTCCCATCTCATCCTCGCAACCGGCCATAGTGCCAGAGACGTATACCAACTGCTATCCGAAGCCAATGTCGCTCTTGAAAGCAAGCCATTCGCGGTTGGCATCCGTCTTGAGTTACCACAACAACAGATCGACCGCGCCCAATACGGGGAATTTGTCGGCCATCCGAAGCTGGGTGCGGCAAACTTCAAGCTTACCCGCAAGCCGGAAGGCCAGGCCCGGGCCTGCTACAGTTTCTGCATGTGCCCTGGCGGCCTGGTAATTGCCTGCGCCAGCGAAAATGGCATGCTGACCACCAACGGCATGAGCTATGCCGCCCGCAGCGGCCAATGGGGCAATGCTGCCTTTATCGTTCCAGTACTGCCAGAGGACTATCTTGGCGACAACCCCGATGATGCACTGGCTGGAATCAGCTTTCAGAAAAAGATCGAAGCGGCGGCATTCACCGCCGGGGGCGGCAATTTCTCCG
>CAZTHA010000755.1:0-1606 GCA_964613435.1 uncultured bacterium
GCTCATGGCGCCGGTTCCGCTATCGGTAAGCAAATCGATGTATACCTGCTCGCTTTTCAGGTTAAATAAATTGTAATGTGCGTCTTTGATCCACTGTTCGCGTTGTTCGCGAGTACTTTTGAAAATGGGTTCCACCATTTTTATTCTATATGATTCTGCAAAAGGTAATTCCATTTAAATCTGATTTATGAATGATGATCAACGATTGATGAATTGCGATGGTTCCATACAAAACCATACATGCAATTCAAAATCGATGTTCTTTAGTAAGAAAATTAAATAATGATTTACGAAATAAAATCTACGATGGTTAACTGCATCCGAAACCTCAAATCCTAAATCACCAATCTGAAATCTACAATCTAAAGGAATCCCTGTTTTTGATATTCAGGTAGCGGCGGTTGTGAAGAAATATGGCCAGTAAAAAGTTAAACATGTCCAGTATTTCGAACAAAGGTAAGAAGCTTTCCCGCAACCTCCACAGGACAAATATCAGTTTTGCAGTCATTTCATTATCATCTAAAAAAAACACTAATTTTGCACAGGAAATAAAAACAACAGAAAATGGAAAAACTGGCATTCGAAGCGGTAATTTTTGACATGGACGGGGTGATCACCAAAACAGCCATTACGCACGCAGCTGCCTGGAAAAAGATGTTTGATGAATTTCTTCAGGCCCGCGCAAGTAAGAACAACGAGAAGTTTGATGAATTTACCCAAAGCGACTACCTCGCCTATGTTGACGGCAAACCGCGCTACAAAGGCGTTGCCTCATTTCTTGAATCCAGGAATATTTCCATTCCTTTTGGCGATCCTTCGGACGAAGCAGGAAAAGAAACCATTTGCGGTCTCGGAAACCGCAAAAACGATGCTTTTAACGAAGTAATTGCCCGCGATGGTGTAGAAGTTTACGAATCCACCGCAAAGTTGCTGGAAGATCTTACAGCTGCCGGAATTAAACTGGGTGTAGCTTCGTCTAGCAAAAACTGCGGGCCGGTTCTGGAGGCTGTTGACCTCTTGTCGACATTTGGCGCCCGTGTTGATGGGGTGGTTTCTGCAGAACTCGGGCTGCACGGGAAACCGGAACCCGATATTTTTACCACGGCCTGCGAAATGCTGGGATCAACACCTGCCAAATCAATTGTGGTGGAAGATGCTGTTTCGGGTGTGCAGGCCGGCGCAAAAGGCAAATTTGGATTGACACTCGGAATTGCACGCGAGAACAATGAAAAGGAACTCGCCGAAAACGGTGCCGACTTCGTGGTAAGCGATCTGGAGGAGATCAACGGGATAAACGGTCTGAACGAACTGTTTCTGAAAAATCAGGCGTAGCAGGCTAGCAAGCGTCACTGAACTTCATCTACACTCTTCTGTAAAAAATCGCGTGTGTAGTAGTCCTTATCGACTATTTCACCGTTCCAAACCACGATGTCCAGATCCATGGTCCGGGGCCCGAATTTAGGCCCGGTGCGGTCGCGCCCCAGTTGGTCTTCAATCGATTTTAACAACTTTGTCAGTTCCTTCCGGTCTCGTTCTGTATTTATTTTTACCGCACCATTGGTGTAGTCCGGCTGATCTGTAATACCTACCGCTTTGGTTCGGATCA
>CAZTHA010000756.1:0-1605 GCA_964613435.1 uncultured bacterium
AATAGGTGCGGTTTCTGTCAGAGTTACGACCTTTGCCGGCTCTTCCTGTTTTCCGCGAATTGACTCGACATTAGATTGAATTGCGGCCTTCAAAACAGCCAGTTTGTCGGCAAGCGGCTTTATGTCCACTTTGGGATAAACTTCACTCGGGAAAGTCCCAAGCGGCACAAACAAGTCGTTCGCCGTTTTCCTGTAAAGAGCCAGGAACTCATCCAAGCGTGTAAGGTTCTTCTGATATTTATCGTCGAAGCTTTCTATAACGGTCTGCTCAAAATCGTCATCCAGTTTTCTCTTGCAATAGGGGCAGAAACCGTCGGCGTGTTCTGTATAGGCATCATGACCTTGGCGCATCCACTGAGTAGCTCCGATATCCCGCAAAAAACTCGCCAATTCCGTTGTCGCACTGTTAACGATGACTGTTGACAAAATGTCGTTTCCGGCAAGCGCATCTAAAGCAGTCGTATCTTCAACAGATGCAAAACGGTCATATCGTTTTGCTGTGTCTGCGAATGCGGAATCATAAAGACGCCGAAGTTCCTCAATATTTGTATCTTTCGGAGCATGACGCATTACTTCTTCTGTAAAAGGCTTGGATTTTCCCTTGCCGTCCTGTGTTTTTTCAAATTCTGTGCGAAATGCTTCTTCTCGATCCCAGCAATCTTTATAGAAATCCTTTTGTAGTTTTGTCCGGGCTGCTACTTTCTTATCTCGCAGTTCGGTAGCTGTGGTTTTTGCTTTGCGCACTTCACCACGGGCGGTGGTCTTCTCGTCAATCAGTTTTTGTGCAGCATCGTTTTTCGCATTGAGCGTGAAAACGCCGTGCATATTACGATAGCTCCGAAAATTCTCGTCAATAAAAGCCTGATTGTAGACCAACGGCAAGTAATCAGAAGATGCTCTGCCGGGGGCATATGTGACACCGGTACCGCTTTGAATAGCCTTCGCCACAGTGGATTTTCCTGTACCGTTGTTGCCGAAGAAGAAATTCACGTAGGTCAACTCGGGTATAGAGGTATTGGTGCCTTTATAGCTTGCGTCTGTCAAATCTATGCGGATAATCTCTGATGAAATTTTACTCACAAAGGCACCTCCTTACATGGGTCTTGGGATACCGGGAATGCCGGCTTCATCCAAAGCCTCGAATACATTTACTTTATGAACCGACCACGCACTGTGATTGAGGTCGGTAATAGCGCAGTCCATATTAAGGTCAAGATAGACTGCATTTCGCTTATCACACAGCTTCTGCTGCTGGAGAGGAACGAGCGGTTGGAAGGCAATTTTTATGTTCTTTCCGGCAACTCGTATCAGCTTTATATAAGCGAACATTGCCCACTGATTTGGGTCTGTGACTCCTCTCATTTCCGTGTTCTCACGGCAGATGATTGCCGGAAAACGCATCAACTCTGCTTTTCCTTCCTCAGAGAGTGTGGAACATCTGTCGAAGATCTCTGCGGGAACAAGGTGCTGCGTAAGTGCCCGACCAGCCGGAACAGTGACAATATTATCCTTAAACACGTCCTCTTCGCAGGTTACAATCAGTTGATAGTACTCCTTACTGAATGACTGTATCGCCATAAGCTGTTCTGCGCTAACCCCGGGAGT
>CAZTHA010000757.1:0-1603 GCA_964613435.1 uncultured bacterium
AGAACTCCGGAGTTTTCCCACCCATGGTCGTGCAGATGATTGCAGTCGGTGAAGAAACAGGTGAACTCGACAAAATGCTGTCGAAAATCGCCGACTTCTACGACACTGAAGTCGACACTGCTGTCAAAGGCCTCACCTCAATCATCGAACCGATCGTTATCGTATTCATGGGCGTCGTCATCGGCGGTATCGTTCTTGCCGTTTTCATGCCCATGCTCAAACTGGTTAACGCCACCTGATACGCTTTCACGAAAAAGCCGCCTCACCCTCGGGGCGGCTTTTTTTTCACCTTCAGGACCTTATTATAGAGGAAGCGTGCCGATAAAAAAGCCCCGTTTCACCTATCAACGGTGAAACGGGGCTTTGATCAATTCATTTAAATTTTATCGAGCGCCTGCCAGAGATCTTTTTTGATATCTTCGTAATCTTCACAGCCGACCGAGAAGCGAATCAGACCGTCAGATATGCCTGCCTGAGCTCGAGAGGCGCTGCCCATGCTGGCATGAGTCATGCTTGCCGGATGCTGAATCAAACTTTCGATACCGCCCAAAGAAACGGCAAGAGTGCTGAGACCGACTGAATCCATTACAGTTTTTCCGGCGGCGACCCCACCCTTAACTTCAAATGAAATCATGGCGCCAGGGCCGGCCATCTGCTTTTGAGCGAGTTCATACTGAGGGTGAGACTTCAAGCCAGGATATTTGACCCACTCGATCTTCGGATGTTTTTCGAGTTCAATCGCCAGCTTCATGGCATTTTCCTGGGCCACTTTAACACGCAAAGCAAGAGTTTTTACACCGCGGAGAACAAGCCAGGCCTGGTGCGGATCTATGGTTCCGCCCATCTGACAAAGAACTCTGTGCATATTCCGGAAAACTTCCTGATTGCTGGTAACAAGCATTCCGGCGACTACATCACTGTGGCCATTGAGAAACTTGGTCATACTGTGCAAAACGATATCAGCACCAAGCAGCAAAGGCTTCTGCAGCATCGGGCTGCAAAAAGTGTTGTCAACCACCAGAAGAGCGCCGGCATCATGAGCCACTTTTGCACAGGCGGCAATGTCGGTAATGCTCAGAGTTGGGTTGGCGGGGGTTTCAATATAAACCAGGGTGGTATTGGGCTTGATCGCCTTTCTGACGTTTTCAGGGTCAGAGGTGTCAACAAAGCTGGATTCAACACCAAACCTCTTCAATTCATTTTCGAGAATAGTTCTTGTCGGCCCATAAACCGAACCGGTCGAAACGACATGCTTGCCGGCTCCGAGAAATGTCATAAAAACCGTCGAGATAGCAGACATGCCAGTTGCGGTTGCCAGACCGAATTTGCCGCCTTCGAGTTCCGCAACACATCTTTCAAGGGCAGCATTTGTCGGGTTGCCAATACGGGTGTATTTATAACCGCTGTCTTTACCAGAAAACCTGGCAGCGCCCTGGTCAGCGTCTTCAAATGCGAAAGTCGAAGACTGATAAATGGGCACGCTTACCCCGCCAAAAAGTTTGTCGGGTTCCTGCCCGGCGTGGATACATGCTGTATCAAATTTTACTTCTGACTGCTTCATCGATCAATCCGTTCCTTTCCCCTGGATGGTGAACTTTTCTGT
>CAZTHA010000758.1:0-1599 GCA_964613435.1 uncultured bacterium
TCATCAGACCCATTTCTGACATGTCGGTGCCGAAATTGGTATAGCCGTCGAGAAAGGCACCGCCGGCAAGGCCGATTTTCAGACCTTTCCAGATACGGTAATTCAGTCTGCCGATAAAGGTTTTGCGATCTTTGTAGCTGTCGACTTTCGCCAGGGTCAGGTCGCCCGACCAGGTCAGCCGGTGCCTGAAGCGCCCAGCCAGGCCGATGGTGTAGGCTTTGGCTTCGAGACTGTGGCGTCCCTGTTTGAGATAGCCCCAGCGATAATCGCCTTTAACCATGATGTTGTGGTTGATCCAGTGGTTGATTTCGGTGTGAAAAGACTCTGATGTCGCCGGGTCGAGATAAACACGAATGAAACCACGCTTGTATGGGCGGGGCATCAACTTCTGGTGTTCCTGACCAATGATCGCGGTGGTGCGCGAAAAACTGCCACCATGGCAGTCCATGCATGAATTCGAGCCGGGCACCTGCTGACGCGATCGAAAAATCTGGATGTCGAGAAGGTCTTCTTTATAATCGAAATCGAAGGTTGTCGCCCGGCCTCTGAGCATTACACTGCTCTCGGTTTTTTCAAATCTTACCGTATTTTGCAGTTCTACGCCCTGAATTGTGCGCCACTCGTTGGCGGTTCGGCCCTCAAAGGATTTGGGAACCTCAAGTTCGAGGTGTTCGCGCTTGATCGATACGCCCTGGCCAATATTGGCCCGACCGGGAAAACTGCGGCTCCAGTCTTCCTGGGCCATCAATTCAGAGCTGCCAAGAAAAAGGCAAAATAGCAGAAAAAAAACGCTCAATCTGGCTCGGCCATTGCCACGCTCATAACGGCTATTGAGCTTGTCGAAATGACCAGAATATCTATTACAGATACTATAAAAATTGTTGTTTCTTTTCACCTTCTGTTTGCCTCTGATTCTGATTTTGCTCGAATCTTATCAGAATTTGCCATGGTTGTCCATCTCGCACCTAAAATCGTGCTCGTGCTCGTAATCGCACCTGGGCGCTCGGGAGCCACAGGAGGTGGCGAATACATGATTGCCTCAGGATAGAGAGAAATCAGGTGAATCCGCCGCGCCCTGGCACTCGCGCCTCCTGCGCTTCGTAATCGGTTTTTTCGCGGGCGGACACGCGGATCCGCCCCTACGTTCATTCTGCGATGGGGCGAAATCGTGTCTGGCGCGGGGCGGGCGCGGAGGCCCGCCCCTACATTTCGTTCTGCGTTGAGGGGGGGCAAAAAAAAACACCCCTCCCGAAACCGGGATGGGTGCATTTTTAAACGATGTTACTGAGTAACGTTGAAGTAAAATGCGCCCGGCAGAGCCAGTTTTTTGCTGTCGATGGTCATGCTGGTTTTGGTGATGGCCACGCTGTATTTGGTTCCAACGCTCAGGGTTTTGCCCAGGCTGTTGGTAGCTTTTATGGCGATTGAAGCGGTGGTATCATCAACTCTGGCAATGGTCAGGCCATCGGCGCTGGTCAGAGTGTAGCTTGCTTTAGTATCTTCATTCTTAACCAGAACTTCGAAGGTAACTGTACTCAGGTCGGCTGGAAGTGCTTTGCCGGCTTCAAGAGTGAAATACACTTTGAAAGTCGGGGTGGT
>CAZTHA010000759.1:0-1597 GCA_964613435.1 uncultured bacterium
CAGTGGACTGGTCAATCTCGATATCAGCAGCAATGAAACCAAAATTTGGTCTGAATCGAAAGAGCAGGGAAAAGCGGAAATTTTCGTATCGTCTGAACTGCAGGGCGAAGCGATCAATATCGCTTTCAATGTAAAATTCATTCAGGATTTCATCAATGTCATCGCTGATGAGCAGGTGATTCTTGAAATGACCACCCCAAGCTATCCGGGGCTGCTCAAACCGGGCAACCCTGAAGCCGACTTTCAATACGTTTTAATGCCAATGTCTTACTCAGACAAATAGGAGTTTCCATGACCAAGCAGGATATCGCCAGACTTAAAAAAGATCTTGTCAGTGAAAAATCTGAACCGCGAAAGAAGGCTTTGAGTCAGATCAAAAGCTGGTCAGCCGGCGAAGCGTTGCCGCTGCTGGCGGAGTTGCTCGATTGCAAAAATGATGACGTTCTTGAAGATTTGACCAAGGCTATGCTCAGCTATAAAGACGATGCATTGCCCTACCTGGTCAAGGCGTTGTGTTCAGAAAGCTGGAATTTGCGCAAATCTGCGTCGAAAATTCTCGCCAAATTGGGCGCAAACTCCCTTAAAAAACTTATGGAACTGATTCCTGAAAATGAGGAAGACGTTGACTATTGGATGGTGCAAACCCTCAGCAATATGGGCGGCGAAGCTTCCCAGTATCTGGTTCGCATCTTTTCTCATCCCAACCAGAGAATCCGACTGGCCGCTGTCAGAGCGGCACAGAATGTCGATGATCCGCGCATGGTTCCAGCCCTTCTCCATCTTCTGGAAGACTCGAGCTGGCCGATTCGCAAAGCTGCCTTCGACAGTCTCGAAAAGATCTATACTCTCGATCAGCAGGCAGTTATCAAAGCGCTTGAAGATAGCTCCGATGAAGCGAAATTCTGGATAATCAAGCTCATTGCCATGCAGCCGAACCCGGAACAGGTCGGCAAGCTTTCGCAGATAATCGACAGCGCACCGATGGAATCAAAGCTTGAGGCGATAAAAGCCATGGCGATGATCGAGACCGCCGAGGCTCATCGACTGCTGGTCAGTTACCTGGCCCACAAGGCCTGGATTATCAGAAAAACTGCTGCTGATGCCATCTGGACCCAGGGTTTGGGTGTGTCGGAAGAATTGCTCAGCGCAATCAATGGTTCGAATGTCGATGCCCGCTACTGGTCGGTTAAGCTTCTCGGTCAGTCCAAAGAACCGGGCATTTTCGAAGAAATTGTCAAATGTCTTCAAGATCACCATGCTTCGGTAAGATCTGCCGCCTGTCAGGCTTTGGGTTCTTTGGGCGACAAGCGCGCACTTGCGCCGCTGATGGCCGTACTTAATGACGAGTCTGAAGAGGTGCGTACCGCCGCAATTCTGGCCCTCAGCCAGATTGGCGAAAAAGATGAATTCTTGAGTAAGCCCTCGATACCGGCTCATCTGCGCAAAGAAAACACCTGCGCCTGTCCCCATTGCGGGAAACTGGTTGGGCGTAATTTCACCTTCTGCCCATTCTGTCTTGGTCACCTGCGCAATACCTGCCGGTCGTGCGGCCGCGTTGTCGAGCCAGGCTGGAAAGGTTGCCCCGATTGCGGTGCTC
>CAZTHA010000760.1:0-1596 GCA_964613435.1 uncultured bacterium
AGCAAAAACGAGCTGAAGATTTCATCAAAACCCTGCCCTGGGGTAAACTTAAGGCCCTGCTCAAATAATTCCTTTCAGTCTCGCCGACAACTTGGTTTGCAGTCATAGCTGATCTGCGGTATAATTTCGTAAATTCAACCCTATTGGAAACTGCCATGGAATATGCACTGCCCATAATGACTGGAATCTCATTGGCCGCCCTGACCGGCTTTCGCGCGTTTCTGCCGCCACTGGTGCTCGGGCTGGTTTATCGTTTTTTTCCTGATGCCGTAAATATCAATGCTAAAATGGCATTTTTAGCCCAGGACCCAGTTTTGATCTGTCTTGGTGTTGCCGCCCTTTTCGAGTTTCTTGGCGACAAAATTCCGGTAGTCGATAATTTTCTTGACTGGCTCAATCTTCCCGCAAAAGTCGCCTTTTCGGCAATCTTAACTTACGCGCTGATTCCAGGGTCAAGCCATTGGTTCTATCTTTTGATCGCCATCGTTTTCGCCGAATCGGCAACCTTAACCGTTCATGCAGGAAAAACCGGAATAAGGGCCGCTTCTACCGTTACCACCGGTGGAGTTGCCAACCCGATAATCGGCTTTTTTGAAGACGTTATCTCCCTCGCCGGGGCAATTGCCGCAATACTTCTTCCCTGGCTCGCCATTTTGCTGCTTGCCTACGTTATTTATCGCTGCCTGCGTTTTCTCTTCGGCAAAAAGGGGGGAAACGAGGCCGAAATAGCTGAAGCCCGCCCTTCATTTGTTTGGTATGACGTTTCCCAATGCCTCAGTCGTTGGTTTTTCGCCATTTACAATCGCATGAGCATCAATAATTACGAAAAGGTTCCGCAAACAGGGCAGTTTGTCACCGTGGCCAACCATGCCTCGATCTTTGATGGCTTCATCATGGGTGGAGCGGTTCGCCGCCCCCTTTTCATCATGGTAAAAAAAGAGGCCTTCGACAATCCGATTAAAGGCTGGTATCTGCGCAAAGTCCTTTGTTTTCCAGTCGATCGTTCGAAAGTCGATGCAACTGCCATTAAAACTGCGATGAAAGTTCTCAATGACGGCTACAATCTCGGCCTGTTCCCGGAAGGCACCCGAAACCGCTACGGTAAGGTCAGCGAATTCAAGCCGGGCGCAATCAAATTTGCGCTAAAGAAAAAGCTGCCGATAATCCCAGCCTATATTGCCAATTCTCACAATCTTACGCCCCCAGGAACAGTTTTTCCTCGCCCGGCCAAGATGTCGGTACATTTTCTCGATCCTATAGATACTAAGGCCGAACTAGAGGCCGGGAAAACAGAAGATGACATTCTGAAAATGCTTTATGACCGAATATGCACCAAAGGCAGTGAAGTAATGGGGTTTGATGTGCGCGAAACGGCTGCCGAAGCTGTTGAAAACGCCGCGAAAGAAGAGCAGGCCCTTCAAGGTGCATGAGAACCAGTTTTTCCCTGCCCCACCCAGTTTTCCCGCCTGGCTGACCGTTGATCTTGAAATCATTGTTCAAAACCTTTTTGCCGATAAAAAGCAGGTTTTTGACATTTCCCTGCCACTTTTTGCCAGAATCTGGGAACACCTTAGCCTTCATCTGCAACAGGCAGGA
>CAZTHA010000761.1:0-1590 GCA_964613435.1 uncultured bacterium
TGCCAGGTCGACGTGCCCCTCGAACTGGTTAAGAATTCAATCAGCGAGAACCTGCCGGTTAAAGTTGTTTTTGATGCGGGTCTGAATGATGATGGAATAAAAATCATTCCCGAGAAAGTCAGCGTTGATGTTACGGTTAAACAGGGATACCCACGCAAAATTGTCGCGTTGGCCAAGCCCGTATTCATCAACAAGCCCAAAGAGGGTAAAAAACTCGAAGACTATAAGGTTGAACCGGAAAAATTGATGATTACCGGTCCCGACCGACTGATAGAACAGATGACCGAATTGAGCTATCGACCCATCGATCTGGGCAAACTGGACGAAACCGCCTCGCTGCCGCTGAAACTGGAATTTCCCGGGGAAAAGGTCACTATGGTTGGTTCAACCGTTCCGGTCATCGAGATAAAACTTTCTGACGTTAAAGTTAATAGAACCGAACAGGGTTTGCTTTTCGAGCTCAAAAAAAACGATGTTCAACATACCAGCGTTTCCGTTTCATCTTATTCGCTTGAAGTGGAAGGGTTTCTCAAAGATATCGATAAAATTCGCAGTGCTCGCCTGCAGATGATTCTTGATATCAGCTCGATGGCTCCCGGCAGTTATGACGTGCCATTAACCGTGCCGTCAGGCCTGCCGGCAAATGTAAAGGTCGTAAGAATAATTCCCGAAACCGTTAAAATAGAAATAAACGAGATGAAAAACCGTGCCGAAACCATTGATGTGCCTGCCTCGGCAACCTTAGAGACCGTTCCGGCCTCAGGCACTCCCTGAAAGACAAAGGAATCCTATGGAACAGAATATTAATTATCTGATAGAAATTTTCGGCAATTCCAACAAGGAAAAAAAGGTCGAACTGCTCAAGCGCATAGCCCGTGATTCAAGTGAAAAGACCATGCAGTTTTTGATCAATTGTCTAGCTGACGAACATTGGAGCGTGAGAAAGGCTGCTGCCGAACTGATAAATTCCCACGGTGAGGCGGCTATTCCGGCTCTTTCGAGCGCTCTAAATTCATACAGCCCGGATATTCAGCATTGGGCCCTGCAGATTCTTGGTAACAGCGGACCTAAGGGCATGCCGGCTATTTTGCGGGCCATGAAAAGTCCGAACGAGGAAATGCGCTTTTTTGCCTGTGCCGCATTAGGGAACTCGCCGATCGCCCAGGGGGTGACCGCCTTGCTGCGTGCTTTGGGCGACGATAAATGGCGGGTGAGAAAATCCGCCTCTGATGCCCTTGCACGTTACGGTGAAGCGGTTATCGCACCTTTGCAGCAGGTTTTGCGAACGACCGAAGATGAGGATATCAGATTCTGGACCATTAAAACTTTGGGCAAACTCGGCCCCAAGGCCCAGAAATTCCTGCTCGAAGCCTTGCGGAGCGGAGATAAAAAGACTCGATATGTCATTGCCGCGGCCCTGGGTGAATCTGGCGACAAGCGAGTTATAAGAGTTTTGGTTGAATCGTTGGCCGATCCTGATTGGACCATCAGAAAAAGCGCGACGATGGCCCTGGCGGAAATAGGCGACAATGCCGTAGACATGATGCTTGAATATCTGCGCGGCCCCAACGATGATATTCGCGACGAATG
>CAZTHA010000762.1:0-1590 GCA_964613435.1 uncultured bacterium
TCAAAACAATTTTGTCGAGAGTCGAAAGATCGGGAGATTCTTCTCTGAGTGCCTGTATTGACCGGAAAAGTCCGCGGGAATAGCGGGTCGAAAACAATCCGGCAATCAACCCCTTGCCCTTGAGGTTCTCTAAAATGAAATTATCTTTCATGATGCCTGCAAGGATTGAAATTTCAAGATCTTCATCGCCGTACCCGGTTACATTTGAATCATATACGCCGGATTTCAGGGCTTCGTCCTGTTCGGGGTTCGATGATACTGGTGATGATGGTGCTGAAGATATAGCTGACGCTGGCGTTGCCGGTCCGGTTAAATTTGCTTGAGCAGGTTTTGGAGCTGATGCGGGCACGCCAGGAGTAACTGTCGTCGAGTTTGCAAACGGCCTGGCTGGTGCGGCCGCAGGGGCAGCAACTCCAGAAGTGAGGTTGTTTAACGTTTGACCAGGCTGATTTGCGCTATTTGGGGAAGGATAAGCCGGCGTCGTTGTCGGTTGGGTCGGGGCGGTAAAAGCTGGAGAACTGTTCTGATCTCTGGTGGGAGATACTTGCGGAGCCTGCACTGCCGGGCTTGTCGGAATATTGGCGGCAGGAGTCGTGTAAGGCTGCTGCATTGAACTTGCCGGATTCGGAGATGAAAACGGTGCGGGAGTTTGTGGGGCAGGTGCAGAAAAAGGAGTTGTAGTCGCGGGTTGTTGAAGAGGCGGTTGTGGAGTAGCAGCAGAAGAGGGATTGATCGGCGGAAGGGGACTTGTGCTTGATGAGCTTGCAGGTGAAGGGCTCATGGGTGGGTTGGCTGCAGCTGGATTGGCGGGGCTTGCGGGGGTGGGCTGAGGCGTTTGGTTTCCCTGGCCTGATAGAAGTCCGGTAAGGGAGAAGCCCCCTTGAGCTGCGGGCTTTGCCGTGCCGGGAGCTGCCGGTGCCGGCCGGTTTTGAGCTCGTTGCTGATTGGCACAGTCTGTGCAGATATAACCTTCTTCGATTTCTTTGTTGCAGATGTTGCAGTTTGCCACCAGTTAAAGCCTCCTCGAAAAAAATGCCGGGTTTTTCAATTTTTTATAGTAACACGTTGGCCGGGAAAATAAAAAAATGTTTGTCGCTGATGTTGATTTGTGTTTAACAGCTGTAAATTAGCCGGTTAACTTACTTGCCTTGACAAGCTTATGTCAACCAAGTATTATGCCGATACCCTGATTAGACTATTCTGTGAAGGAGCCTATGAACAGATCTAAATTTTACAACTCGTTTCTGGTGTTAGTGTTGCTGGCTTTCACTTCTGCAAGCCTTTTTGCGTATGAAAGCAATGTTGTGGTTGGCTTCAAAGTTGAAGGCAATCGCATGATCGAGGAGAACATCATTCTCCTTAATGTGGCAATGAAAGAGGGCGACAGAATTACCCCCGAAGCTGTACAGGAAGAAATCGCACGTCTGGGTGAAATGGGATACTTCTCCTTTGTCGGTGCAGAGATTCGCTCTGAAAATCAGGGTAAAGTTGTAGTTTTCAAGGTTGAAGAAAATGCCATCGTTGGTGATATCGAAATCAAGGGCTGCAGCAAGGTTAGTAACGACAAACTTAAAGTGGCTATGGAAAGCA
>CAZTHA010000763.1:0-1584 GCA_964613435.1 uncultured bacterium
AGATGGGTATGACCACCGAGAATTCCGTCGATTTCAGGAAACTTGTCGAAAAGTTCGACTTCTCTTTCCCAGCCAAGATGGGCCAGCACCAAAATTACCTCGGCACCGGCATTTTTTACGATCGGAAGATACTTTTCAAGCGCTTCTTCAGCTGCAACCACATCGATGTCTTTAACAAAGACTCCGGGAACGATTTCGGCGAGATTTTCAACGGTCAGGCCGATAATTGCCACTTTGACCGGGTCTGAAGGAGAGCCGGCATTGACCATTACCCATGGCTTGAGCTGCATCTGCAGTTCGGGGATTTTTTTAAATCTGATGTTTGCGGCAAGAACCGGGAAACAGGCGTAGCTCAGAGCTTCGGCCAGCGCTTCCTGGCCGCCGTCGAATTCGTGGTTACCCAGGGTCATGGCGGCGTATCCGGTTTCATTCATGAATTCCATTTCGGGAATACCCTGGAAAAATTTATAAAAAAACGTGCCCTGAAAGACATCACCCGAGGAAAGCATCAAAACATGGTGTCCCTGCTTTTCCAGGCTGTCTTTATAGGCCTTTATGCGTGCATAACCGCCGACTTCTTCACTACCGCTGGCAACCGGTAAAACGTGCGCGTGAACGTCAGAAGTGTGAAGAATGGTGAAATTGCCGGCAAAAATGATGTTTCCAGCTAAAACGAAGACAAAAAGAGTAAATGCAGTGAATAATTTCTTCATAATCCATACCCTTCCCTGCTATATAAAGTTAATTTAACCAGAAATTCTATTAATAAGCAAGAGCTGGGCAACAATAAGTTCATTCTGTTATAATTTGCCAATAAGCTTTAGTCTGGGGGGTCCGCTATGAAGAGATGTATTTTTCTGTTTTCAGCGCTTCTGCTGTTGTTTTGCGCGTTATCGCCAAATTTGTCGGCCATTGAACAGGAAATTCCCGATTTTGAATTCAGGCCCGCCACACACGGCGATATTGCAGCATTCACTTTTGAAGTAAAAGCTGTGAAAGAAAAGCAGCTACAGGCCCTGGCCAAAAAATATGGCGACAAAAAGAAAAAGATTCTCAACCACCAGACTATCGTCGCCTTCAACAAAATAATTGCTGACAGCCAGAAACTTGGCAAAACCGTTCAGGCCACCGGACAAACCGCAGCTGCCGAACGCGAATTCATGCAGATTCAGCGTCTTTATTACGGTCTCTGTGCCGACATTGGTCCCGGCGCTCAGCCTCCCAAGCTTGTAAGGGGCGCAAAATTTCTCGGCAACATCGCTTTGGGTCCGATTAAACTGAAAGTTCCCAATATTATCTGCCCCGATCAGAAAATCGGCAAACGTCAAGCCCGGCTTGAAGCACAAAACTTGAAAAAGCCCGGCAAAAAGGGCGTCTATTCGGCAGAGGAGCTTGCCAACCTGACGGCTTATGAAATAAGCCGTCTTGAACCGGTCGACGACCATATTGCCTATACAGGCGAAAAGCCCGGCAATCATTTTCAGAAGTTTCTCAAGGACACTGTCGCGCAGATTCGGGAATTAGACGAAGACTATGCCCAGTTCGACGACAGCTTTGCGCGCCGGATTCTTTTTTATGACGAAC
>CAZTHA010000764.1:0-1583 GCA_964613435.1 uncultured bacterium
TCTCGCTTCTGATCATGGTTTTGCTAGAATTATCTGCCCCTTAAGGGGTGGCGATTTTTCAATGATGCCTCTATTGTGCTTTGATGGTGCGGGTTTTGTTGGGAGTAATTGATTTAACCATATCTTAACTGTAAAACCCAGTAAACATCACGAGCGAGAGAAAACTTTTCGACTTATTTTCGACTTTACCTGTATGATCTGTGGAAATCCTTTATTCATGGGGTGTCGTTTGGCCTTGAGGCGCATTAAATGACGTAACACAGGCACCATAAAATTGAGCTCATGTTTTTATACCGTAATAGATAACAATAGATTGTTTTGAACAATTTCTAGTAATAGACAGACGCAAGCGAAAATTTGAGAAGTTTGCCGTGCTTCCCCCTTAACTTTCATCTGTTGCAAATCCGCTTTTATAAAGGCTACTGATGCCCTGTTACCCTTGAGCGGGTCCTTCCGAGAGGTTTTAACCGCTGAGGGTCGGGCAAACCCCGGCCTTTCTGAGAGTGTAATAATGCGGGTTTTAAGGGGCATGACAAATTTTTGCACAGGGCAAAGTTTTGTGCGTCTAACTTTTTCGGGTTAGTTTGGTGCCGATCGACGCGGCCTGATCGAGTGACGAAGAATGACAGATCTGTCAGCACCCGGCAGGCCTCACCTGGTGAAAACTGTCGAACCCGTCAACCTTGCGACAATTCAGCGAAGCCGCCAAAAAAACGCGCCAAAAATTTTGCAGATTTAGGGGTGTGCCCGGCGTCGATCGAGCGCGTTCAAGTTCTCTCAGGCAATCAGTCAGCCTGGCCGGTAAAACTTGTGGTCCTTATCCAGAAAGACGATGTAAAAAGTGTTTCTGTCGAGGCCTTGAAAGTTGGCTTTTGATTCGTCATCATCCGGCAGAATGAAACCGATCACCCTGGGAAGATTTTGCAGCCTGAATGCCGCCCATCTGATGTTTACCGGTACATGTGTCGGCTCTTTGAATGATGAATCTGCAAAAGAAAAGTCCTCGTATATTCTGAATATCGTTGACTTGTCAGTGCATCTTTGTCGCTGCCAGTGACTTAGCGGCTCTTTGCTGAATTCAACCAGCTTTTCATTGAGCTTTTGCAGGAGATCTTCTTTTTGCCAGTCAGCAAAAGATTGTGCAGCCCCCTGGTTGTCGTCGAAATAGGCAAAGCAGAACTTGGTCAGCTTGAGCAGCCTTTGTGCCTCTTCCTTCTGGCTGTCGCTGAAATCCTTGGCTATTTTTCGCAGGTGCTTTAGCTTAGATTTACTGGTTTTGAAATGTTTTCCCAAGTCTTGGCACCCCGCCGATCTTCTTTGCTCTGTAAAGTGGTAAGATTGCCCGGTCATTTCTGATCATCGAGCCCGGCAATTCATCGAGCCTGTAAACAAAACTTGCGTTATCGCGCTTTTCAACCATGATGATACGGTATTTGCCTACCCGGTCCATAATGTTTTCTGAATGGGTAGTGAAGATCAACTGAGCATTCTTTGTGTTCAACTTGGGGTTGTCGAACATGGCTACCAGCGCTTCAACGATATCAGGATGCAGGCCTACGTCTATCTCATCAACAATCAAAAGG
>CAZTHA010000765.1:0-1580 GCA_964613435.1 uncultured bacterium
CGGGTGCTCACTTTTCCGCGCCCTTTTGCACGGTTCCTATTTTACCGAAAACATTTCACTGACATTTCAAACAAAGTAAAATGATCTTTAAATACGTTTAATTGCCTTTATGAACCAGTGCTGCCGAATAGAATCAATGCATGGTAAATTTATATCCCGCACTTCTAACGGTCAGGATATATCTCGGGTTCGAAGGATTGTCTTCAATCTTTTCGCGTATTCGTCTGATAAATACGGTAATCGTGTTGATGTCCTTGGAGTTGTCCTCTCCCCATAAAAAATCCAATATTTCTTCACGGGTGAAAACGTCCCCCGGACGGGAAGCCATTAGTGCCAAAATTTCAAATTCCTTGCTCGTAAGGCTGACAACATTCCCATGCAGCAACACTTCGTACCGGTTAACGAAGATTTCAAGGTCTCCGACGCGGATATGACTGGCCTTATTTTCCGCCGGCTATGGCTGAGGCATTGATTCGGATAATAAAGCAGGGCTGAATGCTGCGGCGGTGAATTGTTTGCGCAGCGCCGCGCTGATATGAAAGCAGAGTTCCATAGGCTCGAACGGCTTGATGATATAGTCGTCCGCCCCGAATTTATATCCTATGCTCTTATCGACGAAATCACCTTTTGCAGAAAGAATAATTATCGGGAGCTTTTCACCGTTGTTTCGCAGTGTCTGGCATACATCAAACCCGTTCATGCCAGGCATCATGACATCCAGCAACAACAGATCCGGCTTTTCCAGAGAAATACGCGCCAGAACGTCAAACCCGTCGCCGGCAAAGCAGCATGTATAACCTTCGTCAGTAAGGATTGCAGCAATTCCCATGCGTAAGCTTTTATCATCATCCGCAATCATAATTTTCATGGCTGATCTCCATCGTCTGTTATAATAGGCATAAATACAGTAAAAGTACTTCCTTTGTTTTCCTCACTCTCGACGCAGATGGTTCCGCCGTGCAGCTCGACCATTTGCTGAACGATCGAAAGGCCTAATCCACTTCCGTTATAACGTCTTGAAGCGGAAGAATCACCCTGCACAAATTTATCGAATATACAAGGCAGCATCGCGGGACTGATACCGATGCCGGTATCAGACACTTTGATGCATATCTGATCCTCGATTCTGGATATCACCAGAGAAACAGAACCGCCTTCAGGCGTGAATTTCACAGCATTACCACACAGATTTTCAATGATGCTGCACATTTTGTCCCAATCAGCGAAAATAAGCGGTACATCGCGCTCAACATTGCAGGTAAGAATAATATTTTTACTTTGGGCCAACGGTTGTATGACCGTGCGTACCTGAGACACGATATCGATGAAGTCGATAAGCACAATATCCATATGATAATTCCCGGCCTCAAGATGCGCGAGCTCAAGCGTGTTGTTTATCATTTCAATGAGCCTGCGGCAGTTACTCTCGATTTCGGCCAGCCTTGTCCTGTCTTCATCGCCGGATGCGGTTTTTCCCAGAACGGTTACGAATGAAAGTATCGCCGTCAGCGGTGTGCGCAACTCATGGCTCATCATTGCGAGAAAGTCGCTCTTGAATGTACTGTCCTTTTGAAGCTGCT
>CAZTHA010000766.1:0-1573 GCA_964613435.1 uncultured bacterium
GCATGCGCCTTGCCGCATACCAAAAAGTGAGCACAAAATATGAATTATCTCTTGTCAAAAAACGTATAGAAGAGATCATGGAACAAATAGTGAACCAATCACAAGCCAATGTGAGGAATAAATGAAAATTCAAAGCTGCCGTTTTTGCTTCCTGCCCCTGCTACTGGGGCTTTTCCTGCTGAGTGCATGCTCTGGCAACAAGCGCACCAT
Source organism: uncultured bacterium (assembly GCA_964613435.1). GTDB lineage: Bacteria > Muiribacteriota > Ozemobacteria > Ozemobacterales > Ozemobacteraceae > DYKG01. The sequence goes on from CAZTHA010000766.1 coordinate 211, forward strand.
CGAACTTGAGGAAAGCGGGATGTTTTCCCAAAAGATCAAAATCAGCACCCTGCCTACAAAAGCAAAGATAATCATCAACGAACAGGAAATTGGTACCAGCCCTGTCAGCTACAAGATTGCCCACGAGGATAATCGCATGCTGAATATCAAAGCCATTCCACTCTATCCGAATCAATATACGCAAAACATCTATTTGATGGTTCCCCCCATCCCAAAAACCATGACCATCTATATGAATCACTTCCCTGAGGATTATGAACGTAACAAGGAAAAAGAGTTTGTACCACCTCAAAAGCCAGAGCCAGAGATCATTGTGCAAACGGATATAGACACTGTATATGTGGAAAAAACCACTACCGAAACTGTAGTTTTATCCCTGCCAGCCATTTATTTTGATACTGATAGTTACCAGATCAAAGCTCAGGAAAGCTCTAAACTGCAGAAACTGCTGGGAATACTTAATACGCGGCAAGATACAGATCTGGATATTTATGGTTTTGCAGATGTCAGAGCCAGTGAAAAGTACAATCTGGAGCTTACCTTGAATAGAGCCAAATCCGTGCGGGATTATTTGGTAGAGCACGGCATTGACGAGGGAAGATTACACGTCTATGGGCATGGGAAAGTACCCAAAGTATCCTCTGAAGGAACAGATATGGAGCTGAGTGAGAGCAGAAAAGTGCTTTTCCTGCTTCGCAAGAAACAAACTGAAAATTGATGGATAACAGCATCGCAGGGCAGGGTATCAGAAAGCGCATGCTCATCAATACCGTATCGAATTACGGTAAGATGTTTCTGGGCATTTTTGTAACCATATTCCTTACCCGGATCCTGTTTTTGGGCCTTTCCCGGGATGAATATGGCTTCTGGGCATTGCTATGGTCTATCTTTGGATATTCTTTGCTCCTAGATTTTGGTTTTGGCACTGCTGTGCAAAAGCATACTTCCGAGTGTGTAGTTAGCAAGGACTGGGATAAATATAACCGTGTAGTAAGCACGGTATTCTTTAACTACGTAGTGTTTGCATTGTTCATTGTTCTGTTTGCGCTCATCCTAAGTATGCACATAGATAAGCTGTTTGAGATCCCACTAGATAAGCTGTCCTATTTTCGCAAAGTACTTGTCCTCTTTGGCATAGGTTCTGCCCTATGCTTCCCCTTTGGTTTTTTTACCGAAATCATGAGGGGTTTACAAAGAATGCACGCCCGCAATGTGATTCAAAGCATCTTTATCATTCTGAACTTCCTGGGGATGGCTTTGATGATCAAGCTGAAATTGAATCTCAGGGGCATGGTATTTGTTGCTCTCGGCACCAATCTGGCATCATCCCTAACTATGATGTATCTTGTTCACCGGTTGATAC
>CAZTHA010000767.1:0-1570 GCA_964613435.1 uncultured bacterium
CTATCGATAAAGGCAAGTATTTCTCCTTGGGCAATTTCAGCCCCTTTGTTTCTGGCAGTGGCCGGGCCTTGGGATTTCTGATTCCTGATTACAATTGCTCCCAAATCTTCTGCTACCTTAGGGCTGGTGTCATTTGAACCGTCATCTACCACAATGATCTCCAGCTTGTTTTTTGGCCAGTCGAGATTGTTTAAGGATAATAGGCATTCTGCCAGATCTTTTTCCCGGTCTTTAACGGGAATAATAACTGATACCTGAGGTGATAAATCTATTGCTGTATTATTATCGGCTTCTATTTTTAAATAGCTTTTATTAGCCAGATAAAATAGTGTGTTGTTTTCTTTTTTAGTTGTGGTTATATTTTCTCCATTCAGAAGTTTACTTAAAAGTGTAAAGGTGTCTTTACTGATCGTAACGCGTCTTTTGGGCCTCTCACCCGAGATATAATAATTGCTATTGGTATTGTGAATATTATATCCTGGAGGTAAGCTGTAATTTAAGAGCGTCATAGGTGTCACCTCATATTCTGAATACAGGCCGGATCTCCGGCATTTAAATCTTTTTTGATATACCAAGCAATAGCGGGACAGCCGCCGTGACAAAGGTCGAAACGGGGACAATCGCTGCAAGAAGCTGGATTAAGGTTACGGAATTTATTGAGAATGGGTGAATTTTTCCAGATATCGATGAAACGTTCTTCGAGTACATTGCCTGCTAAAAAAGTGTCTTCTTGCAGGAAAGCACAAGGATAAAGATTGCCTTCCGGACTGACGGAGCAGGTCATCTTAGCTGCACCACACATGTTTAATCCCAAATGTTTACGGTCATCTCTGGTTATAGAAAAAAAGGAATCTCCTGTTGTAATATCTTTGTTAGCGCTTAAAATATCAGCAAGTTCCAGAGTTTGTTCTTTGGTTAAGTAATACTCGTCCCAGACTTCACTGCCAGCACCTGAAGGACGGAAACGGGAGAGACGTGGTTTAGCGTTATATTCTTTAGCCAATTGATAGAGCGCCGGTAATTGATGAAAATTTATTCTGGTCACCACGGTATTGATGGATAGATTTTTAAATCCGGCTTCGGTTAAATTATTGATCGCATCCATAGCGAAAGCATAGGTGCCTTCTCCCCTGATTGCGTCGTTTGTTTTTTCGTCTGCACCGTCCAGACTGACCTGAAGGTAAGTATAGGGCATATTAGCTAATCTTTCGGCCGTAGCCTTATCAATCATAGAACCATTGGTACTTACGCAAGTAACCATTTTATATTGATGGCAATAATCCATGATATCCCAGATATCTTCTCTGATGAATGGCTCACCGCCACCAATATTTATCTGAAAAACATCAGCATCCAGTAGTTGATTGATGAAGCCCTTGGCTTCTTCAAATGACATATCATTATTGCAGGAAGCCATCCTGTCACGGGAAAGGCAATGTCGACAGTTTAAATTACATCTTCTTGTTATTTCCCAAGTCACATTGACCGGAGCTGAAAGAGGTAAAGAATGGAGATTATCCTTGAGCATTGACTAACCCCCGTTCGTTTAATTTTATTAGTAGCTTTTCAA
>CAZTHA010000768.1:0-1565 GCA_964613435.1 uncultured bacterium
TGAACTGCTCGACATCGCTAAAAGGCGTGGCGATCAACGGCACGGGCATCATCAAGGTCACGCGCGGCACCCAGCCCGCCGATGGCCTCTTCGCCACCTGCCGCAACACCATCATGGACCTCTGGCTTCCGCTGATCGGTTACCTCACCTTTTTCTGCGGCCTGCTCAACCTGCTCATCGACTCGAAGGCCATAAAAAGAAGCAGGTTCGGGCTCGTGCACGAAAAGACTGAATTTTCCCAAAACCGGGGGTTGAAGATTTATCGTTCGGCCCTGACGATACCATAGCAATGCTTCACGACCATTGCCGACCCGGGCAAAACTTCTGACCAGAACGCGCCATAAAATTTCGTTTTTGTCACGCTGGATGCCTCTGCCTGATGGTGAAGGCTGAATAAGCGGCTGAATTGGCGTAAATTTCAGTTCAACCAGATGCTCATCAAGCTTGACTCCGCTTTTGGCAAGTTTGTCGACAAATTCATCGACTGCATCGATTTTCAGACGAATTTCGAAAGATTCTTGAGTCAATGAACCATTTTTATCGATAAGCTGTTCAAGTATCTGGCGAATCGATGGCCCGGCTTTTTCAAGCTTCTTATTCGGAGCAACGCCATTGGCATTGTAAAATGCAAATGCCTTCTTTACCAGGGCCACAGCAATTTTTCGCATGCCATCGGCGGCATGATAAGCCTGCTCCCTCTCGGAAATCATGTCCGCCTGATGCAGCTGCTGCCGTGAAAACCAGTTGCGGGTCATGGCCAAAAGAGCCAGCAATGAAACGAGAACCAGCACCGCCGGCAGAATTATTCCCCTTTTCATGGCTCAACCCCACCGATAACCGTCGAGCTGCTATAGCTGACCGGCAACTTACCGTCTTTTCCAGGCCAGGTTATTTCGACCCTGAGTTGGTAGAATGGCCCGCCCTCTTTGCCGGGCAAATCGAGACGCAGCATTGAAATACGCCTTACAAAAGGAGCGGCAGCTTTCGACAGCCCGAGTGATTCCGGCTGAAAAGGCCCTGGTGCCATAGCTTCTTCGGTCGGGGCGAAAACCTGCAGGTCCTTGACAGCGATTGATTCGGCGGCAGCCAGATAACTGCCGGCAAGAGAAGTGGCGACAGCGATTTCTGGCAGAAGCAAGCATACTGCGACTTCCCGAGAAAACAGAGAAAATAGAACCGGTTACCAGGGCAAGAATTACCAGTGAAATGAGTATTTCAATCAAGGTAAGTGCCCGACGCAACCCTTTCTGTTTCATCACTGGGCCTCCACCGGAGAAAAAGCGATACTTTCCTCGCGCTCGAGAATAAGGGTGCCGGTACGGCGGTCTTTGGCAGAAAAGGTCAGTTTTACCAGATTTTTTTCAGACCGAAAAAAGCGCAGATCGATGATTATGGGGCTATTGGCAACTGCGAATTCGACAAATTCTTTTGCCTCAGACTCCTTACGTGAAACTTTCGCTGTATCAGCGGCGAACTGCCAGACAACCGTGCCGGTTGCCAACTCCCCGGTCGCCAGACTTAACTTTGCGAGCTGAATCTGCAATTCATAGTCGCTGACGGCAACC
>CAZTHA010000769.1:0-1563 GCA_964613435.1 uncultured bacterium
TCAAGAAGATGGGCCATTGCCTGTTTTTGCTCAAAAGACCGAATCAGGCGGTCGAAGTCTGGCGGCGGCCATTCAGGAGTCCGCATTTTCAGCGTCAGGACCAGTATATGAACTATACTACGGTTCTGATCGAGCATCAGCTCTATGAAGAAGCCTTGCAGGGATTCTTCGAAGCGCGACAGAAGATCGGTCGTGACAGCCTGTTTGCCGAAGAGGTCGCAACCGTTCTCGAAGCCCTGGGCCGCAAAAATGAAGCCCTTGAGGAATACATTCAGGTACTTTCAAACGGCTCTTTTCGTATGGAAGTTTTCAACAAGCTTTATGAAAGTGATGGGCCGGGCTTCGATCTCGAAAAAAGATTGCGCAACCAGCTCGATACAGCAATCAGCCTGGCATTAAGGCAGGCTTTGATTGAGTTTTATTTCCGCCGCCAGGGCCGAAACTCGATAGTAAAGATCGTCGAGATCGTACTTGATACCGATAATGTGCTCGACAACTTTATTTACGAGCGCCTGAATCAGGATGCTTCGGTTTATGCAGCCAACTTTCACTTCGATTTGTGCCGCAGCCTCATCGCTGCCCGCCCCGAATCGACCCTGGCACTGCGACTGGCGCGAATGATGCTGGGTATGGCCCGTCTCGAAGCAATTCTTGGTGAAATCGCATACAAGGAAGCTTTTAGCGTTTGTCGCGGTTCGACCACCGTCGATGCCGAACTGAAAGCCCAGCTGTTGCTGGATTTGGCCGATTTCGCCTTTGAAATCAGGCGTGAGCCGGAAACTGCCTATGGTCTGCTCGATATTGTTCTGCAGACCGACCTGCTCAAAGCTGCACCAGCCAGGGGCGTTGAGGCTGCTCTTTATCGTGCCCACATCATGATTTGCCGGGAAGACTATCAGCAGGCCCAGTCACTTCTTGACGAGAATGAGAAAAATGTCGCGGCGGCCCGCGAGAATATTTTTGCCGCTGACCCGATTGGCGAGACCGATTTTCTTGCCCGTATCAAGCTTGAAAAAGCTTTTATGGCGCTCAATCAGCATGATTTTCAAAAGGCCCTCGACCTGCTGAAAGATATCGTCGAAAACCTGCCTGAAACTATCTGGGCCAACGACGCCCTCGAAATGGCAATGTTCGTGACCCGCACCTCGGTCGGTGATTTTTCGCTGATCAAAAACCTGTTGCGGGCGCGGCGACTTGCTTCGGTCGGCCGCAGCGAAGAAGCAGAGAAACAATATGCCGAAATAGTCAGTGCCAATGCGTCGTTAACAGTGTTAATAACTGAGATCGAAGCCGAAGCAATTCTTGAAGCTTCAAGCCATCTCGATGATGAACAGTTGTTAAAGAAAATAACAAAGTTCACGCAGGCGCATCCGGAAAACTACATGACTGCAGATCTTCTTGAAAAAGAACTTTATCTGTTGCGCAAAAAAAAGGCCGGCGAAGCAGAAATACGCGGATTGATGCAGAAATTCATCGATCAGTTTCCTGACGATATTCGCTCGGGACGATTCAAAAAATTGATCGAGAACAAACAGCTTATCGTGGTGCCGCCTGATCAAGAGG
>CAZTHA010000770.1:0-1562 GCA_964613435.1 uncultured bacterium
TATGAATCATGCGCTCTAACCAGCTGAGCTACCTCGCCATTTTTGTTACGAATTCCTGTCTTTTCGACTGCTCCGGTACGCTAACCGGTTTTGAATTTCGCGGTGCAAATATAGTATTTATTTTTATTTACCTCCAGATTTTCTCATTTTTTTAAAAAGAACTTTATCCGGCCGGAAATTCGTGTTTGTTAGTTCCGTTCATAATATATATATTGCCGAAAATCAAACAAATGCCAGACAAAGTTAGAATACAAATTGAGTTCCTCATTAACTGCTCGCCCAAAGTTCTGTATAACAGGCTGAGCACAGCCTCAGGGCTTACCGAGTGGTTTGCTGATGATGTACGCATAAAGGGGAAAAAATTTACTTTCATCTGGGATAAAACAGAACAAACGGCAGAAATGACCCTGCAAAAAGAAAACAGGTTGGTACGTTTCAGCTGGGTGGATGAAGACGAAGGAACTTACTTTGAGTTTCGCATAACGCAGGATGAGTTGACCGGAGATGTTTCTTTACTGATCACTGATTTTGCCGAGGAGGGTGAAGAGGAAGAAACAAGGGATTTGTGGGAGACCCAGGTTTCAGATCTCAAACATTTGGTAGGTTCCTAATTTGTCCGGCTGTTTTCGTTTCTTATTTTTTAGGAAATCATAAGGAATCTTAACTCTTTTCCCTTTCCCAAATGCTAAAATAACTTAGCTTTGTACTCGTTTCTTGTGCAGAAATCAAATTAATGAAGCGCTTACATTTATACATTATAAAGTCTTTCGTTGGTCCTTTTATTATGACCTTTTTCATCGTGCTGTTCGTTTTATTGATGCAGTTTCTTTGGAAATACGTTGACGATCTGGTAGGAAAAGGACTTGAATTCGACGTTTTGGGCGAGATGATGTTCTACGCCGGATTTGCCTTACTGCCGCTGGCCTTTCCGCTGGCCATGCTTCTGGCATCGATAATGACTTTTGGCTCGTTGGGAGAGAACTATGAGCTGGTGGCCATGAAGTCGGCGGGAATCTCGCTTTTTCGCATCATGAAACCTTTGATGGTTATCGCAGTGCTGGTAACATTTTCGGCTTTTTATTTCTCAAATAATATCATTCCCAAAACAAACCTTCGGTTTCAAACCCTGATGTACAGTGTAAAACAGCAGCGTCCGGAATTGGTGTTGCAGTCGGGGGTATTTACCAACGAAATGGATGGCTACAGTATTAAAGTGGGGCGAAAAGACAGCAAAACCAAAATGTTGTACGATTTGCTGATTTACGACCATACCTCGGGAAAGACCAACGAAAGTGTCACTGTGGCCGACTCGGGAATGTTGCGCATTACAGAGGATAAGCAGTATATGGTGCTGAACTTGTTTGACGGGGTGAACTATGTGGAGGACAAATCACAAAGTACGCGGGGAAGTGGCGAAAACAACGGTTTCCGGCGCGATTCGTTTGATGAGCAGATCATCCGGGTTAAGGTGCGTGGTTTTGACTTTAACCGCAAAGACGAAGATCTTTTCCGAAACAAGTATAGCATGTTGTCGATTACAGAGCTTCGGGCGATGGAAGACA
>CAZTHA010000771.1:0-1558 GCA_964613435.1 uncultured bacterium
CGATTTCGATCAGGTCGAGCGCCTGCTGAGCAATAGTCGGGGTTTCAGCGGCAACGGCGGCGACGGCTTCGCCAAAATGACGAATGGTATCGCGGGCAAGAATGTATTTATCGACCAGATAGAGGCCAACACGATAATCGAGGTCTTTACCGGTAAGAACCGCATGTACACCGGTCAGGCGTTTGGCCTTGCTGACATCGATTTTTTTGATACGGGCTTTGGCATGGGGACTGCGCAAAACTTTGCCATGCAGCATGCCGGCAAACTCGAGATCGGCAGTATAGAGAGCCTGGCCGGTCAATTTTTCGACGACATCGATGCGTTCAACGTCTTTGCCAACGTATTTGAGATCTTTTTTCGGAGTATTATCAAGCACGTTTGAGGCCCTCCTTTTTCTTCAACTGGCCAGAAGCATCCTGGACCGCTTCGATGATCTGCTGATAGCCGGTGCAGCGACAGAAATTGCCTTCGATAGCCTGTTTTATCTGTTCGACGGTCGGTTTCGGGTTAGCTTCGAGAAGAGCGCGGGTCGACATGATCATGCCGGGCGTGCAGAAGCCACACTGAACCGCGTGGTTTTTCTTAAAAGCCACCTGCAGTTTCGACAGTTTGCCGTTTTTCGCTTCGCCTTCGATAGTCATGATTTCAGCGCCATCGGCCTCAACAGCCAGAACCAGGCAGGAATTTACAGTTTTGCCGTTCATAATTACGGTGCAGGCACCACATTCACCGGCGCCGCAGCCTTCTTTGGTACCGGTCAGGCCAAGGTCTTCCCGGAGAAAATGCAACAGATTTTTGTTTTCAGAAGCGTCACGCTGATATTTTTTTCCGTTAACGGTCAAAGTTATTTTCATAGTTGTTTTCCTTGCTGTTAAAAGAGTTCAGAGTAAATCTGAGCGACGAACTCTTTAACCATGAAGCGGCGGTATTCGGCACCGGCACGCACATCGTCGATGGGGCAGATAACCTTTTCAGCAGCGGCAATGGCTTTTTCAAGGGTTGTCGATGCAGCGAGGTCGGCAGTTACAACCGGAGTCGGTGCGGCTGAGCCAACTCCGATACGCATTACTTTGGCAGTTCTCGCCATGGCAACGCTGACGACGGCAATATCATGCCCTTTGATGCGCTTGAGTTTGCGCATGCCAAATTTTGCACCAGCCATTTCAGCCGGCACGATAATGCGCAGCAGCACTTCATGCTTTTTGATCTGGGTTTTCTTGGGCCCGGTGAAAAAATCTTTGAGCGGAATGACGCGAACGCCGTCGGCAGAGCCTAATTCGACGCTGGCGCCAAGCGCGAGCAGTGAACAACCCATATCGGCGCAGGGAGAGGCAGTACAGAGGTTGCCGGCGATGGTGGCGCGGCTTCGCACCTGCGGTGAAGCAACATGATGGGCAGCTTCTACAAGCAGCGGGTAATGTTTGTTAACATCCTTATTATTGATCAGTTCGATGCAGACGGTTGTAGCACCGATAGACAGCCCGGTTTTCGGGTTGAAGGTAACGCCCTTGAGGTCGGGTATTTTTTTGATATCGATCAGGCTTTCGGGGGAAATCCA
>CAZTHA010000772.1:0-1556 GCA_964613435.1 uncultured bacterium
GCCCCGTAAAGAAAAGCTCTGACATCCTCTGAGAGGATGCTGAGGTTGCCGGTTTTTCTGCTGAAAAACCATATCGTCGCAAAAAAGCCGAGCGGCATTGCCAGCAGGCCGGCAAAAGCTGCACCAGGAGTTGGTTTGCTGAAGATCAGCTTTCTAATGGCTTTTGCTCTGGTTGAAAACAGGTTATTTCCGGTCCAGGCAAAGATGGCGAGGAAAAATACGAGCATGGCGATTACCCAGGCCCATAAACCGGTGTCCTGCCCGGGAATCACTGCACGGAAAAACTGCTTAACCGCTACTTCAGCGCCGACAAAGATAAGAATCAGCAACACATAGGGCATTATCTTGTCGGGTGAGTTGGGAGAGCTTTCCTGGTCGAGCCGGAAGCGCAGATAGAAGATGGCGATCTGGCGTATGAGAATTGCTGCAAGCACAAAGATCAGCAGATTGAAACTGCTTAAGGAATCAAGTTCTTTGATCGGTGCGGCAAGCAGCATCAAGGCCAGGGCAACCATCTTGCCGGTTAGCGTCGAGCGTTGCTGCAAAATTTTCCCGGAAAAATTGACGAAAATGGCTGAAATAGCGACTGAGACCCAGACGCAGGCAGCGGTGAAAAAGAAAATGAAAAATAATACACGCATTGAAATCGCGTAATTCAGATACCAGAAGCCGATCATGGATGCTGACAAGAAGATGGTTTCGGCAATTATCAGCCAGAAAGTGAATTTGCGCATCAGAAATTCGCCGGGTGCGATTGGCAGACTCTCGATGATCGCGATCGATTTGCCCTCGGCACCGATGGCGTTAATTGGTCCAAACATGCAGAAATAAATTATTGCTGCATAAATCATGTTCAGGATTTGGGTTGAGCCGGTGAACCCCAATGCCTGGCGAAAAAAGTAGACTTCAAGAATGATGATGGTAACCGGCATGAAAATGGCGTTGATCAAAACATTGAAGTCGCTGCGCAGTAGCAGCAGCTCTTTCTGAAGAAAACCGCGAAAAATACGACGTTGGCCGGTTGATTTTCTTTTTGCCGCTGAATGCGAGCAGGTTAGCCAGTTCAATTTGATCAGCAGGTAAAAAATGGCGCAGCCGCCGATCAGCAGTATGAACCAAAACGCCGTCCACCAGGCGTATTCACTGCAGTTGCCGGCTTTAAGCAAGCTTACCGCCAACCAGCGCATCGGTTCAAGAGCCTTGAATAAAGGTGAAGTGAAAGAATCTGAATACTCGATCAGCCAGCTAAGCGATTGGGCGGGGAAGTTACTGAGGAGCAGGTAGGGAAAAAGGGTGAGAAAAGCGCTGAAATAGCCAAGAAGAGAGAAGAAGTTATTGATGCTGGCCGTGCGGAAAAAACGGTTCATCGCAATCGTAAGAATATTTATTGCCAGGCCGACCAGAAGGCTGATTTGCAGGTAGATTGCGACTGCCGCGAGCAAGCCGGAAAAACTGAACCCGTCGCGCAAAACAATTCCGAGAATGCCGCTGAACATGATCAGAAGACCGATGTAGTCGGTCAGCAGTCGTTCGAAGAGTTTAATGGCGATCAGGCT
>CAZTHA010000773.1:0-1549 GCA_964613435.1 uncultured bacterium
CGCTATATTTCGGGTGTGCAACTATTTCATTTACTCGTCGAAGAAATTCTCTTTTTCATTGTTGTTCCCTATGCCAGCATTTTTCTTCACGAGGCCATTCTCGAATATTTTCCGCAGGTTAAAGTGGGGAAAAAAGTAAATATTCTACTGATTGGTTTTCTTTTGGTGATGAGTCTGCTGGTGTTGGTTTTCAACCTGCAAAAAAGCTACACGGCCTATATTTCAGGCAAACTACTATTGATCCTGATCCTCGCACTTGTGCTAAAAAGTGAAAGCATTCGCTCTTTTTTTCTTACTTTCCTGGTTATACTTCTCCCATTTTTGGTGGTCAACGGCGTACTCACCGGTTCATTTATAACAGACGAAGTGGTGTGGTACAGCCATGCTGAAAACCTGGGAATCCGTATCTTTACTATACCGCTTGAAGACTTTGCCTATGCCTTCTCAATGATTTTTCTGAACCTTCTGTTAATTGAAAAACTAAAGCAACTCTACTGAATCTTGACATACCATCAAAACATATCGCATTTTACTGAACGATACTTTTCGGCATTCGTCGTTTTCTTTTTTGTCTTTTACGCCGTGGGCATTATTGGTTTGTCGATCGCTGCCACACGCCCACTTTTTATCGGGCTCACCCCTCTGGCTTTACTGCTTTCATCATTCGCCGTGATGCTTTTTCATCGTGATCACCGGTTGAAAGTCTGGCTGATTTTTGTTTTGATCTATTTGTTGGGATTATCCGTCGAAATGATCGGCGTGCAAAGCGGGTTGATCTTTGGCAACTACAAGTACGGCAAAGGACTGGGATGGAAAGTAGCCGAAACACCTTTGATTATCGGATTAAACTGGCTGTTGCTGGTTTACACAGCCACTTCGCTGAGTAGTCGGTTAAAGATCGCTCCCATATTCCAGGCCCTCATAGCAGCATTTATCCTGCTGACTTACGACCTGATTCTGGAGCAAGTAGCCCCTAAACTCGATATGTGGAGTTGGGATAACAATATTATTCCGCTACAGAATTACCTCGCCTGGTTTGCGCTGGCACTTGCTTTTTCGATCCTGCTGGTATACTCGAAAACAAAGGTGACCAATAAACTGGCGCCGCTTATATTGCTCTGCCAGTTCCTGTTTTTTGTCGTTCTGAATTTAATACTACCATGATACGAACCAGCCACCATATGATCCTTTTTCCTTTTTTCCGAAACTATGTGCTGTGGAAAATGAAAAGCTCATTTGCCGGCACTGAAATCATTGGCAATGTACCTGACAAAGGGAAAGCGGTTTTGTGGATTGCGAACCACATGAGCTGGTGGGATGGTATCTGGGTGCTCTCGTTAAATAAAAAAACATTTCGGCGAAAATTCCATTTTATGATGTTGGAAGAACAGCTTCAGAAAAACTGGTTTTTTCGGTACACCGGCGGATTTTCAGTAAGAAAAGGAACGCGCTCGGTAGCAGAAAGCCTCGACTATGCCGCCGAACTGCTTCAAAATCCGGAGAACATGGTACTCATGTTTCCACAGGGCGAAATACAAAGCATGCACCG
>CAZTHA010000774.1:0-1548 GCA_964613435.1 uncultured bacterium
AATAAGGCCTCACCTTCCCCTGTCATATCAATGGCCAGTCTGCCTTCGCTATCCAAAACTTTGGAAGTGACGTGCTGAACGATAATATTGGCTGCCATAAGCTGCTCTCCTGTGATCCTGTCACAATGAGGACTATATTTTATATACCTCAAATAAAGCCCTTTTTCACTGTCATATTTATAAATATCATGGGCAGAAGGATAGTCTATCTCCACCGTATCAACCTCGACTCCTACGGAAATAGTAGCTTCTTCATCATCTGTAATAAATTTAAAAGCAGGAACTTCAGTCTCTTGGTCCCAACCTTTCTTTTCCAGAACCGCCATTAATTTATCACTTGAAGTATAAAGATTATGAGGCATAGAACGGGTATTATCACGCCAAAAATAACTACCATAGGAAAACTCATTAATAGAATCAATTACGCCCGAGGCCAGATAATTCAGAGCATCCTGGCTACCTCCTGCATGGACAAATATTGCATTACGCTCTCTGGCCAGATCAACAAAATATGGTCTTGCGCTCCTCACCGGACCAATTTCATCTGCTGTGCCGTGATAGAAGACCGCTAAAAAACGGCTGACACCGCCTTCTGCAGGAATCTCATAAACAATATCGGCTTTATCTAGACCGGACTGGGGGCGGGCACTGGGCAGATTGTCAATAGAAACTATAATCGGAGGGTGAGTTATCTCCTCATCGATTATGGCATGGTCCAAAGGACAATAAAGATAATTTTCAACAATATCCTCTTCTCCCGTCTCCTGATTATTATTGGGATCAATCTCTTCCATATTATCGGAAGAACAAGCGGCAAAAATAAATAAGCCTAAAACCATTATTGATAATATAAGCACATTCTTCTTAGATATAGTTTTCATAAGCATCTCCGTTTATTTAAGTAATTGGATCACATAAGGGAAAAAAAGAATCAATCCTGTAATCACTGCCAGAAAAGCCGAAAAAAGCACCGCCCCCGCCGCCACGTTTTTAGCTATAGCGGCAAACCGGCGGTATTCTTCCGTCACCAGATCAACAAGAGCTTCTATAGAAGTATTAACCAGTTCCAATACGATCACCAGTCCGATAGTAAAAAGTAGGATCACCCATTCGAAACGGGAAAACTTAAAATAAATAGCGGCAACTACGGTGATTAGTGCAACAACACCTTGAATCTTGATATTTCTCTCTTTTCTAAAAGCATGAATGATTCCCGATACTGCATAGGCAAAAGATTGGAATAATGATATCCTCTTATTTTTATTCATCCTATCACCTTGCCAATCCCAGCTGATTTAAAATCATATTTTGCAGGGTGCACATCTCTTCTTCGTCAGCTTTTTCCAAATGATCGTATCCTAATAGATGAAGCAATCCATGGACAAAAAGAAACAATAATTCCCTTACCTGACTATGGCCATAATTATCTGCCTGCTCTATAGCTCTTTCAACAGATATAACAATATCACCTAATAATAAAGTTCCATCAAGCGGTATATCATCAATCTCTTCCCAGTCATCCTGCATAGGAAATGATAGCACATCTGT
>CAZTHA010000775.1:0-1541 GCA_964613435.1 uncultured bacterium
TCATCCGGCGTTCACTTACCACTGGCGTTAATGTTGAAGTAAAGGAGAGATCATGGCTTTGTCTGAAATAAGTGCAATTTGCAATAAGTGCGGAACACAGTTCAATGCCCTTCCAACACGCTCATTCCTTGGCTTTCAAAAGCTTGTCTGCCCAACCTGTAAAGAAAAATTAACGTATCCACTGACATCTGGCTATCGAGCTACTTATCAAGTTCTTTTTGCCTTAATGGTGTTGAGTATTATTGGCCAGTTCTCTCAAGGTCAAGTAGGTTTCCCTGGTGGCTTAGGAATAGCAATCATTTTTGCATTATTTCGAGATCGGAGCATTAGTAAAGAGGTTTCAAAACTAATGCCCACTAAATAGATGAGAAAGTTTGTAAAACAACTACATTCAAACGATTTGGCAAACGCCACAGTTGCATGCTCGAATAGCGCAATATGTTAAGCAAATCGAAAATGCTGAATTACTCAACTTACGATTTTCTGACTCCTTAGGTCACTGAAGAAAAAAATGGGAGATATGTATGAATAAAACTTTTCTCTTACTTCTTGCTTTTACCCTTCTACTTTTTGCAAATGTCTGTTTTGGAACTGATCAATTTCACACGCTATCTTTAACAAGTGGTGTAACAATCGAAATTCCGAAGCATTGGCTTATATTGGACAAAATTTCAGATTCCGATATTCAAACCGCTGGTCAAGCAGCCGCAGAAAAAGCTGGTTTTACAAGAAGTGGCGAAAAAATCAATCTATTGCGTGCAAATTCAGATGCAAAGTTTGCGGACGGAACAATTGCAATTAATTACTACCCAGATTCCAACGCCACCTCAATGGCTGTCGCAGAACTGTCGGATGCTGAAGTCGCAGAAGTCGCGAAAATGTGGTATCTCGGGGAAGAAAAAGTCATGAATCAAATAGCTCCCTCAGTCAAATTATCTTCCTTTTCATTTGAAAGAAAGATGTTAGGCGCACACCCTGTGATTTCCTTTTCTTATGTCAGGCCCACAATCGGCTCTGACCCAGATAAGAGTGGTTTTAAAGTAACATTTTCAAGATTGTTTATAAATACAGGTTTTATTAGTGTTGTTCAGTCTTATCGCGTTGGCAAAGAACTTCTATATCAATTGGTAATGGATAGAATACTCAATTCCCTCGTCATTCCAAGCGAATTATAGCTCTTACAGATGAAACAGCAAAAGAACAAGCTGTTGACGTAAAAAGTTTTTTTGACCAACTTATCAAGAAAAAATGGGAGCGTCAAAAAACTTGCAACGGAGTTAAAAAAACTAGGATAATGACAACCGCAACCCTCAAAAAGAGTTTCCAATTTTTCATCACAGACCTCCTTGTCTTTGCTGGGAAAACTTCCTTGTTTTCCCAATAATTAAAGCAACACGCGCTTTGTTATCAATAAAATGATAACAGAAAACATTGAGTAAGTCTACTAGAAAATTGAGAAAAAGATATTTATGAAGAAAATCGTTCTAACAATCGCGTAGACGCGGAAAAACCGGCCGGATCACGGGTCTTGCTTGCGCAAC
>CAZTHA010000776.1:0-1538 GCA_964613435.1 uncultured bacterium
ACTCATAGGTTCCCGACGGGATATTGAACGAGAAATAACCATTTACATCGGAGATTGCCGAATAAACGTTGCCAGAGGCATCGTCAGCGGACAAAGTGATGTTAACCCCACTATGATCGCCGGTTTCATCAAAGGCATAAGCCTGCTTGGCGACACTACCCTGCACCTGAACCATTTCCTGGTGTGGGCCAACTTCGATGGTCGAGAAGTAATAATCGCCGGTGACATTCAGCGGTGATCCTGACAAAGGATCAGTGACCAGTTTGTAACTGCCACTGACGGCAAAGCTGTATTCACCCAGAGGAACGGAGAACGAGAAAGAACCATCAGGGGCACTGACAGCTGAGTAAGTAACCGCTGTTGCGTCGGTGGTTGTAAGGGTTAGAGTTACCCCACCCTCGTCGGTTTCGCCGAAGGCTTTGGCGACTTTGCTGATCTGGCCTTGAACAAGGGCTATCTGCTGGCTGACTCCCATTGGTACGACGTTGATCGGCGAAGCCAATACGGTCTGTTGAGCAGCGCTGAGAGGCACGACCAGAGGCGAACCGCCGAAAGGATGGTTTTCGAACTGATAAACCCCACCGGTAGAAAGCTCATAAGTGCCGTTGGGAACGAAGAAAGAGAAGTTCCCGGCGGCATCGGTAACTGAAGGATAGGTTACCGAATCGGCAGAGGTGAGAATAAGGGCAACACCGGCTTCATCGGTTTCGCCCATAGCTTTGCTGGTTTTGAGAATTGTTCCCTGAACAAGAACGACATTGCGGGTCGGAACTATATTAAAAGCAGGTATGCTATAGAAAGCAGAAACCGTGAATGGGTTGGTAGTCAGAGGAGCTTCGAGGGCGTAACCGCCGCCGATGGCCAGTTCGTATTCCCCGGCCGGCACTTCAAAATTGAATGAGCCATCGGGAATAGAGACGGTGGCATAGGTTCTCTGGCTTCCGGTTTCGGTAAGGGTAATCGGCACACCAGCCTCGTCGGCTTCATTAAAAGCTTTTTCAGTCTTGGTCAGGCTACCTTCGACAAGAAAGAGAACCTGGCCCTGCTGATCGGCCTGCAGCGTGAAGGTTTGCGAAGGCGAGGTGTTCTGGCCAAGGGTAACGTTAACTGCCTGGAAAAGGGGAATAGAATCATATTCTTCAGGGATTGGGGTGATGCGATAATCGCCGCCAGCTCTGACGATGAACGAATAGTTTCCGTTTTCATCGGTCAGGTTGATCAAAGGCGCCTGATCTTGAGAAGTTAAAAGAATCATGTGTCCGGCGAGTTCGGCATCGGGGGCGCTTACACCAGAAATGGCAATCTGCCCGGAAACGATAGAAGTCGGAACATTGGGAGCAGCAAGAAGTATGGTTGGGACACTAAAACTGGTTCCCGGAGTTACGGTAACGGTTGGTGAAGTTGTCGCCGCCCCTTTCGAGGTAACGACCTTAACGGTGAAACTCTGATTGGCAGGAACGTTGGAAATGGTGTAGGTTCCGTCAAGTCCGGAAACGGCGACATATACAAAAGCTCATTGAATATTTCCCAATAGATTC
>CAZTHA010000777.1:0-1533 GCA_964613435.1 uncultured bacterium
AGGCCGGCGGCCAGTAAAAGCTTTAACATCTGTTTTTTCATCGGAATTGCTCTCCTTAAACTATTTTCTGACATTGATTAAAATGAAGAACCAAAGTTGATATAAGTCATGCCATCACCGCGGTCGGAAGCCTTACCATAGTCCAAAGCTACCGGTCCAAGCGGAGTCTGCAGCCTGATACCTACGCCAAAACCCTGTTTCAAATCAAAGCTGAGTTTCTTGCGGTCATAGTCAGTGCCCCAGGCGCTGCCAAGATCGTAGAACAATACGGCATCGAAGTTTTTGCCAAAATTCTGGCGGAGTTCGAGGTTACCATAAGCAACCTTGGTGCCGAGAAATTCGCGTTCTTCATAGCCTCTGACCGTGTTGCTGCCACCAATTGAAAACATGTCGTAAATCGGCACGAAGCCGTCGCCAATCGTTGTCTGACCGCCAACCGCCTGAATAGCAATAACGGTTTTTCGGTTCTGTGAAATGGCAATATATCGACGCAAAGCCAACATATACTTGGTATACTGATTTGGACCCTTCAAAAGACCGCCTGTGGTCTCAACCCAAAAAGAGTCATGAAGCCCTCGCGTCGGTCTGAAACGATTATCACGGGTATCTTTATCGAGAATAGCGGCAAAAGTCTGCAAACGACCATTAAAAAGACCGGCAGGTGCGGTTGCCGTTGAATCGGTCGGCTTAAGCTCAACGTCTTCATCTCTGAATCTGAATGACAAATCAACATCGCGGCGGATTCTGCGACCCAAAGTAATTGAACCACCTTTACGTTTTTCATCGTATTCCGTCAGGGTATTACCGCTGTCATAAAGGTTTCTTGTATACTGGGTATTGTAAAGATCTATCCCGAAGCTCTGGGGACGATTGTTGAGCCATGGATCAAAGTATCCGACTTCATAAGTCTGCACGCCACCAAATTCGGTTTTGAGATAAACTCTTTTTCCATCGCCCTGGAAGTTATTTTGTGAAAGATTTACAAAACCAACCAGCCCATTCAGAGAAGAGTAACCAGCACCGACGCCGGCACGCCCGGTTTTCTGTTCAACGACCTGAATGACCAGAACGATTTCCTCAGGAGTTTTCCCTGGGAGATGGTCACGTTTAACTTCTTCGAAGAAACCAAGATTGTATATCCTCTGTAAATCTCTAACAATCTTTTTGTTGTCATAGATTTCACCAGGCTTGACTGAAAGTTCGCGACGAACGACCTTTTCCTTGGTTTTTTTCAAGCCTTCTATTTTTATTTCGGCAAGCACGCCTTCGGTAATCTCGATGTTGATCTTACTGCCCTGATCCTGCACAAATGCGTCGGAAACCTTTGAAAACAAATAGCCTTCCCGGGCAAGAGCTTCATTAAGATGCTGAATATCCTGTGTCAAAAGCTTGCTATTGAAAACAGAGCCTATTTTGCTTTCCATAGCCGCTTTAAGTTTGTCGTTACTAACCTTGCTGCAGCCTTTGATTTCGATGTCGCCAACGATGGCATTTTCTTCAACCTTGAAAACTACAACTTTACCCTGATTTTCA
>CAZTHA010000778.1:0-1533 GCA_964613435.1 uncultured bacterium
AACGCTTACCTGAGCCGGGGCGGTTCATACAAGAATCAGATTGAGGCAGCCAATACTTTTGAAAGTGGCTGGAATACCGGAACCAAGGAACCGAGAAATATTTGCCAGGATCGCCAGTCATGACAAACAAGATTCAATCATTGAACGAACTTCGAGAAAACCCCGAACCAGAAGAAAGGTTCAATTACAGTGGCGGTATATACAAGATCAACGAAAAGGGTGTTTTTCACATTGGCTTTGACAAAGAGGGCAACGAAACAAACCCGCTTTGGCTTAGTTCACCGATAAAAATAAAGGCGTTGACTAGAGATTCGAGTGGTAAAGAATGGGGCCGCTTTCTGGAATGGAGAGACAAAGACGGTCGCTTGCATGAATGGGCTATGCCGATAGAATTGTTACAGGGCGATGGTCTGGAAGTTAGAAAAGTGCTATCGAGCGCTGGCCTAAGCGTCGCGCCTTCAAACAAAGCCAGAAACCTTTTTAACATGTTTCTACAAACATGGCCGGTTGACAGCCGGGCGCGATGCACTCAAAAACTAGGCTGGCATAGCGGCTTTTATGTAATGCCGGGTCTAACAATTGGCGACGACTCGGAAACCGTAGTTTTCCAGAATCAAAGCCCAATTGAACCAGCTTTTGAAGAGTCTGGAAGCCTTGAAAAATGGCGCGAAGACGTCGCGGCCTTCGCGGTAGGTAACACAAGACTTGTTTTTGCAATTTCGGCAGCCTTTGCCGGGCCTTTGTTGCAAGTATTAAACATTGAGGGCGGCGGTTTTCACTTTCGCGGCGGTTCTTCTTCGGGCAAGACAACAACACTTTATATTGCTTGCTCAGTATGGGGTGGACACGAATTTAAAAGAAGCTGGAAGGCGACGGGCAATGCGATTGAAGGTCAGGCAGCGCTTCACAATGATAATTTGCTAGTTCTCGACGAAATAAAAGAGGCAAACCCTTTTGAAGTCGGCCAGACTGCCTACATGCTGGCCAACGGTCAAGGAAAGGGCCGAGCGAATAAAAGCGGGCTGGCAAAAAAGGCGGCTACGTGGCGGCTGATTTTCCTTTCTTCAGGTGAATTGTCTCTGCCTGATCTTATGAAGTCAGCAGGCCAAAAAGCCTACGCCGGGCAAGAGGTTAGAATCGTTGATATACCAAGCGATGCCGGGGCCGGAATGGGCATGTTTCAGGAAATCCACGGGCAAAAAAGCCCTGGTGTTTTCGCCGATTATTTAAACGATATGACGGCAAAATTTCACGGGGTAGCAGGTGTAACTTTCTTGAATGGGCTTCACAAGAACAAAGCAGAGATAACAGAAAAGGCGAAAGAGCTCATTAACCAGTTTGTAGAAGAGCTGGCCATACCAGAGACCGCAGCGCAAGCGGGGAGAGTAGCTAGACGCTTTGCGCTGGTTGCTGTAGCTGGTGAAATTGCTTCAGCCATTGGCGCTACTGGCTGTGTTGTTTTGCACTTTAAATTAGCCTAATTTTGCAGATTAATTTAGATTGAACTTTATTTTGATCATTTTAAAAAATTAT
>CAZTHA010000779.1:0-1528 GCA_964613435.1 uncultured bacterium
TTTTACGGTTTGCACATAGCGCGGATCGCGGGCATCAATAAAACCATAAGATTCCATTAAAAGCGTGGCTGCATCCAAATCGTCAGAACCATAAAACTGCGTGAAGGCTCCCATTTCCTTGTTCCAGGCTTTCTCCAGAATTTCGTTGCGGATGGTTTCGGCCAGC
This sequence comes from uncultured bacterium, assembly GCA_964613435.1. GTDB lineage: Bacteria > Muiribacteriota > Ozemobacteria > Ozemobacterales > Ozemobacteraceae > DYKG01. Next base: position 167 of record CAZTHA010000779.1, read on the forward strand.
GGCTCCCACAGCTTCACATATTTGTCTTTATGAATAAAGCCGGCAATTTTGATGGCCCGGTCGATGGCCACCCAACACAGCACTTTTGAAAAAGTAAAGTGTTTTTCATCGGTGCGGATTTCCCAGATTCCTTTATCCGGCTTGTGCCAGTTGTTCTCCACAATCCGAACAATGCTTCTGACAATGGTCCAAAGCGCCTCACTGTCTTCCAGTGAAATTTTGAAATCAGTAAATTGCTGGTAAATCACATCCACCAGAATACCGTAAATGTCGTTTTGCTTTTGCAGATAAGCTGCGTTCCCAACCCTTACCGGCGACGATCCCAAGTAGCCGCTCAAGTGGTCCAGCGTTTCTTCTGTCAGCACCTTTTCGCGGTTGATCCCGTACATTATCTGGATTTTTTCATCCTTGTCGGGGATAATGTCGATAATGAAACGCATAAAGCGCTTTACCGTGTTTAAATGCCCCAGGCTCGACATTACTTTTATCACCATCGAAGCATCGCGTATCCAGCAAAAGCGGTAATCCCAGTTTCGCTCTTCACCAATGGTTTCGGGCAGCGAAGTGGTTGCTGCGGCTAAAACGGCGCCTGTTTTGTCGTAACTGAGCAGTTTCAGCACCAATGCACTCCCGATTATTTCGTGGTTGTATTTTGCATACGAAGTAAGCTTGTTGGCCCATTCGAGCCAATACACCTTTGTTTTTTGCAGTTTTAAGTATTGCCGGTCGAGCGTTTGCGAAAGCAGTTTCTGATCGTACGACATTAACGCAAAACCATCCTGTTTCAGGTAAATGGTATTTTGCTGAAGAACATCCTGCTTGTTAAAATCAGTGTACAAATACATCGAATCATAATCTCCCTCGGTGGTGTAGCATTTTATGTATTCGTCTTCATCTTCGAGCCGGATGTGAAAACGGGCATACTCAACCCGCGGGTCGTATTTTAGCCGAAAAGCCGGGTTTCCTGACTTGTATTTAAAATACCGTACGATTTCCGCCGGATTAAAATAGCCGGAACCGTTTAAATAACGAGGCATAAAATCAAACACCTCAAAACAATCGTTTCCGCTTCTGAAAACAGTAGAAACAATATTGGTTGTTCGCGCATACGATTGCTGAACCTCGTAGCTGTCATCCACCAAAATTTCAAAACTTCCTCCCCTGTTTTCATCCAGTATTTTTGCAAAAACTGAAGGCGAGTTAAAATCCGGAAGACAACACCAGTCAATCGATCCTTTATCTGAAATTAATGCGGCACTTTTGCAATTCCCGATTATCGCATAATTCAGGTTATCCATTCTTTACATTTTTGAATTGCCCACACACGGGGCTTGTTTCACATTTTTTTCCTAATTCTTTCGG
>CAZTHA010000780.1:0-1527 GCA_964613435.1 uncultured bacterium
ACACCCGCCGGGCCAGGAGCGCGGCGGGTGCTTCGGGTTGGTTCTAACTTATTTTGGGCTGGTCAGCTACCTTTAACGAATGCTTCACCCTGACTGCAAAGCTTTTGGAGCGTAGCCTCGTCGCGGGCTTCGGCGTAGAAACGCACGACCGGCTCGGTGCCTGAGAAGCGCACGAGCACCCAGGAATCATTTTCCAGAATGCACTTGGTGCCGTCGACTCTGATTACTTCTTTAACCTTGTAACCGGCAACTTCAGTCGGATCTTTCTTCATGTTTTCGACTGCCTTGGCCTTTTCGGCTTCCGTCAAACGGAAATTGAGGCGCCTGGTAAGGTAAGTTCCGACCTTCTGATAGAGATCGTCGAGGATCTGGGCGATCGGTTTCTTCTGCATGGCAACCATTTCTGCGACAAGCAGACAGGCGATGATGCCGTCTTTCTCGGGAACATGGCCGCGAATGCTCATGCCGGCCGATTCTTCGCCACCCATGATGATTTTGTCGTGGGCGATCAGATCACCGATGAATTTGAAACCAACGGCAGTTTCGATGAGTTCGATCCCGTGATGTTTGGCAACCGCATCGACCAGATGTGAAGTTGCAACTGATCTGGCAGCGGCGCCCGGCCAGTCTCGTGTTGTTTTAAGGTGATCGAGAACCATACCGAGGATCTGGTTTGGTTCGTAAAAACGGCCTTTGGGGCCGAGGATGCCGAATCTGTCGGCATCGCCGTCGGTGGCGAGTCCGAGATCGAAGTCGCCGGTTTTCATGCGCTCGATCATATCGGGAATGTGTGCTTCGGATGGTTCAGGCGGTTGGTTGCCGAAATAGGGATCGAGGTGGTCGTTCATTACCTGCACCTGGCAGCCGGCTTCTTTGAGAATGCGGTCAAGGTAGCCGCGGGCCGTTCCGTAGAGCGGGTTGACCAGTATTTTAAGATTGGCCTGTTTGATGGCTTCGAAGTTGATTTTTTTGCGTAAATCTTCGAGATAAATGTCCATTGGGTCGATGCGTTCGATCAGCCCTTTGCTTTCTGCCTCTTTAAGCTCCACACGCTTGATATTTTCGCTTTTCATGAGCTCATTGGCGCGTTTTTCTATGTCCTTGGTCGTTTCCGGCAATGCGGGACCGGCCCAGCTCGGCGAAAATTTCAGTCCCTGATATTCCGGCGGATTGTGGCTGGCGGTGAAGTTGATGCCGCCGGCAAGTTTTCGGCGCAGAATTTCAAAACTGATAACCGGGGTGGGGGTGTCGCGCTTGCAAAGATAGACTTTGATACCGTTGCCGGCAAAAATTTCGGCAGCGACTTCCATGAAGCGTGGCGACATGAAGCGGGCATCCGAGCCGATAATGACGCCCTGGGTTTCGTTGATGCTTTTGAGGTGATCGGCGATGGCCTGGGCGCAGATGCGGACGTTGGCAAAGGTAAAATCGTCGGCGATGATTGCCCGCCAACCTGAGGTTCCAAATTTGATTTCCATATAATTCCTCCGTTTCCCTGATCTTTATCAATGCAGTTTAACTCAGCCG
>CAZTHA010000781.1:0-1526 GCA_964613435.1 uncultured bacterium
AATGTGCCTTGCTTGATTTTATGTAGCTGCACGAGTCGGGCGCGGAAACGGGTCATCAAATCGCGCATCTGTTGTTGACCCAGTGCTATTTCAGCTTCGAGCTTGCTGATCTGTTCGGCAAAATGTACTTTTTTGATGTTGATTGCCGAAATCTGTTCTTTAAGCTCGGCAATTTCTTTCTTTTTGCGGGCAACCTTTTTTTCGAGTTGATTGATTTGGCCTGAGTTTTCTTTGACTTTGAGCTTGAGATAGTCGATCTGCAGGTTGATTGCGTCGAGTTCGGTCTGAAGCTGGTCGGTCGCTTCGGGGGTCGTTCTGGTCGCAGACAACGGGCATGGCATAGGTCCGCTTAGCAGAAAAACCAGGAAGCAAACGGCAAAAACCTGGTTGCTTTTCGCCGAAAAGGTTCTGAACATGTTAAACCCCTTCCGGGACTGCTTTGCTGAAGCGGCTTATGTCGCGAAGAGAAAGTAGGCTGCCCGAAACCCCCAAAATAGTGCCCATCATGAATAGTTTGACGGCGAGTTTGAAAAATTGGTCCAGGCCGATATCGGTTGCAAAAAACGGGGTAAACAGGGCTAATTTGGCGAGTATGAATTTATAGGAAGCGAAGAGAAAAAGAATGGCCAGCAGCGCGCCCATGGTTCCCTGGATAAAGCCTTCGACGATGAAAGGACCACGGACAAACCAGTTGGTGGCGCCGACCAGTTTCATGATGACAATTTCTTCCCGGCGCATGAAAAACGTCAGGCGAACGGTATTGTAAACGATAAATAAAGATGCCAGGCCGAGAAAGATGACGATGATGAGGCTGGCGGCCCAGAGGAGATCAGAAATACCCTGAAATTGGCGGAACAGGTCTTCCCCGTAGCTGATATTGTCGATTTCCGGCTCTGTTTTAAGCTTTTCAAGAAGACTGCTGAGTTGAGTTCCTGGCTTAACCTTGATTCTCAGAGTTGTTGGCAGGGGATTGGATTCGGGAGTAATGCCGATTTGCAGAAGCTGCTGGTCGTCAGCGTTGCTGAAAAGTTCTTTTGCGGCTTCTTCGGGGGTGATGAGCTCAATGTTTTCGATTTCGTCGATGCTTGTCAATCTTAGCCGAAGAGCTTTGGCATCGGTGAATCGTATATCAGGCTTGAGATAGGCGGTTACCAGAGCCTCTGATTGCATTTGTTGCAGAAAAGACTCGAGGTTCATGGTTGCCAGAAGAAAGGCCCCCATCATGATCAGCGAAATGGCGATGGTTGTCAGGGTAACGAAAGCGGTAATTCCAGCCCGGCGTAAATTAACCGCCGCTTCGCTGAGAAAAAAAGACAGGTTAGCCAGTGACATATTCAGGACTCCAGTATTGGACTACTCGTAGGCATAAGTGCCGCAGGGTTCGTCTTTGATAATCTGCCCATCGACAAGAGCAACCACTCTTTTGCGCAGTTTATTGACCAGATTGTGGTTATGGGTCGCCATGATCACAGTTGTTCCGCGAGCGTTGATTTCCAGGAAAAGCTGCATTATTTCCTGGGAAATCA
>CAZTHA010000782.1:0-1525 GCA_964613435.1 uncultured bacterium
TCAATACTGATCTTTCCGCTCCACTTGGCAATCGAGTTCAGGATCATACTGGGCATATCTTTTATCTCATGCCAGAGGTTGGATACAGTTGCCTTGCTGACGTCCAGAAGCAGAGCAATGGTCTTCAGGTTCAAGCCACTGGCAACCAGGTAGTGAACCAGCATACACAAGTTCCTGCGACTCAGAGTGCTTTTCATTTCGGATACAGGTTTAGGACTCTCTTTCTTTGTCTCTGCCTTCTCCAAAATCCTGTCGCATAAAACCGGAACGTTGTGCTGGTCTGCAAATAAACGCAAGATATCTACTGCTCCACTTCCGGTAACCTTTTGGAGCAGCTGCTTCTGAGCATTTTTAAGAAGGTTAAGGCTGTTGGTTTGAGATAGATATTTCTTGAATGTTTCAATAGTCATGTCGTAGGTAGTGGTTTGAGTGAACTTACGGTGCATCTCCACTATTGGCAGGATCATATTCTTGGCCACAAAGTCCTCAATCAGGGGTATGCTCTCAGCAAAGTCCACTTTGCGGCTCAGAAAACCCAGGATATCATAGTTTTGCTGCTCAAACTCCCGCCAGTAGTTGTTTACGTTTCTACGGTCCGCATAGCCAAACATCTTGGCAATATCGTTGAATGTGCATAGTCTGGAACCATCTCCGGCAAAAAGCAACCTCAAAAATACGATGATGAACTTGATATTGGGCTTGGTTCTTGGGATACTGAATCTGACAGGAATGTTCAGAGAGACTTCAATTTTTTCCTCATTCATGTTTACTTCAACCGCTGGTTTCCGGCTTTTCTTTTGCGTCATTTTTCCACCTCAATAAGTCATACTTTGAGGTGCCAAAATGGCAGACAAGTGAATCTTGTAAAGCATTTTCTTGCAATTAATTAAATATACTTTTTGCCCTAATCCAAGCCCTCTGAAACGCTCGTATTGGCCGCAAATATGCTGCTGAGATACAAAGTGTGATTTTGAAGATTTGATGGAATACAGACACTCTTGTCAATTCAGCTATCAAAACTTGTATTTGGGTGTTTCGCCCACTTTTTCGACTGACTAATACGATAACCTATTGGAAACAGGACATGTCGTAGTGAACAGTCTCCTTTATCCCTGGTTACTTTGATCATTTCTATGAAGAGGAGCGCTGCTTGCTGGTAGAGCAGGAAGATGGCAGCTATCAGTTGCTTACCAAAGAGGATATGCTTCCCCAGTCCCGTGCTGCTTATGGCTTTTATGGCAAGGTAGAAGGCATCATCGGCGATCGCTTGAAGGCGATGGTGGCTTGGCAAAATATGTATGGGGATGAAGTGAAGAATGGCAAATCCCTGTGGTTCAGCCTTTGGGTGGATACGCGCTACGGCCACTTGGAGAACGTATCTTTTGCCTATAGCAAGACCCAGGTCAATGAACTAAGCCTGGGCGAAGTGGCGGTTCCCAGAGCTCAGATGAGTGGCAGCTTCACCATTAGTTTGCACGAGAAACGCCGCTGGTTCCTGATTGGCAAATACACCGAGAAATACAAG
>CAZTHA010000783.1:0-1522 GCA_964613435.1 uncultured bacterium
TGAATCGCTGGTTCCGTGTCAGCATGCCGTTCACTTCTGATAACTCTGCCGATCTTGGCAGTTTTACTTTTGAAATAACCATTCAAAACGGCAGCCCAGGTGACACCGCAATATTCGATGGATTCCAGCTGGAAAAGGCCGTCGATATCGATGGTGCCGGCACTCTGCCGACCCCATGGGTTGAAGACAAAGGTGTGGTATCTCCAATGCCTGAAAAAGGTCTAGAAGAACAGAAACCTTATTTTACCTGGTAAAATTTAAATCTTAAAACTGACCAATCGCCAAAGATAAAGACTGCCGAAAAAAAATGTTCGGCAGTCTCAATACTTACCAGATCTAAACTTGGCGACTCTAACCAGAATGTCGTCGCCCCGATAAGTTGAATCATCGGAAACTTTTTCAATTTCATCAAATTTGCCGTCTTCTCCGGCTGAGTGCAGAAAAAGCCCCTGTTTTTCAGCCCGATACCAGATGCGGTTGCCATAAGAATCAGTGAAAGCTTCTTTGACATCCGCTTCCAGATATGGGCCCTTCCATCTTTTGCGATATTTCTCTTCATCGCAACTTACCGCTTCGACCAAAAAATTGCCCGGGTAAGCGTTGCTGAACAAAACGTTCGCTTTATCTTCAGGCCCCAGAACAAAACGATTAGCCCGCTCATAAGCATCAAGGCTGATCTGGTCACCTTCAAACGGGAGAAAACCAAAATCAACCTGAAAATTTATCAAAGCAGTTTTTAAATTTTGCATTTTGGCTTTGGTCGCAAATCGAATCTCGCCAGTGCCTGAGTATGGAATCATCGGGGCAATCAGACTGGCCAAAATCAACCCAACTACCAGCATTCCCAGAACTGTCATAATGAACGAATCGCCGCTTTTCTTTTCACTGCTCAAGGTGAATCACTCATCTATATCGAGAATCGCCTGAACTTGGCGCGACGGTTTTCATTGGCAGCAGCTCCCTGCTTTTTCAAATACATGTTTTCATAGTCTTCAAAGTTGCCTTCGAACCATCTTACTCTAGCATTACCTTCAAAAATCAGCAGATGTGTGCAGATTCGATTGAGGAAAAAGCGATCGTGGCTGATTACCAGTGCGCAGCCGCTGAAATCGTCGATAGCGTCTTCGAGCAGCCGCAATGTGCCGACATCCAGGTCGTTGGTCGGTTCATCGAGCATCAGAAGATTGCCGCCGGATTTAACGATCTTTGCCAGATGGACCCGGTTTCTTTCGCCGCCCGAGAGACAGCCAACCTTTTTCTGCTGGTCACCACCCTTGAAACCAAAGCGGCCGCAATAGGCGCGTGAATTGATGCGATGCCTGCCGAACTGCACTTCGTCGAGGCCATCACTGATTTCTTCATAAACCGTCTTTTCGGCATCGAGAATGTCGCGATGCTGATCAACCCAGGCGTATTTGACCGTCGGGCCGACCACGACTTCACCCTGATCGGGCTTTTCAGTGCCGGCGATCATTTTGAACATCGTCGTTTTACCGGCTCCGTTCGGGCCGATAATACCGAC
>CAZTHA010000784.1:0-1519 GCA_964613435.1 uncultured bacterium
AAAAAACATCTTTTATATCCAAGAAAAATTGATTAAAATGAAATTAATTCCATTATAAAAGAAATAACTAATCAATATGCTGAAAAATAGAACGATATTTGCGCAACAGATGACCAGATTTATCGACACTCCTGTGATAAAGGTAATTGTTGGTATTAGAAGATGTGGCAAATCCTATCTTCTCAAGTTGCTGAAAAATCATCTTTTCAGTCTTGGAATCGCTGAAAACAACATTATCTCCATTGATTTCGAATCTCTGGCAAATCGTGATTATCAAAACTTTGAGTCGCTTTACGATCATATAATGAAGTTGGCCGGCAAAACCACCGGGCGGGTTTACATCATGATCGATGAGATCCAGGAGGTTTACCAATGGGAAAAGACGGTTCGTTCGCTTCTGGTGGATCTGGATTGTGACATTTATCTGACCGGCTCCAATGCTCGTCTGCTTTCCGGTGAACTGGCGACAATGCTGGCCGGAAGATATGTCGAACTATCGCTTCTTCCCTTGTCGTTCAGAGAATATCTGGATTTTCATGAAATCGATTCTGCAAATAGAATCAAGGTTGAAGAGTCTTTCAATGATTTTATTCAATTTGGCGGTTTCCCCGGGTTACATCTTTTGCCGAATGATGAAGACATCAAAAGGCAGTATTTAAAAGGAATTTTTAATTCTGTGGTATTGAAAGATATAGTGCAGCGCCATGGCATAAGAGATTCAGAGCTTCTGGAGCGCATCTTGCTGTATATCATGGATAACATCGGCAATATCTTCAGCGCCAATCGCCTGGCTGATTTCTTGAAAAGTCAGGGTAGAAAAGTCGGCACAGATTCAGTTTACAACTATGTTAAGGCTCTCGAAACGGCAATGATTGTTCATACTGTTCGTCGTTACGATATCAAGGGCAAGAAAATTCTTGAACGTCTGGAAAAATATTTTCTGGCTGATCTGGGTTTGCGTAGCGCGACAATAGGGCATAAAGGCTCAGATATCTCGCAGATTCTCGAAAATGTGGTTTATCTCGAGCTTTTACGGCGTGGCAATACTGTTTATGTCGGCAAAGAGGGCGATCTTGAAGTTGATTTCGTCGCCTGTCGTGACGATAGCAGGCATTATTACCAGGTTACCTACCTGCTTGAATCAGAAAAAACTCGCAACCGTGAATTCAGGCCTTTGCTGATGATTCCCGATCATTATCCCAAGACGGTTCTTTCTCTTGATAAGCTTCCGATTCGAGGAGAATCCGGTATCAATCAGGTTAATCTCATTGATTTCCTGCTCGAGGTAACATAATCCAAAACCAGCCGACGACCAAAGTCGCCTGAAATAAAATTCTCACACCAAGCCACCAAGGCGCAAAGAGGTCAGATTTTTTCGATCTGATTGCTCTCTATCCTGAGGCAATAATGCATTCGCCGCCTCCTGTAGCTCCAGCGCGCCCAGGCGCCGCCCGTGTTTTGGTGTCACTTTCCCGGCTCAAGTTTCTTTTTGTGTTATCAAGACTGGATCGACGCCGAA
>CAZTHA010000785.1:0-1511 GCA_964613435.1 uncultured bacterium
AGCTGCTATCATTAGTGCTGGCCGCTGCAGCGATGAGCAGGTCGGTAATGATCGGCCTGGCTCTGGTAATCTCAGGGGTGTTTTCTTTCCAGGAAATGGCAGGATATTCCTGATCCTGCTTGACGATTATCAAGCCATCCTTGTCGGTTTTGCCCGGAAAAATATTAAGTCCGTTTTTGCACAGGAGCATGGTACTGATACCTGGCAACGGCTTGCCGGTTTCAATCGAAGTGATCCACAGAAGTATTTCGTTGCGACTGAATTTGTAGGCAATGGCAAGATCGGTTAATTGGAAAAGCCTTGAAGCCTGCTGACCATTTTCGACATCAGCTTCATTAACCCTGATGATAACCCCGCCGCCATTGGTCGGATCAGTTCTGGAGTCGAGGGGCAAAGAGAAAAAATACTCAGTGTCCGAGTCTTCAGAACCCATGAAACCTTCGCTGGATGAAGAAAATTCCGGGGCCAAAAATTCCGGCAGTCCGATAATTTCTTCGACGCCAGGCAGCTTTTTAAGTGCGGCAAAGCGATTGACACAGCTGAGCATAAGATTGTCGAGATCGGCGGCAGCTGCTTCGACCGCCTTTTTATTCTCACCTTCGAGCCGGTACGAGGTTACTTCAGTCGGGCGCTTTTCTTCGACATCGGGAAAAATGGCGAGAGCATCGAACAAAGGTGCAAAATAGGCAGGCACCTTCATCAGCTGCACCCGGAAATTACCGATATTGGCAAAGCTCAACGGCACCAGCTGGCGGCTCTTCAGTTCGAGAACGCTGCGATCGGCAGCAAAGCGTATTTCCGGCTTCGGGCCGCATGACAGAAAGTCGATTTTGCAAGGATTGAGGACTGGTTCCTTATCACCGGTTGAACCGCCGAGTATTTCAACGCTGTATTTTTGTCCGGTAATGAACTTGCCGGCGATGTGGTATTCATTGCGGTTTCGCGAATACTGTCGATCGACGGTAAAATGCCCGATCGGGGGGAAAATGCGCAGCTGTTTTTTCAAGGCATAATCTTTTACCCGGTCAGAGAGGAAAATTCGCAAGCCTTTATCGCTTTTCGAATTGAAGTAGGGTTCATACCCGAGCAGGGTTGTGCCAACCGCTGTCTGGAAAACAATCTCATATTTCTTGTGCAACCGCGATTTATTATCGGCCGATGTAAGTTTTCCATCGATTATGATGCGGCAGGAGCCTGAAGCTTCGCGTTCTTTAGCCGGCTTGAGAACAAAAACATTTCTTTCAGAGGGCAGCGCCTTGCTGACCTCTGGCTCGCCAAGTTCAGTGGCGTTAACCACTTTAAATTCAGCTTTTCGGCCATCAGTCTGTAATTCGACCCGCTTTGACAATTCAATAATAGATACCGGTCGGTTGAATTCGAGCCGCAATTGCCAATTAGAAGGCTGCAACGAACCGGTTGCCGAGGTCTGGTATTCCAGGCCAAGACCGGCGGCCTGTACACAGCCAAGGGCCAGGATTGTCAGGACAAAACAGACTGTAAATGCACGTAAA
>CAZTHA010000786.1:0-1505 GCA_964613435.1 uncultured bacterium
GCTCTTTGAAAAGCTCTATATTTACAACTATTTCCCCACCGATATCGGTGAAGACCACATCCGCAAAAAAGAAATCTCTACCCTGAAAAAAGCCATGATCGACGTGCTCTTGGGAGAAGATACCAAAGTGCTTACCAATGAAGAACAACTGGTTTCCTACTATCATGAACAATACAAAAAAGCAGAAGCGGAACAGGAAGCGGAATCCTGGGACGCCGTGTATCTGAACGAATATAACCACCTGCTTTCCGGCAAGCCGGATTTGCTCCAAAAAGCCAGATCTATCGAGCACCGCAGCAGATTGCAACGATCTGAAGCAAAGGCAAAAAAAGGAGTACTCGTCTTTGGCAAGAAGGGAGAGGATTTTGCCTTCAGGTTGGGGCTGGATGCCGAAAACTCCGTTGCGCTTAGTCCGGAAGAGGCGCTGCAACTGTTTAAGGCACAGCAAAGCGAAAAACCCCGCGCAGTGTCCGATGCCTTCGATGCCCTCTATCAAAACGCAAAATCCAATATGTATGCCAAACAAGCTGCATCTACAGCCACCGGAAAACGCGCAAAAACTCTTAATAAACTAAAAGCCATGAGCGATGCTAGCCCCAAATACAAAGATTATCTGAAAGATCTCTATCACGTGGCAAAAGAGCTAAACTCCCTGCCGGATGGTGTGTACCTCAGCATCAATCGTGTAAACGCAAACAAGCTGGAAAAAGATATCGAAAGCCTGATGAAGGTGGTTCCTCATAGCTACCTTAGTTCCATAATTATGGCAGCCTGCAAGATCGATGATGGTGCCGAATCCCTGATTTTGGCAGAAGAACTCATATAGGAGAATTATAGTGAATCAATTTCTGAACTCAGCTTACGATAGAAAGGCCTGGATCGACTTCCTGCAAACAAGTTTTCTGCCAAACGACTTTAAGCTCAAAAAACAAACTATCAACATAGAATTTAAATCCAAATACATCCGGCCTCAGGCATATTGGATCGGCGATTGCGACTCACTGAACAATCTGGCGATCATCGAGATCTCACATGGATCAGAAAATGACCCCCGCATCGGAGTCTCCCGGGATGCCTTCCGCCTCATGGCAGAACTGAATCTGGAAAACGCGCTTTTCTTCTTTGTCTCCGAGAACTCAAACAACTACCGCTTTTCCCTGATCACGCTCAAGCTGGAGCTGGAAGGCACAGACGTAAAATACAAGTTCTCCAATCCCAAACGTTTCTCCTTCTACCTGGGTGAGAATGCCAAAACCAGGACTCCGGAAAGCTTTTTGCTGGGAAGCGGCCGCCTTCGCGATTTTAAAGATCTGGAAGATAGATTCTCTGTGGAAGTAGTAAACAAAGAATTCTATAAGGAAATCCAGAGGATGTTTTACAGCTTGGTGGGTGGTAAGATCAGCCAGGGCAAGAGTGTATTGGATTACCCTGCGCAGTTGAAGTTACCGGAAAATGGCGATGCCAGGACAGTGCAGGAATTTGGCGTGCGCCTCATCGGCCGCTTG
>CAZTHA010000787.1:0-1504 GCA_964613435.1 uncultured bacterium
GACGAATAGATCATGTTTTCCAAGTTTTTTATAGAACGACCCCGATTCGCCATGGTTCTTTCGGTGGTTCTCGCCCTGGCAGGAGTCATCGCGGCTCTAAACATGCCGGTGAAACAGTATCCCGACATCTCCCCTCCCCAGATCAGCGTACAGGCAAGCTACGCCGGGGCGGATGCGGAGACTTTGGCCAACACCGTGGGAATTCCCCTGGAGGAGGCCCTCAACGGCGTGGACGACATGATCTATATGAGCTCCACCTCCAGCAATACCGGATACTATTCGCTCACCATCACCTTCAAGACCGGCACCGATACGGATATGGCCCTGGTGAAGGTGCAGAACCGGGTACAGCAGGCAGAGCCCCTTCTTCCTACGGAGGTTACCGCCCGGGGCATTACCACGGAGGCCCGCTTTTCCGACGTGCTGGGCTTCGTGGCCCTGATTTCTCCCAACGGCACCCGGGACGCCGCCTTTATGACGGATTACGCCCAGAACAATATTCGCAATGCCCTGAAACGGGTTCCCGGGCTCGGGGACGTTCAGGTTATGGGAGCCAAGTACAGCATCCGGGTCTGGCTGGATCCGGATCGACTGGCCTCCCTGGGCCTGAGCACCTCGGACGTGGCGAGCGCCATCGCCAGCCAGAACCGCCAGGCCTCCCTGGGATCCATCGGATCGGCTCCGAACGATGGCGGAACTCCTCTGGTCTATACCCTCACTACCAAAGGACGCCTGGGAAACGTGAAAGATTTCGAGAACATCGTTCTCCGAACCACCGAAAATGGAGAACTGGTAAAGCTCAAGGACGTTTCCCGAATAGAACTGGGCTCCGAGAACTACACCTTTCATGCGGGGCTGAACGGGGGTCCCGCCGCCATGATGCTTCTCTCTCAGGCTTCCGATTCCAACGCTCTGGACGCCATGAAGGCCACGGAAAAGGCTCTGGAAGAACTCTCCAAGACCTTGCCCTCGGATACGGAGTTCGTTATCGGTTACGACTCCACGGAGTATGTGCGGGAAACCATTCACGAGATTCTTTTCACCCTGGGGCTCACCTTTTCCCTGGTGGTACTGGTGTGTTATGCCTTTCTTCAGGACTGGCGGGTTACCCTGGTGCCGATTATGGCCATTCCCATTTCCCTTCTGGCCACCTTCATCGGGCTTATCGTTTTGGGATTCAGCATCAATATCCTTACCCTCTTCGCTTTCGTGCTGGTTATCGGCACCGTGGTGGACGACGCCATTATCGTGGTGGAACGGGTGCTCTACGTGATGCATCGGGATGACGTGGGTTCCGTGGAGGCCACCATCCAGGCCATGAAGGATGTTACAGGCCCCATGACCGCCACCTTCATTCTGGCGCTGACCAACGGCGCGGCCAATGCGCATGAAACCGCCAATGTGCTGATCGACGGATTCGGCATGATCGCCATGGTGGCGCTGATGCCCATCATCACGCTTGAGTTGCTGGGACTGATGTTCCGCGTCAAGACACGCCGCAAGG
>CAZTHA010000788.1:0-1503 GCA_964613435.1 uncultured bacterium
AGTTCCTGTTTTAACTTCGACCTCGAGAACATCTTTGTCGGATAATTCACTGATTAAAACAGAGATGTAATTGCCGCCTACGTGGGTGCTGGTGTCGCCAGTGCCGGTGTTATAAATCTCACCCAGTTTAATTGGCGCCGGGGCTTTTTCTTTTGCTTTGTCTGTTTTAGCACCGGTTGTAGTTTTAATAATTGTGTTTTCGGTCTGTTCAGGCTGATCTTTTGGGGTGTCGTCTGCGGATGTATCAGAGACTCCGGCGAATAATGCGGCTTTGCTTTGGCTTTTCGCGTTATCTGTTTCTGAATCTGTGTTTTCAGTCTTTTCGAGCCCGGCAAAAGGATTGGTTTTTTGTGGCTGCTTTTTTATTTTCGAGCTGTCGGCAGCGCTTGTGGCACCGGCAAAAAGGTTTACGCCCGGGCTTTTGCTTTTGTCATTCTGAGCCGTTTCAGATGTTTTTATGCTGTCGATGGCTTTGCCAAAACAGTTTGTTTCAAAATCTTCCCATTTTTCATTTGCCCACTTGAGCATGTTGGCTTTCTGCTCTTCGTCGTCAGATGCGGTTACGTTGTCATATACCTTCTGCCATGAAGTCCTGGCTTCTGTTGATATTTTGTCGAACTCTTTTTTGACGGAAGCCAGAGTCAGATTCTCGGCCTTGATTTTGTCACAGAGTGTATTCAATTCTTTTTTGAAAGGCTCGTAATTCCATGTATATCTTGCGTCTCCGTGTACCATTTTTTGTGCTGCACCTGAATACACCTTGTCTTTGATCGACCTGGCTTTCGCAAGCAGCTGCTCAAAACGCTCGGCTTCTTCGGCATTGACTTTCATGAAGCTCAGAATTGGTTCGACAGTATTGATAACTCTGTTTGCGCGGCGAACAAGACCATTGATGTGTATTTCAAGAGATTCTGTCTGCTGTTTTTTGAATTTCGCTTCTTCGATTGCCTTGTAATTTTCTATAAAGCCGTCAACGCCTTCTTTGGCTGATTTAACCGCCTCAAGATAGGATTGTGTTTTGACGCTGCTGACGACGTCTTTTATTGCTACAACTGAATCATACACGGTTTTGATATAGGTAATGGCTTCATCCTGGCGGTCGAGTATTCTGATACTGCCAAGGCCAGCGATGGCTTCCTGACTGATTCTCAGGGCATTATTGGCCTTATTCAATTTGTTTTTCCAGAGATCTGCAGAAAAACCGCTGTTTAAAGAAATTTGAAGATTGAAATTGAAATTACGGTTTTCGCGCCTGGCATTGAACAATAGTTCTTCAAGATCGTGATTGATAACGCTCTCGATATAGCGATTGGCGTCAGTTAGTGCTGCAACGGCATCTTCGACCTGGTTCTCCTGCATCAGTCTGTTTGCCTGCTCTATCTGCTTGTGTGCGTGGCCGACAAAAGTGTCTATGGCGGCTTGTTGGGCTGATACAGGGTTTGTTGCGAACAGCGTGGCCAAGAAGATCAGAATAAATCCCGGGCGTAAAATAAAATGCATTTC